>CAMCZG010000105.1 GCA_945886445.1 Bifidobacterium breve | reverse complement strand
ATATTGCGCGCATCACTGGTGCCTTCGGCGGCTGACGAAATATCTGCGGCCATTGCCGCTGCTGGAGGAGCAATTCCGTTCAGCGAATACATGCAACTCGCGTTGTATGGCGAAGGTGGGTTTTACACAACAGGTGGTCGCGCTGGTCGTCGTGGTGGCGACTTCATCACGAGCCCCGAAGTTGGTCCGCTTTTTGGCACAGTAATTGCTCGTGCGCTTGATGCATGGTGGAAGGAACTTGGCTCACCAAGTCGATTCGACGTTGTCGAGTGCGGTGCGGGCCCTGGCACACTTGCGCGCAGCATCTTGGCAGCTCAACCCGAATGTGTGAATGCGATGCATTATGTTGCGGTCGAAATCTCGGCTTCGCAGCGAGCACTACACCCGCAGGGCATTGAATCTCGCGATACTATGCCAGATGGCCCTATCACTGGTGTGATTTTGGCAAACGAGCTGCTCGACAATTTGCCATTCAGGCTGTTTGTGTTTGATGGTTCGTGGATGGAGGCATTTGTTTCACAAGCTTCTAGTGGTCAATTTGTTGAAGTGTTACGAACACCAGACGTAGTTCCTTCGTGCCTGCCACAAACTGCACCACTTGGTTCGCGTGCACCGATTCAAGATGCTGCAGCTTCATGGGTACGTGACTGTTTGTTAAAAATCAGTAAGGGCCGATTGCTGTTATTTGACTACTGCAGTGCGTCAACTGCTGATATTTCACTCACCCCATGGCGCGAGTGGTTACGCACATATCGGGACCAGAGTCGTGGAACGCATTATCTATCCGACCCGGGTTCTCAAGACATCACTGCACAGGTGATGCTCGATCAATTAGCTGCAGGATTCACCATTTCAACCCAAGCCGATTTCTTGAGGCAGTGGGGCATCAATGAATTAGTGAGTGAAGGCAACGTCTATTGGGAGAGTATGAAACATGCAGCAGATGTGGCAGCAATGAAGATGCGCAGTCGTTCAAACGAAGCAACTTCGCTTACTGACTCTTCGGGGCTAGGTACGTTTACTGCGCTTTTGTGGGAGAAGTGAGCAGATTTTTCTCTGGTTGGCTCATCAGATAGGCACCAATAATCACCACAAACATTCCGACCACTGAAAGAATCAACAACGGTTCGTTATTGAATGTGGTGCCAAGGATTGTGCCAACAATTGGTGTGAAGTATGTGGGGATCATGCTGCGCACAGCGCCGGTGCGTTTTGAAAGTGTTGCAAAGAGCACAAATGCAAAACCTGTGCCGAGGACACCTAACACGGCGAGTGCACTAAACGATGCAAGCGAGAATGTCGAGTGACTGAAGCCCCATATGCCGTATGGTGCTGACATCACAAATGCAACAATCTCTACGTGCAACATGAGAGTGCCAGGCGTGTCGATGGCTTGAAGTGGGCGCGCGATGTTTATCGCAACTGCGTAGGAGAGAAGTGCTGCAACCAAATACAGAATGCCCTTCACATCTGCTGCAGAGCCGTCATTGATAGATGGAAGCGCGATCAACAAGATTCCGCAGAACCCTATGAGCACAGCAAACATTCGGCGACCACTCGGCATGGTTTGTATCCAAATTGCAGTAACAACCGCGACAACCACGGGCAGTGCACCATTCATCATTCCTGTAATGCTGCTAGAAACAGTGTGCTCGGCAAGTGGGTACAACAAGAACGGCAGTGCCATCCACACAAAACCAAGGACGACTAACCTTGGCCAATGCTCACGTGCAACACGGTGTCGAGCACTCGGTAGCAACAACAGCGCAGCGACCCCAAAACCAGTGCGCCCGAATGGAACGACTGATGTGTGGAAGTGACGAATCGCGATGTCAATCAGCAGGAATGATGAACCCCACGTGAGGGCCATGCCGAGCGACAGCATCCAGTCGAGCTGGCCAAAATGGGCATGGGTTTCTGCTGTTCGGCGGGTTTTCATAACTGCGAACTAGTCTTTCACGTGTACCTAGCCCAGTTAGTAGTGAAAGTGATTTTTCATGAAATCCGCAATTTCCCAGAGCACTCGTGAATTCATTGAAGTCAAGAAATACAATTGGAGCAAATTGGTTACATCGTTAGCCGTCATTGTAATTCTTGTGGCTAGAGGTTGGGGATCGCAGTCCAGAGTTGATTGGGAAGATACATTCGGAATTGGCTTAACACTCTCCAAAGGTTTTGCCGCAATTTGGAGCCCCAATAATTACGGTATTTTTATTGCTCGAGTTATGCAGATACTGATCGCGCAGTTCCCATTGGAGTATCTACCCAAAACTATTTTTATTTTTGCTACGGTATTTTGGATTACGAATCTCATTGTTATCTACTCCGCAATCACTCGTACAACCCAGAAAAAATCATTCGCATCTCTGGTCGTAGTTGGATTAGCGCTTTTACCAACCCCTGTTATCGGTGGTCAGGGCGTAATTCAGGGAAGTTGGTGGCTGCAGACATTCACACTGATGGTGGTTCTAGCGGCCTTCCCTAGTTTGGAACAGAAGGGAAAACTGGGAATCTTTGTTTTGGTTTTCACAGCTGTCACCGTTGCTTCTTTTCCAGTTGGAATCTGTCTGGCATTCCCGATTGTCTTGCGCCTCGTCGGCCGCAGACAATCATTCACTAAGTGGCATGCTTCTCTACTAGGTGCGTTCTTCTTGGGGTCGGCTTATCAGATTTTTACCTTTTTTCGAAGAACTTCATTAATGAATTATCTAGGAGAGTGGACCCCAAATCAGAGGAATGAAAAAGATGCGCTCAACATTTGGTCCGAAACTTCTGCAATTGGCATCCGGGATATTCCCAAAATTTCTATCGAGGAATTGCCTAAGTCAATTTATATCTCAATAAAATCAATATACTCAGAACTGCTTCCTGATCCATTTAGCGTGTTGATTCACGGAGAACAGTCTTGGGTTATGACCTTGCTTACGATGCTTTCAGTTCTTATCTTCATCTATTTTATAGCGATGGCTTTTAGGTCTTCAAAGAATGACAAAATAAAAGGTTTTATAGGAAGAATAACTTTTTATCTTTTCCCAATTTTTATTTTTCAATTTGCAACTGCTGGAACC
>CAMCZG010000104.1 GCA_945886445.1 Bifidobacterium breve | reverse complement strand
ATTGAAAGTTTGATTATTGGCATGTTGGGTGCCGTGTTAATGATGAAAACGAATGTGGTGAAGCCCATGTTGCTTCGCTATGCAAGTTTCCCTGCTGTCATCGTTGTTGTCGCAATAGTTTTGTACGGCCGAGCAGATGGTTCGTTCATGTGGTTCGGTGGAATGACGCTCTTTGACATTGCATGCTTGGTCATTGTTTTGGCACTCGCACAGAAAGTATTTTTCGCTTCTTCCATTTTGTGTTGGAAGCCCATTGCCTGGGTAGGAGTCATTTCCTACGGTCTATACATTTGGCAGATTCCCGTGTTTCGCATTATTCAACGACATGGAGAAACGTTGTCAAATACTGAGCGATTGTTACTTGCCATGAGCGTTACGTTTTTGTTGAGCGCAGCTTCGTGGTACCTCATTGAGCGCCCCGCGATGCGTTCGCAATGGGCGCACCGACTAGCTGGAACTTACAGAAGTAAAGCGCAGTAACACGCGAGCATCGTCGCCAGAGTCGAACACTGCTGTCACCGGCATGTTGATCTGAACTTCGCTCGGTGCTACACCCACAATGTTGGTGAGAATGCGCGGGCCTTCAGCAAGTTCAATGTAAGCAACTACGTAAGGGCCAGACTCTTTCCAGCGGCCATTACCTTTGGCAACAATGCTGTAGGAGTAAATAGTGCCGCGTCCCGACATTTCTTCCCACTTCAACTCGGTAGAAAAACACACGGGGCAGTGAGCGCGCGGATACCACACCACAGAAGTGCAAGAAGTGCAGCGGGGAAGCAGCAACGTATTGTTGCGCAGACCATCCCAAAAAGGCTGTGTTTCATTGTTGATTTCAACATCGGCAAGTGGCAAGAACGACATTTTTAAACCTCTTGCCCAAGAATGAGAGTGGCTGAACCCATGCGAGTGGCAAGGTTGCCACCAGTGCCATGCGCTAGTGCAAATTGGCAATTGGGTACTTGCACTGCAGGGTGTGCCTCGTTGCGAAGCTGGCGTACTGCTTCAATGACTTTGGTAATACCACCGCGGTTGCTGGGGTGGTTATTGCACAGCCCGCCGCCATCGGTGTTGAAAGGGAGTTTTCCAAAAGGTGCTTGTAGCCCACCATTGGAAACAAACTCACCGCCTTTCCCTTTTTCACAAAAGCCGAGGTCTTCAAGCGTGGTGAGAACGGTGATGGTGAAACTGTCGTATATAGAGGCATAACGAATATCGCTTGGCGTGAGGCCAGCTTCGGCAAATGCGCGAGGGCCAGACACCACTGCACCCGTGTGAGTGAGGTCAATGCGACCGTTATTCACGTGTTTCACAGCAAAGCCAGTGCCAAGCACAGGAACGCTTTGTCGTGAGAGTTTGCGTGCAACTTCAGGTGAGACCACAACAAGTGCACCGCCACCATCGGTGACGACGCAACAGTCGAGCATGTGTAAAGGATCGGCCACCATTTTTGATTGCAACACTTCTTCTACAGTGACCGCATTTTGTAAAAATGCATTGGGGTTGTGCTGTGCGTGGCTCGCAGCAGCAACCTTAATTTCGGCAAGTTGTTCGCTTGTGGTGCCAAATTCGTACATGTGCCTGCGCGCTGCCATTGCATAGCCAGCAACAATGCTGAGACCAAAGAAGTTTTCAAACGATATTTCTGGTGCAGAACCAAAACGACCAGCACCACCAATGCCCGTACCGGAGCTACGGGGCAAACCCGCAAGTGTGATGAGCGCAACATGACAATGGCCAGCGGCAATAGCTTCGGCAGCATGCTGCACATGTAAGAGGTAGGACGAGCCACCGGTTTCTGTGTTGTCAATGTGGGTGAGTTGAAGCCCTAAGTATTCAGCCATCGACAGTGCACCAAAGCCCGGTGCATCGCCTGCGCAGAAATAGGCATCGATATCGGAAAACGAAAGACCAGCGTCGGCAAGTGCACCAGCAG
Organism: Bifidobacterium breve; assembly: GCA_945886445.1. Classification (GTDB taxonomy): domain Bacteria; phylum Actinomycetota; class Acidimicrobiia; order Acidimicrobiales; family Ilumatobacteraceae; genus F1-20-MAGs119. The sequence continues at coordinate 1,269 of CAMCZG010000104.1, read as the reverse complement.
CAACTTCTGCATGCACTTGCTGCACCGTTTTGTTCGGGATAGTGCGCAGTGGGTGTTCGTACGCCCCTGCAATGAAAGCTTTGCCGCGAACGCTCATGAGTTATGGAACGTAGCGGGCAATTGCTGCGGCGATTTCTTGTTCTGCTTCCGCTGCACCATTCCATCCGCCGACGGTGGATTCCTTGTTGGGCTCAATGAGTTTGTAGACCTCGAAAAAGTTGGCAATCTCGGCGAGCAGAAAGTCGGGGGCATCAGAGAGGTCGCGGTAGTGGGCATAGCGGGCATCGCGTGACGGTACGCAGAGCACTTTGGCGTCGGGGCCTTTTTCATCGGTCATCCAGAACACGCCAATGGGGCGAGCCCACATGTGGCAGCCAGGAAAGGTGGGCTGGGGCAACAAAATGAGGGCGTCAAGCGGGTCGCCGTCTTCGCCGAGGGTGTGGGGGAAAAAGCCGTAGTCGAGTGGGTACTGGGTGGCCGTGAAAAGAGTGCGGTCGAGCCAAATAGCGCCAGTTTCATGGTCCATTTCATATTTGTTGCGCGAGCCCTGGGGGATTTCAACGATCATTTCGATTTCCATAGGTGTCACTTTATGCCGTCGCGGCGCCAGCGCGACAAAACAGTGCCGGTTACTTAGCCAAACGCAACGCTGTACATAGACAGCGAGGAATACACGAAACCATCGGTCACGGTGTGCGGCGCTTCATTGGGGCGCCGTGCACCGAGAACGTAGAGAAGTGGCAAGAAGTGCTCTGGTGTAGGAACCGCATACGCCGCATCGGGGTGGCTTGCGTAGTTCACAATGGCATCAATGTCGTTGTTTTCAATTGCTTCAACAATGTATTTGTGAAAGCCGATGCTTGATGGGTGCGGTTCTGCATTGTCGGTCCAGTTGATGGCACCTAAGTTGTGCACAATATTTCCACTACCCACAATAAGCACTTGGTAGTCGCGCAGCGTTTGTAACTTGCGTGCAACTTGCAGGTGCCATGCTGCAGGTTTTGAAATATCAATTGACATTTGAACCACAGGAACATTTGCTTGCGGAAAGACGTGGCGCAGCACTGACCACGTTCCGTGATCGAGACCCCATGTTGTCGTTACAGAAATCGGTTCGGGGGCAACGAACTCACGCAATAAATTGGTGACGTGTTGGGCAAGAGCTGGTGAACCTGGAGCTGGATACTCCACCTGTGAAAGTTCCGGTGGGAAACCGCTGTAGTCATGAATGGTGCGCGGCAGAGGATTCATTGCGACACACACACCTTG
>CAMCZG010000103.1 GCA_945886445.1 Bifidobacterium breve | reverse complement strand
ACTGCACGCCAACTGAATACGTTGTCCATAGTGGCTTGTACGATGTCGACCGCGCTACCCGCCAAGAGTGCCAAGTTTTGCGCACCTGATAAAACTTGAGTTTCAGTAAAATTGACACAGAATTCCTTGTCAATGCCAGTATCAATAGCGAAGTTCAATGGCAATGAAGTCATAGAACCACGAGAGTTAGATGTTTTGATGTTGTAAAAAGTGGTGCATCCAGCTGCATTTGCAGCTGTAGGAATGACCGCCAGGCCTCCGAACATTGCACCACAAGATATAACCGCGGCTACTTTCTTTCGAATTCTCATGTATTCCCCTTATTCATGTACAGATCCCCCTGATCTGTAACCGTTGTCACATCATAACACTAATACTCAAGTATTAGCAATAAGTTTTTACGCAAAGAAGTTACCCGTAGGTATCTCTATCGAATATGCCCGTTCCCTATTCACCACGTGGCTCAATCGGAGATGTACCCATATCTTCTTTTGCCGAAGATTAAGAGTGGGTGACCATGATTCATCATGGCCACCCACGAACCATTAGGGACGATTACTTAATAGTGATAAAGACGCGTGAGTAACGCTCTTGGTCGAAGTTAGCCAGTTTCTTCGGATCTTTCACTGTGACTGTTACGTCACAAACTCCAGGTTTTTTACCCACAACACCCTTCGTTGACACCGAGCAAATGCTCAATGTTCGGGTAGAGATAGATAATTTTGAGCCCTTAAAGGTCTTCACTAACGACTGCTTCACAAGTGAATCGAAAGCCAGAAGGCCTTTTACCTTAATTGGCTTAATTTGTGAAGCAGACACGTCATACAAGAAATCGTTGACGTTGTACAACACTTTGAGTAGGCCATTGTCGTAGTTCCATTTTGCAACTCTGTTCCAAGCCTCGTCATTTATTTTTCCAGTGAGGTTGAAGAAGTTGCTCCAACGGCGAGCCATCGTTTGGGACGTTGGTTCATCGACCCCTAGGTTTTTTACGATGTTTGCAACAACAGACGCAAAGTATTTAGGGTTTTTAATTCGCTTAATTGATTCGTCCATCAACGCATCAACTGCTTTAGCAGCATCTGGGTTTTCACGGATCCACGCCGTACGACCCACGTAAACATAACCAGGAATATCTAAGTAGATATAACCCACCATGTCAGCACTTGGGTTTTTCGCGTTAAAAATATTCGGAACAGAAAGTCCTGCTGCCTCTAATTGCTCGGTGTATGGACTGTTGGTCCAAGCAGCATCAATGCTGTTTGATTTCATGAGCGCACCAATGGTTGCGGTGTTCGTTGCGCCGCCAACAAATGTCCCCTTGAATTCCACCCCTGTGAAGATGAATGCCTGCTTCCATGCTGTTTCGCCTGCTCCACCAACGGAGGTAACGCCAAGGCGGGCAGATGAGAGCGCTTGCATTTTCTCCTTAAAAGACTTCAATTTCGACAGGTTATTTGCATCATAAAAGGTCTTAGTGACGGAGGGGTCTGAAAGCGGAACTTGCATCATCTCGCGGAAAATAGTGATGTCCGAGACTGCACGCCAACTGAACACGTTGTCCAAAGTGGCTGGCGCGATGTCGACCGCGCTACCCGCCAAGAGTGCCAGGTTTTGTGCACCTGATAAAACTTGCGTTTCAGTAAAGTTGATACAGAATTGCTTGTCAATGCCAGTGTCCATTGCGTAGCTCAATGGCAAACCTGTCATGTTGCCACGTGAGTTAGACGTTTTGATGTTGTAAAAAGTGGTGCACCCTGCAGCATTTGCTGCTGACGGGATGACAGCCAGGCCACCCAATATCGCACCGCAAGATAAAACCGCGGCTACTTTCTTTCGTATGTTCATGTTTCCCCCTTATGTAAGTGCAGACCCCTAATCTGTAACGGATGTCACTAACTTACGCTAATACTCAAGTATTAGCAATAAGTTTTTGCACAAGTAAGTTACTCATGGGTAACTCGTGAATGTGCCCGTTCCCCATCAGACAGGAACGCTGCGCTGAAATCTATGAAGATTTCTGAAGGATCTCGAGAACCTGCTGCGCGCGTCCGGCGTGAATAGTTTCTTCACGCCCGTTGAGGCGCAATAGTCGTTCTACTTCTTCATCGGGTTCATGGTCGGCCCAGTGTTGATACCCAGCATCGCCATTGATTTCACCTTGCACAATTGCAGCAAATAGTTCGGCGGTGACAACCTCGGGAAGCGGAATCGAAAGAACTTCTTCTTCGGCAGCCGTTGCTTCCCATTCGCTGCCTAACTTCAAAGAAATAGCGCGAGCCAAACGGCGTGCATGACCACGTTCTTCAACAGCATTTCGTCGAAGCAGTTCGGCTGCTTCTGCATTATTCACTCGATCGGCAAGCAGGTTATAAAAAACCTCACCACTCACTTCAAGTTGATACACCACTTTCATGGCAGCAACGTCGAGATATTCCTTGCCAGCAAGTGCAGCACTTGCAGTGTAAAAGTTCACTTCATTTGACATATGAATATCTTAGACAACGAACTTATGCCCAGATACACAAAGACCCGGGCCTCTACAGAGATCCGGGCTCAGTGCTTGACCAATGCGCAATGCATTAGTCGATATTGAAAGCGAACGTCAGAGTGGACGGACGTTGTGTGCTTCGACACCCTTTTGGCCTTGGCCAAGTTCGAAATCGACCTGCTGGCCGGTTACGAGTGAGCGACGGCCTGAGCCTTCGATGTTGGAGAAGTGCACGAATACATCGTCTCCGTCGTCACGGGAAATGAAACCAAATCCCTTTTCGTCATTAAAAAATTTCACGGTACCTGTTGGCATAACTTCTCTATTTCCTTATCGCTGTGATGTGGACTACCTGCGGCACCCCACCTGTTCTAACGAGGTAAGGGTATGAGCAGAAATCGCATCTTGCTCCTTTTTCCTCACTTCTCAAAAAATATTAACCAAACTTTTAGTACCCCATTTTTCGCCTCGTCGGGCACTGAACTCCGTGCCCCATAAGCATTTCACGCGGGCTGGCAGGCGCTCATTGTGGCGACGGCTTTGGTTGGTCCAAAAACCACTGGTGTAATTCTGCGAATCCTTCGTCAAGCGACACTGAAGGTGCCCATTCAAGATCTTGTGCGGCAGGCCGTGGGTCGAACCAGTGTGCGGTACCGAGCTGCTCAGCAACGAACCTAGTGAGTGGTGGCTCACCTTTTCCTACGCGAGGCCATACGCGCTCTACAAGTGA
>CAMCZG010000102.1 GCA_945886445.1 Bifidobacterium breve | reverse complement strand
AAAGTTTTCGCTGCCAGCACAGGGGCTGCAATTGCCCACACCAGAAGCACAATCCACGACGACGTGGTGTGCTCTCCGGCCGACATGAGTGCATCGCGAAGTACATCACTTAATGCTGCAGTGGGCAAGCAACGGCTAATGGCGCTGAGCGTATCTGGCAACTTGGCCAACGGGAAAACGATGCCACCGATGAGCAACAAGACGAGGTACAAACCATTTGTTGCAGCGAGGTTGACTTCTCCACGTAAATTTCCTGCAAGAAAAAGGCCAATGCCCGCAAAGGCAAAAGTGCCGAGTACAACAGCGCATAGGGCAAGTAGCCAGTTGACCTGTTGAGGTGACCAACCAAGAAGGAGACCCAGCGAAATGAGCAGAATCATTTGCACTGCTTCGACGACTACAATGGAAAGCGTTTTTGCTGCAATGAGACGTGTAGTGCCAAGAGGTGTTGCTGCTAAACGTTTGAGAACGAGATAGTTACGTTCAAATCCGGTTGCAATGCCGAGACTGACCATTGATGTGCTCATTACTGCAAGAGCGAGAATTCCTGGAACCAAAAAATTGACAGGATCTTTTTCGTTTGTGGGGAGCACATCGACCACGCTGAAAAACCCCAATAAAAGTAGGGGTATTCCTAAGGTAACAAGGAGCTGCTCGCCATTGCGACGCACTACATTCATTTCTGCTTGTAGTTGAGTAGTGAGCGCGGTCATTGGGTACCACCAGTGAGGTTGCGGAAAATGTCTTCAAGGCGTTGTGCGCCAATAGATAAATTGTTGAGCGGTAAGTTTTTGTTGTTCAGCCATGTAGAAACTCGTTGTACAAGTTCGGAAGAAAATGCAGAATCGGTATTTTCAAAACGCACAATAAAGTGATCTTGAATAATGGCAACTTCAAGGCCAATGTGTGCTGAAAGCTCTTGTACGTTCAACGTAGGTACCGAGGAAAAGCGAAGTTCATGTTGTGCCGACCGCATGGTGGCTAGTGGAGCATTGGCCACAATTTTTCCTAGATGAAAGAGCACTACACGTTGTGCCAAGCGCTCTGCTTCATCAAGTTCGTGTGTAGCCAGAACCACCGCTGTGCCATTTGCGGCCAAGTCGTTAATGATGTGTCGAATGGCATCGCGGCCATTGATGTCAACACCCGAAGTGGGTTCATCGAGAAAGGCAACGCGAGGGCGAGCAGCAAGGGCGAGTGCCAAGAGCATGCGTTGCTTTTCTCCACCAGAAAGCCGACGCCACGTAGAAGAAGCTTTCGATTCCAAGTCGACCGCAATAAGGAGCGCTGTTGGGTCGACCCCGCGGTTGTAGAGGGCGCAGTATTGGGTAATGGTTTCGAATACGCGCGCACTGGGGTAGACGCCACCTTCTTGCAGCATCACACCGACTTCACTGTGTACTGCTGTGCGCTGCGTGAAAGGGTTTTTCTGCAGTACTTGTACTGACCCGATGGTGGGAGCGCGATAGCCCTCGCAGGTTTCAATGGTTGAGGTTTTGCCCGCTCCATTGGGGCCCAGAATTGCGGTCACCTCGCCAAACTCGGCCTGGAACGAGACCCCGTCGACGGCCACAAAGTCTCCGTATCGAATTGTGAGGTTTTCAACGACGACAGCACTCATATCTACAGCGTAGGCATTGCAGTCACCGCTAACCTTGCCCGTCTGTGATTGATGTTCGCCTTTTACGTAATGACCCTGCTGTGGTGCGGGCGGCCCTTGCCCGCCGTGGCAAGCCCGACCTGCTGGAACAACTTGAGCACGCCATTGAACTCGATGCCCGCCTGCGCGACATCACGCTCGAGCGCGATGCCTTGCGCCAGCAAGTGAATGGCCTCTCGAAAGAGGTAGGTGCGCTGCGTAAGGCTGGCAATACAGCTGCTGCTGAAGATGTAATGGCAAAAAGCCGCGCATTGGGCGACTCCGAAACTGGTTTGGCCGCTGAAACAGAACAAGTTGAGCTCGCATTGCGTGATGTGTTGTTGCGCATTCCGAACCTTCCTCACCCCGATGCTCCCAATGGCGCAAGTGACCACGACAACCCGTTGGTTTCCGGGCCGCATCATTTGCCTGCACAATTCGCAGACCATCAACGGGTGCCGCACTGGGAAATTGGTGCGGCGTTAGGCATTCTCGACAACGAGCGTGCTGTGAAAATTTCTGGCGCAATGTTTACTATGCAACGCGGTCTTGGTGCCACTTTGTCGCGAGCACTGTGTCAGTACGCACTCGACTCGAACGCCGATGAGTTTGAAGAAGTGCGCCCACCAACATTGGTTACTTCTGCAACGCTGACGGCAACAGGTCAGTTACCCAAGTTTGCCGACGACGCATTTTTTATTGAACGTGACGATCTGTGGTGTATTCCTACTGCAGAAGTTCCACTCACTTCGTTGTATGCCGGTGAAGTACTGAACGAAACACAACTGCCCGCCAAGATGATGGCGTATTCGCCGTGCTACCGCCGTGAAGCAGGTTCTGCAGGTCGCGATACGCGCGGCATGTTGCGCAGTCATGAATTCGACAAGGTAGAAATACTTGCTGTTGCCACACCTGAACAGTCACCAGAACTCTTGCAAGAAATGGTGAAGCGTGCAGAAAAACTCATTTCGGGGTTGGGTTTGCCGTACCGCATTATTGAAATTTGCACTGGCGATATGGGTCAAAGCCATCACCGCAGTTTCGATATAGAGGTGTATGCACCAGGTTGTGATGCATGGCTAGAAGTGAGTTCGGTCAGTTGGTTCGCCGACTACCAAGCACGTCGTGCCGATATTCGTTTTAAGCGCAGCACCCAAAAAGGAACAGAAATTGCGCACACATTGAACGGTTCAGCACTTGCTGTGCCACGTGTATGGGCAGCTATTATGGAAAACAATCGCCAAGCCGATGGCTCGGTACGTATTCCCGATGTGCTTCTTCCATACATGCGTGGTGCAACCCATATTGTTCCAAAAAGCGAGTAGTTGTGTCGTTACGTGATCGGCGTGTTCAATATGAAACCGCTGGGCTCGACCTTGCCGACCTTGCTGCTACGCCAATTCAACAGTGGCATCGTTGGTACGACGAAGCGGCGCAAGCCGGCGTTGCTGAACCAAATGCAATGACTGTGTCGAGTATTGATGCTGAAGGCCAACCCGATGCACGTATTGTTCTTGCACGTGAGGTAAACGACGAAGGCATTGTTTTTTACACCAACTATGAAAGCGCCAAAGGCATTCAACTTGCAGGTGCTCCATTTGCGAGTGCGGCCTTCGCATGGCTCGACCTGCATCGGCAAGTACGTGTGCGCGGCGAAATAGAAGTGGTGTCAAGCGAAGAGAGCGATGCATATTTCGCTTCCCGCCCACGCGAGTCACAAATTGGTGCATGGGCGTCTGCTCAGTCGCAAGTCATTACAGGTCGCGAAGAATTAGAACTAGCGGTGGCCGAAGTAACTCAACGATTTTCAGGTGGCGATGTGCCGCGGCCACCGCATTGGGGTGGGTTGCGCATTGTTCCCTCCACAGTGGAGTTCTGGCAGGGTCGCCCGAGCCGCCTACACGACCGCTTTCGCTATGCCTGGGCTGGCACGCAGTGGTCAATTTCCCGACTCGCCCCCTAAACCGAGGGTTCTCGGCGCGGTATGTCCCGTAAAT
>CAMCZG010000101.1 GCA_945886445.1 Bifidobacterium breve | reverse complement strand
ATGTTGCGAGCCACAGTTTTTTGCTTTTCACAACACCACACACCCACACCACAGATTTCTTTTTACGCACAGCAGCCACCGTTCGTGTACACGACACCGACCGGCCATTAGATTTCATTGTGGGATACCAAATGTTGCCGGTTTTCGTTTTTCCACACACCACTGCCACCTTCGATATTTTTGATATCTGACCAGGTTTCGTACAACTAGTACCAGCAACTAACGCAACATTACGTGCACGTGAGGCATCACTGCTACCGCATGCCACCACTGTTGCCAATAACGCTGTAACAACAACACCTGTTTTCCATATGTTCGTGAAACGAGCCACCACATCCACCTTCACCCGTATTTGGGTCCACCAGAATGGACTTTGAATTATTATTCAATGCAGGGATAAAAGGCGACGGATGCAAGTCAGGGCATCAGACCTGGAGTTCAACAACCTGTTCATTGGGTCTCAGCGCGACCCTGCAACCGCAAACACTTACTGCACAGGGACTAAAACAATTTTACTCAAACCCCACTCAGGCAGTTGGAGCGTCGGTGAATTTCAATGCGATGGAGAAGAGGTGCCATGCGCCGTCTGTGGTTGGTGACCATAGAGCGGCACCTTCTTCTAGGTAACTGACAAGTGTATTAATTGGTGCTTGTCGTGGGAAGATCTTGTCTTCGTCTGCACAGGGGATGATCAAGACATTGTGAGGTGCCAAAATCGCCAGACTTTCGCCACTTTGGTTGAGCGGTATTCGTCCAGTGGAGAACAGTTCACGCAGCCGGGTGGTGTCATGGCATTCGTAGATGGCAACACTGCCACTCAATTGAAGCGTGACGACACCTTCTCCGATCTCAGTAACGGTTACTGCCCGCCATTGCCCAGACCCTTCTAAAGCCTTTCGTGCTTGTATGAAATGCACGGAATGCCCCGGTGTGTAATTGGTTTCTGTACTCATGTTGTTGCTCCTCATCGATCTTGGCGTTACCACCTACTTGAAATCGGTTGGTGATCTTCAACGGGCCAAGCCCCTCAGATCGTCTGGATGATTACAAGACCACCGTAACTGGGGGGTGTGAGATGGGTGCATACCCCACTCATTTCGTTGCTGTACTTGGCGTTGAGTTCCGTGGAGTGGCAGGGTAGTCGCATGCATTTTGATGTGGCCGTCATCGGAGCGGGCCCTGGGGGTTCCGCTGCTGCCATGACCGCAGCACGGGCGGGTCTCAAGGTTTTGGTGTGTGAAAAGGGCGGGTATGGCCGCGACAAAGTATGTGGCGATGGCCTCACTCCGCGGGCAATTGGTGCCTTGGAAGATCTGAAAGTCGATTTTTCTCCTGCGCATCGTATTGATGGCTTGCGCATGATTGCGGGAAAGAAAAAACGCGAGTTGTTGTGGCCCTCAAACACCGCCTTCCCGAATCATGGAGCAGTGTGGCCACGTCAAAGATTTGACCAGTATTTAGTAGACATTGCCATTGCAGCGGGCGCCGATGTGCGCTTCAATTCAGAAGCGCTTCCCGTTTTTGAAGCTGGAAAAGTAGTTGGCGTTGAAGTAGGCGGCGAAGTGATTCGCGCATCACTCGTAGTGCTTGCCGCTGGTGCCCAAGGAGCCGCAGCGAAAATGTTGGGCGCTGTTCGTGACCCAAATGAAACATTTGGCTTAGCTATTCGGGCGTATGCGCAAACACCACGACACGCCGAGCGATATTTGGAAGCGTCTCTCAGTTTGCAAGACGAACACGGAACTGCGGTACCAGGGTACGGGTGGATGTTCCCCGCAGGTGATGGCACAGTCAACATTGGCGTGGGTGCTCTCAGTACCATGAAGGGTTTCAAGAAACTCAACCTCAATACATTGCTCGATCAATATGCATCGCTCGTTCGTGAGTCGTGGACACTTGGCGAATACATAGAAAAGCCACGCGCATGGCGCTTACCCATGAGTTGCATGAAACGTTCTGGCCCTGGTTGGGTAGCAATTGGCGACTCCGCCGGATTCGTAAACCCCATGAACGGCGAAGGTATTGACTACGCCTTGGAGTCGGGCATGCTCGCAGTGAATTGTTTTCTCGATAATCCTGAAACCGCACCGCAGGAATACGACCGCCAAGTAGGCGAGCGCTTCGACGACTTCTTGCGCACAGGTCGCCGGTTCAGTCTCATTATTGGGCACCCCTGGTTGTTGAAGCCAGGTCTACGCATTGCTGTAGGAACACAAAGTGCTGCCGATATCACCCTTGCGGTCATGGGAAACCTCATCGACTCGTCAACGCCTGGCGCTGCGGGCAAGGTAATGCGACTTGCAGACAACGTGTTGCGCATTGCCGACCCTGTATTGCGTCGCACGCGGGCGAAGGCGTAATTCGCCCAAAAGTGATTAACGACTTTAAATTTGCCTGGTAGTTCCAGCAGTTAATTTCTATTTGTTTTTCATAGTTACTGGCGGATGGCAGGCATCGCCAAGAAACTCTAAATGATGACGCATCGCATCTTCAGCGGCACGCGAATCGCCATTTTCGACTGCATCAGCAATAGCTTCGTGTTGTTCACTGATGAGCTTCCAGAAATTTGGGGGATCTTCGCGAAAATATTTTAAAGCAAGTACATGGAATATGGGTGGCGTCATTATTGATAGCAATGGATTTCCAGCCGCATGAAGCAGCGTTGTATGGAAGTGGGGTGCACCTTTACCGGTGAGAGTTGAATGATAAGCATCGGTAGATTCAATTCCGATACTTGCGCGAAGCATAGAGATGTGCTCATCGGTGCGGTTTTTTGCTGCTAGGCCAGCGATGGGAACTTCAAGCATCTCTCTTACTTCGAGTAATTCTGGCAACGTCACCAAGTCAAGCCCCGACATTTGAGCGAAGCGAGTTTGAAGGTACGTTGAAATTATTTGTGGACCTGGGGCGACGACGAAACTTCCTCCCGTGGGGCCTCGAGAAGTCTCGACAAAAGACTCTGCAGCAAGCGAGCGGAGGGCTTCTCGTATAGTGCTACGACTCACTGCGAAAGTTTTAGCCAAGGTTTCTTCGGTCGGTAGACGCTCGCCTGGTTTGACCTCGCCGTCAATTATGAGCGAAAGCAATTGATCTGCGACTTGACGATATGCCGGAAGTATCGGTTTGACGCTGCCGCCATCAGGGCGAAAGATGTCGTCTTCCTTGACCATATTGAAATCACCTTCTTGTTAATAATTCCCGACAAACCCTATCTCCTTGAGGCCATCTCGTCATCAATTGACTACTAAAAGGACTGATGAGGCGTAGGTAATTCTTTCTTCTCAGTAAAGATTTGGTTGCGACAGTAACTGCTGTTGACGCGAATTTATACATCGAGATAGAGCTTTCGTTGAAGTACTTACCTGTTTGCGACAAAGGTATTAACCCAGGTGAGACAGCCGAAGCTAATCCATCAATGCGGAACTGGCCAAGGGGTTCTCGATATGCGAGGTCCTTGCGATCAATATCAAAAGTATTCGGATGCGAAAATATGAGAGGATCATGATTCGCCCCAGCTGCGGAACAGACAACCAGACTGCCTTCAGGTAGCAGTTGACCAAAGCGTTCAACTTCCCTTGTTGTGTAGAGACTTGAGTGAAGAACAGGTGGACTATGCCGGAGGGACTCTTGCCATGCTCGAATCGCC
>CAMCZG010000100.1 GCA_945886445.1 Bifidobacterium breve | reverse complement strand
TGAGCGCTGCGCCCATATCGACGTCATTGTTCGAGTTCATGAACTTCGGATACGGAAAGCCAATCATGCGGTTATTTGGGCCGGCAGTGCGAATATCTTCTGCACTCATTGCATTTTGAGACCAGGCATTGGGGTTCTTCGCCGCAACGTTGCTGAAGCGTGACCACAATTCAGAAATATGTGTTTGATGATCTTGAACGCTGCGTCCTGCACGGGCACGAATTGCAGTTTCAAACATCGGGTACACCTGTACCGGCATTAAAATTTTGCGTTCGAATTCGTACTCGCTCACCATGACCAGGTCTTCGCCAACAGCAGATGGTGCTGGCACATCGGCGCCAGTTTTGCGCCAAGTGAGTTGCTCACCTGCTTTTTTCGCACGTGCCTTGGTGCGTGTGGATTCACCACCGGTGAGAACAATGATGTCGGCTTGACCATTTTGTATTTCTAGGGCCGCAGCGTTGACCAAAGACTGGGGGGTATTGCCTCCCATTGCGCTCAGTGCATATTCACGCGAGCTCACACCAAGGTCTTGTGCAATGAGCCAGGCGGGGTTGCCATATTTCCAACTGAGTAAACCCACCACTCGCAATGCATCGAGAGCGGGAAGAGAAGTTAAACCAGCATCGGCTGTGGCAAGGCGAATTGCTTCCACCATGAGCGCAACGGGGTCGGCAGCAGTGTCGAACGATGCGGTGCGTGGGTCGTTTGGTCGTTGTAGCGACTGGCCAGAACCAACGAGAATGGGAGTCTTTGGTGAAAGAGTCATACGCGCAGGTTAGGCGTTCTGAGGCTCGCAAACCCTATGCTCAGAACATGACTGCCGCACTCCACATTGCTATTGGGGCCGACCATGCCGGTTATTCCCTCAAGCAGCACCTCATCGAATTTCTCCGCACTGCCGGGCACACAGTCGATGACCTTGGTACACACTCCACCGAGAGTTGCGATTATCCACCCATCTGCGCAGCCGTGGGTCGTGCGGTGCGCGACGGCAAGGCACAGTTAGGCATCGTGCTGGGGGGAAGCGGGCAAGGCGAGCAACTTGCAGCAAACAAGGTCATGGGTGTGCGTGCTGCTTTGTGCAACTGCCTCTACACGGCACGCATGGCACGTGAACACAACAACGCCAACGTACTTTCTATGGGCGCACGTGTCGTAGGAATAGGACTCGCAGAGGAAATCGTGCAAACATTTCTTGCCACCCCATTTGAAGGTGGTCGTCACGAACGCCGCGTTGCACAACTTGGCGACATCGAACGTGAAGAAGCAAAAAATTTCGGAGCACAAAAATGAGCACCCCCAAAAATTGGCCATCAGAGCTTGAAAGTGAAGATGTAGTTTTCTCACTCATTGATGATGAGAGCAAGCGTCAAGTGACTGGCCTACAACTCATTGCGAGTGAAAACTTCACCTCTCCTGCAGTAATGCGGGCAACAGGCTCTGTACTCACCAACAAGTACAGCGAGGGCTACCCAGGCAAGCGCTACTACGGCGGTAATGCCATTGTCGACGACATTGAGAGCATTGCAATTGAACGCATCAAAAAACTCTTTGGTGCCGACCATGCAAATGTGCAGCCGCACTCAGGAGCCAGTGCAAATATGGCCGTTTACTTAGCTCTTCTGAATCATGGAGACACCGTTCTTGGTCTCAGTCTTGACCATGGCGGTCACCTCACTCACGGCTCGCCTGTGAATGCCAGCGGTATCTTTTACAACTTTGTTTCGTACAAGGTGTCGCCCGGTGACGAGCGCATCGACATGGAAGAAGTGCGTGCACTTGCATTGCAGCATCGCCCGAAACTCATTGTTGCTGGTACCACTTCTTATACACGTCGTCTTGAGCCAGAACCATTTAAGAAAATTGCCGACGAAGTAGGTGCGCTGTTGATGTTCGACATTGCGCACCTCGCAGGGTTGGTCGCTGGTGGTGCACACCCGAACCCTGTGCCTTATGCCGACGTTGTTACCTTCACCACGCACAAAACATTGCGTGGTCCGCGCGGTGGTTGCATTTTGTGCAAGGCCGAACACGCACAGAAAATTGATAAAGCAATTTTTCCTGGTAGCCAAGGTGGGCCTTTAGAGCATGCCATTGCCGCAAAAGCTGTGGCATTTGGCGAAGCACTGCATCCCTCATTTCGTCTGTATGCGGAGCAAATTGTAAAAAATGCCAGTGCTCTTGCTCAGGCGCTCGCACAACAAGGTTTTCGTTTGGTATCGGGTGGCACCGATGTGCACATGATGGTGGTCGACCTCACTCCATTCGATGCAGAGCTCACCGGTAAAGAAGCACAGATAGTGCTCGACTCAGCAGGCATCACCCTCAACAAAAACACCATTCCTAACGATCCGCGCAGCCCTTTTGTTACCTCGGGTGTTCGCATTGGTACGCCATCAGTCACCACGCAAGGTATGAAGGAAACAGAAATGGTGCGTATTGCCGAGCTCATAGCCACAGCCTTAAGGAACCGCACCGACACTGCAGCTTTGGCAAAAGTGCGTAGCGACGTTGCGGAACTCTGCGCAAAGTTCCCTGTTTACTAAAGGAAACTCAGACACTGCAGAAGTAGTGGTTCAGCGGTCTAATCTAGAACCACATGAGTGACATCAACGGGTATCTCATTGTTGCCGCATGTGCAGCCATTGTCACTTTTGCTGTGACCCCTTTCGTCATGGGCTTGGCACGCATCAAGAACTGGATGGCTCAACCAGACCCACGCAAAGTACACACCACACCAACACCCGATATTGGTGGGGTAGCGCTTCTCGTTGGCATCATCACTGCATTGCTCTTGGCATGGCAGATGGATAGGTTCGGCCCACTCTTTGATGGCAGTTCTGAAATGCTCGGTGTGGCAATTGGTGCCATTGCAATTTGCGCAATTGGGTTCATCGACGACATTCGCGAAATCAGTGCACCAGCCAAAGTTGCAGGAACCGCAGGCGTTGGCATGGTGTTGGTGTGGGCTGGTGTCACGATGTTTTATTTCCGTGTTCCGTATTTTGAAGTATTTGTTTTATCGAATGACTGGATACCACTCGTCACTATTTTGTGGTTGTTAGTAATGACCGAAGCCATCAACCTCATCGATGGACTAGATGGTTTAGCAACGGGAATCGTAGCTATTGCGTCTGCAGCCTTCTTTTTGTACAGCCGCCATCTGGGCGATTTAGGTTTACTTGCCGAACCCAACATCGGCCCGCTCGTTGCTGCTGTCACGTTTGGCGCATGCATCGGATTTCTTCCACACAATTTCAACCCAGCAAAAATTTTCATGGGCGACAGTGGAGCGTTGTTGCTCGGTCTGATGCTCGCCATCTCTACAAGCGTGGTAGGGGGCAGGGCAGACCCAGCTACGCAAGACTTCAATAGCCAGACCTATTTCTTCTTAGCGCCACTCTTTATTCCGTTACTTATTTTGGGCGTGCCCATATTCGACGTGTTGTTTGCCATTGTGCGTCGCGCATATAAACGGCAAAGTTTTGCAACGGCCGACAAAGGTCACCTCCATCATCGACTCATGAACTTGGGTCACGGGCAACGTCGCAGTGTGCTCATTTTGTGGCTCTGGACGGTGTTGTTGTCGGGAATGGCGTTGTATCCGGTCATTTCAACTTCGGGCGGAAGCATCGCTCCTTTTGGTGTAGCTGCTGTGGCCTTGGGTTTGTACACCGTGTTGCACCCGAGTGTGCGACGCAAATCGCGTGATGATGCTGC
>CAMCZG010000099.1 GCA_945886445.1 Bifidobacterium breve | reverse complement strand
CCGCGCCGAGAACCCTAGGAATGGGTGAGCACTCGGGGGTTGCGGTTGCTAACCGACCAAAACTGGCCGTATCATTAGCACTCACTCCTTGCGAGTGCTAACGCCTTGCGGCGTGAGTGCGCACAGAGTGAACCGTTATCCATATACATCAGCGCCATTGGAGGCCTGCGACATGAACCTTAAGCCGTTGGACGACCGTATTGTCGTGAAGCCAAACGAAGCCGAGCAGACCACTGCCTCGGGTCTCGTCATCCCCGACACTGCCAAAGAAAAGCCCCAGCAGGGCACCGTACTCGCCGTTGGCCCAGGCCGCTGGAGCGACGACACAGGCAAGCACTCAGCGCTCGACATCAAAGTTGGCGACACAGTTTTGTATAGCAAGTACGGCGGTACTGAAGTGACTTTTGGTGGAGACGATCTCCTCATTCTCACCAGCCGTGACGTTCTCGCCATTGTGGCGAAGTAAGGCGTAGCAATGTCAAAAATTCTCAAGTTCGACGAAGAAGCACGTCGCGCACTTGAAGCCGGTGTAAACAAATTGGCCGATGCGGTCAAGGTGACACTCGGACCAAAGGGACGCAACGTAGTTCTCGACAAAAAATTTGGTGCACCAACCATTACCAACGACGGTGTTTCTATTGCGAAAGAAGTAGAACTCGAAGACCCATTTGAAAACATGGGCGCACAGTTGGTGAAAGAAGTTGCAACAAAGACCAACGATGTAGCCGGTGACGGCACCACAACTGCGACAGTTCTTGCTCAGGCCATGGTTCATCTTGGTTTGCGTAACGTGGCTGCCGGTGCAAACCCAATGGGTTTGAAGCGCGGTATTGAAAAAGCTGTTGCTGCTGCTGTTGAGTCCATCAAAGCTCAGTCAAAAGAAGTAGATGACAAGCAAGATATTGCGAACGTTGCAACCATTTCTGCTGCCGATTCCAGTATCGGAAATGTTATTGCCGATGCCATCGACCGTGTTGGTAAAGATGGTGTAGTAACAGTTGAAGAGAGCAATACCTTTGGTATCGAGCTTGACTTCACTGAAGGCATGCAGTTCGATAAGGGCTACCAGAGCCCATATTTCGTCACCGACGCAGAGCGTCAAGAAGCGGTTCTTGAAGACCCGTACATCTTGCTTTATGCATCAAAAATTTCATCTGTGCAGTCCATGCTTCCAGCTCTTGAAGCCGTCATGAAGAGTGGTCGCCCGCTCGTCATCATTGCTGAAGATGTAGAAGGCGAAGCACTTGCCACACTTGTTGTGAACAAAATCCGCGGTACGTTCAACTCGGTTGCTGTGAAGGCACCAGGTTTTGGCGATCGTCGTAAGGCAATGTTGCAAGACATGGCAGTTCTCACAGGTGGACAAGTAATCAGTGAAGAAGTGGGCTTGAAATTGGAAAATGTCACGCTCGATCTTTTGGGTCGTGCAAAGCGTGTCATCATCACCAAAGACAACACCACAATCGTCGATGGTTCTGGTGAAAAAGAAGAAGTCAATGGTCGCATTAACCAAATCAAAGCCGAAATTGACAACACCGATTCCGATTGGGATCGCGAAAAACTTCAAGAGCGTCTTGCAAAACTTGCTGGTGGCGTTGCCGTTATCAAGGTAGGAGCAGCAACTGAAGTGGAGTTGAAGGAAAAGAAGCATCGTATTGAAGATGCTGTTTCTGCAACCCGCGCAGCAATTGAAGAAGGCGTTGTAGCCGGCGGCGGAACCGCACTCATACGTGCTCGTCCTGCAGTACTTAAAGTTGTCGAGGCACTTACTGGTGATGAAGCAACAGGTGCACGTACGGTGTACGAGTCACTCACATCGCCAGCACGTCACATTGCCGACAATGCTGGCCTTGAGGGCGCAGTAGTTGTTCAGCGCGTGGAGTCAGAAAAGGGTGCCATTGGCTTGAATGCAGCCACAGGCGAATTCACCGACCTTATTAAGGCCGGAATTTTGGATCCCGCAAAGGTAACGCGTGCTGCTTTGCAGAACGCTGCATCAATTGCTGCTCTCGTGCTCACCACAGAGTGTCTCGTGGCCGACAAGCCCGAGAAGCCTGGTGCTGCCCCTGCTGGTGGCGGTGGAATGCCCGGTGGAATGGGAATGATGTAAGTCGTTCTTTTCCTTTTGGAGAACTGAAAGATCCCGGGTCACTGACCCGGGATCTTTTTTATCTACGCTGAGGGAGTGGTACAACACAAGTCATCTCGCGGACAGCGTTTAGGTCTTTTTCATCAAGTTGGCGACTATGCAGTGGCTCTAGGTTTTCTCATTCTTATTACTCGGGCCACATATCCATTGCTGTTGGCAATACTTGGCCTTATTGCATTATTGAATTCAGCATCTACACAGGGGCCACTTGCTGCGTATCGGTTAGTGCCTCGCAAAATTCACGATGCAATAGACATGGCATTAGTTCTTGGAGCAGTCTTGGCCGGATCCATTGGAAGCCAACCGGTCGCGAATCGGTTCTCACTTTTCGCCCTAGCAGTCATACAGGGGTTCATCATCTACCTCTCACGAGTGACGAAGCATGCCCGCTTGTAGGTAACCTCTCCCTATGGCATTTGAACGACCACTTCCCGATCTAGACAAACTTATTACCGCGTGGGAATCGTGGGAAAAAGGCGAAGAAGCACCAGGTCGAGTACTTGCCAATTTAAAAACTGCTGGCCTCGCCGATATTTTGCGCCAACTACAAACTTCAGGCTGGGTGCCTTCGGCTTAGGCCACCTTCATGCGCGCAGGTGGACAGCAGAAGATTCCGCGTCCATCGCAATGGGAAAAAGGAAGTCCGGCACGGTGGATTGGTCTCGACTTCACCCCACTCCAATCACTTGAGCATGTCGTTGCACAAATAGCTGCGCATTCACCACAAGTTGCTGCAACGGAATTCATGCCAGAAGCGCGAGCAAGCGCGGTGCTGGTGAACTTGTACCAGGGTCCATCGGGCGTTGAAGTAGTTCTTACCAAGCGCGCAGCTCACTTAAAAAATCATAAGGGTGAAATTTCTTTTCCTGGGGGTCGAGTTGAACCAGATGAACAGGTTTACGAAGCCGCATTAAGAGAAGCAGTGGAAGAAGTGTCGCTGCCTGCACACGATGTCACTTTGGTTGGCGAGCTCGACCACTTACTCACCATCGTGAGCAATAGTTACATCGTTCCCATTGTCGGAATCTTGCCGTATAGGCCAACGCTTATTGCATCGGCAGATGAAGTAGATCGCATCTTGCATGTTCCATTACATGAACTTGTGCGAACCGATACATTTGCCTCTGAAGTATGGGAAACGCCAATGGGCTCGCGCAATATTTATATGTACCACCTTGATGATGAAACTATTTGGGGTGCTACTGCACGAATTCTCACCCAGTTATTGCACATTTCCCTTTCTATTTAGTTCAGCTACCTAGCGTTCTCACTAATTGAAAAAAAGTGCGCGCCCAAGCTCTGCAGTTCAATCGCTGAGAAATTCCCCGTGGTTCGCAGGTGGAGAGCATGTCGCTATAAAACTGGAGATCTACCTTGAAGCGAAGATCTTCGGTCCAAAAATCGATGCCAGAAAATCGGCTGATTAATTTAAAGCTTCGGTATCCAAAATCATGTCGCCGACATGACATGGCGAAATTAAACGAACGTCCTGTGTTGCCCACTAACGGACTACTGCAATAATCTGTTGTCCAATCAAGTTGTGGGAATTGTTTCCTGTAAGTTTTTTCGAAACGAGGGAATGCCGACAGGGAGGTAGCGAATGCGCCACGTTCAATGACGGAAATTGATTGAGCCAAACTATGTGGCGATGGGGCAACAAGTGTTGCGGCAATTAATGCGTGTGCAAAAAATACACCCATATACGCTCCTGTCAGATACGTATGTGTGTGCAAAGAGTTGCTTAGAGTGCCGCGATTTCTTTCAGGGCCTGCACGGTCATAATTGCCCCAATTGC
>CAMCZG010000098.1 GCA_945886445.1 Bifidobacterium breve | reverse complement strand
GTTACGCAAGACCCCGTCACCGAGCGCTACCAACTTGGCCCATTGTCTGGAGTGCTCGGGCGCAAGTATCTCTCGTCTATTGGCTTAGAAAGTGTGCAACCGATCTTGCAACGTCTCTGCGCCGCCACAGGCGAATCAACCAGCTTTGCTGTTTTGCACAATGGCACCGCACACGTTGTTGCACAAAAACATTCCTCACAAGCACTTCGTGTAGACCATTTATCGGGAAGCGAACTTTCTCTCCATGCGTCTGCAATGGGAAAGGTGCTTCTTGCCTTCAGCGCAGAAGGAATGCCTCGGGCAATTCAACAACTAGAAAAATACACAGAGAACACCATCACTTCGGTGAAAGATCTCACTGCCCATATTGAACAAGTAAAGATACAGAAATTCGCAATGAACACTGGCGAGCGATACGACGGAGCCAACGGAATTGCCGTACCAGTATTGACTCTTGAGCAATCTGCTCAATATTCCAACTACGCCCTTGGCATACAAGGCCCAAGTACTCGCCTCACCCCTCAACGCATGCACGAACTAGTAGACGCCTGCACAAAAGCAGCAGCTGAAATCGCTGCGCTTGGCTTATCGGTAGCCTGATCGCACTTCTATGAAACAGGCAGGCCAAACCATTCTTGCGAGCAACCGCAAAGCTCGCCATGACTTCACCATTATCGATGTGGTGGAAGCTGGCATTGTGCTGGTGGGCAGTGAAGTAAAAAGTTTGCGCTCCGGCCAGGTGCAACTAGCCGATACCTACGCTCGTGTCACGAACCACGAAGTATGGCTTGAAGGCGTACACATTGCCCCCTACCGTTTTGCCGTTGGCGTGGGTGCACACGACCCCAACCGCCCGCGCAAGTTGCTCTTGCACGCCACGGAAATTCGTCGTTTTCGCGAGAGCATCATGAAAGATCGCCTCACGCTTGTGCCACTCAGTTTCATTTTGCGTGATGGCCGCGTGAAAGTAGAACTCGCACTCGCCCAAGGACGCAAGCATGCCGACAAGCGCCAAGCCATCGCAGAACGCGATGTGAAGCGCGAAATGCAGCGTGAACTTGGTAGGAAAAATAAGGGTTACTAACGCCCCGATGCGTGCTTAGCAGCCAAATAACCAAAGACCATCGCTGGGCCAAGTGTTCCGCCTGGCCCGCCATAGGTCATACCGAATGGCGAACCCATCACATTGCCCGCTGCATAGAGACCAGGAATCACATCGCCATCAACATTCAGCACGCATGCATTGGCATTAACTCGAGGCCCACCCTTGGTACCTAAGCAACCGCTTTTAATTTCAAATGCGTAGAACGGCCCACGATTTAACTCACCGAGTGTTGCGTCACGACGCCCCTTACGGTGCGGGTCTCCCCACCAACAATCAAATGCGCTATTGCCACGACCAAAGTCGGGGTCGTGACCTTCTTGCACGTGAGTATTCCAACGCTCAATGGTGCGCACAAGCTCTTCGCCATCGGCACCTAGTTGTTCAGCAAGCTCTTGTGGCGTGTCACCTCGCGGAATCCAATCGGGAACCACTGAACCATGACCACCCGCACTGATGCGGAACCCATAGGTATCGACATAGTTCTGATCAAAAATCAACCAGCATGGCAAGTTTGCGTATTCAAAACGCGACACATCTTCAACGTGAAACGCCGCACCGAATGCGTTGTAGTTTGCAGCCTCATTGGTAAACCTGCGGCCGTGCTTATTGATCATGATGGAGTGCGGCAACGTGCGCTGACCATTTACCAGCACCCTCCCCTTCGGGTTTGCAGACAACGGCACAACACCTGTTGGAATCCACCATGCTTCACGCATGTTGCTCAACATTGCCCCGGCCTTCATTGCCATCTTGAGCCCATCGCCTGTTGATGTTTCCATTGACACCGGATGCGTCATTGGCCCGCGCGTAAATGCACGCACCAAATCGGGATCCCACTCAAAACCACCCGATGCCAAAATGACACCTTTTCTCGCTCGCACTTCACGGGGTCCGTCAGGTGTTTCCATGTGCACACCCACCACGGCACCGTTTTCCATGATGAGGTCTTTGCCAGCGCTCATCGTGCGCGGGAAGATGCCACGTTGCAAACATGCTTTTAACAAGCGCCCAGCTAATGCTTGACCACAACCGCGTTCATTATGTAGCGCACGCCGAGCGTGTTCTTCTGGCGACGGTGGCGTTGGTACTGCCTTACCCAAAGGCGTTTCGCTCATCGTGATGTGAGGGTCGGCGAAATACGGCGATGGGCTAACCATGTCGGCCCACTCATCGAGTTCCTCAAAGGGAAAAATCGGGCACTCCAATGTCCGGCCACCTTCGGGGCTGCCACCAGGAAACTCTGGGTGATAGTCCGGCATCTCTGCTACTGCATAAAACTCCATCGATGCTTTTGCATCCATGAAATCCACCATTTCTGGCCCCGCATCGATATAGGCGTCTACCAACGATTCTTCCAACATGTCACGAGACAACGACATGATGTACTTCTTCGCTTTTTCGCGGCTGTCGGTAACGCCAACTGAACCCATATGTGGGTTGTTAGGTATCCACACCTGGCCACCAGACCAGGCAGTTGTGCCACCCACTTTGTCGGCCTTTTCAAAGATCGCAACAGTTGCTCCAAAGTCGTACGCGACAATCGCTGCAGTCAAACCTGCTGCTCCAGTACCTAATACCACTACGTCAAACTCTTCAGCCATATCCCCACATACATTCATTTTCTATTTACAACGGCTGTTGTATATAAGTGTAATATTACTCCATGCCACGAGTCGTCAATCACGAAGTGCGCCGCCGCGAAGTAGCCGCCATAGCGGCGCAAGTAGTTGTCAAAGAAGGTCGTGCTGGGCTCACCGTACGCAATGTGGCCCAAGCTGCTGGTTGTTCCACCACAGTTGTTTCCCACTATTTCAACGACATGGCAGAACTCTTCTACGAGACGTACTCCTTTGCAGCTTCGCGCTCAGCACTGCGAATTGAACGTGTTCTAGAAAAAGACCCTGCCAATATTTCCGGTCTCATCGAAGCAGTACTCCCCCTCGACAAGGAACGTTCGGAGGAATGGCGGATCTGGTTTGCCTTTTGGAGCGAAGCCCTCACGTCAGCGCAATTTGCTGGCGAACAACGCAAGCGTGCCCGCCACTCTGTTGAACGCATCGAACAGTGCCTACACCTACTTCAGCAATCCAAAAAATTACCTACATTGCTCAATACCGCGCAAGCCGCCGACCGCCTTGCGGCACTCATTCCCGGGATTGCCAGCGAAGCCATATTCGACCCGCAGAAATGGCCAGCAGCAAGGCAGAGGCAAACTCTGCGTTCTGAACTCCATTTACTTGGCCTACAATGACAACGTGCATCAGAAAAGAGCACGCTACGTAATACATACTCATCACTGGGGCTGACAGGTTTCGACATCAGTTTCGCTGGCCGAGCGTGCGACCCGAATTGCTCAGATTCGTTAAACGGGGCAAAAAAATATCTGCCAACGAGCAGTTCGCTCTCGCCGCCTAATTTTTAGGTGACAGAGAGCACTCGTGAGTCGTGAGACCGCACGGGGCCAGTTCACCGCAGCCCGGCAACAGAAGCGGTGGATGACAGCTGGAAAGAAAGCTGACCGCAGGAAAGTCTGTTGACAGGTCGGAAAGACGACTCGCGGTGTTCAACGTAAGTTGAACTCATTCGACCCACCGATGGTGTTGCGTTAGCACCGAAGTTGGGAATGGTCGTAGCACGAACGTTTAGCACCTGATGGACGGGGGTTCGATTCCCCCCAGCTCCACACCTCATATATTAGAACCGTATCCTGATGTAACACCGGTAGTCTACACTCCGGTGGTGGCAAACAGTATCTCGAGCGAAGCGCCAGAAGGTCTGCCTAAGCGGTCACCGGTTCGTCCGATTGTCGTGAGAGTTGATCGTCCGGCGCTTCGTCGTATCGGACATGACGAGGTCGTGCCGAGCGGGCCGAACGGTTTGCAACTCGTGGAGTTGTTCGACAGCGAAGGTCTGCCCAATAGTCACCCGTTCGTCGTCGGTACCGAC
>CAMCZG010000097.1 GCA_945886445.1 Bifidobacterium breve | reverse complement strand
AAAAGAGCGCCCCAGCATGATTGGAAATCCGTGATTTGCGAAAGCCCAAGCATCACTTACTCGTTGAGAAACAGCGCTTTACGCAACAAACAGCGTCGCCAACTTTGTAACGGTTCTCCCGTTACCCCTCATAGTTGTAATTGTCACTCGACATTTACCCGTTTTGAGTCCGACCAGATTTGCCCCTACCACCTTGCAAAATCTTGCCGAAATTGGCAATACCCGCATGACCGTCTTCACAGACCCTCCCAAATTCACATTTGCGATTGCTGCGACTTCTGGAATGGATCTCCTCTGGGTTTTTGAAAGCGAATAACTGACAGTCAGAGAATTGCCGACAGCAAGTGTTGAAGTCGTAGAACTCGACGTGGAACTAGTGGGCTCATTTTTCACAGCATTCGTCGATGATGGAGAGATCTCTTCTGTTCGCGGGGCAGTTACGACAGAAGAAACTGTTGTTGTAGAACTATCTGCAGCAAGAACAGTCGTACTCGTTGAAGAAGTCGAAGTGGATACGACGGCCGTAGTGGTTGGAGGAACAGGCAATGCAAACAAGGAATGGAGATCTATCCGCTTTGCAATAATCCCGGTGTAACTGTGAGTTGCCGGAACCGCTGTCTCTTGGAAAGCAGCTACTACATCTTCAACCGATTGAACGCCAAATTTAGATCGGTATACCGCAAAAGCTCCTGCAACAAATGGTGCAGCCATTGATGTTCCAGATGCCGTTCCATACGTACCAGACATTTTTGAAGAATTGATCCTGTATCCCGGTGCCGCCAGAGTGGTGAAATCAGAGACATTCGAGAAGTCTGTAATGAGATTGTGCGTGATGTGCGAAGCAGCAACACTCACTGCTTCAGAAATACATGCAGGTGATGACATCCCCAAGGAATAGTTGTTACCAGATGAAATTACCGTGGCAACATTTTTGATTCTGAGATTATGAATTTCTGCCGTAATAGCAGGAAGATACGTATCACACGCTTCAGTGAATGATCGTGGTGTCCCCAACGACATGTTCACTGCGGCAATGTTGTAGTCGCCAGTGAGCGAAACTACGTACGCCAAGGCTTTTGCCATGTTGTCGTCTAGAGCACCACCACTCTTGTCAAAAATATTGATCGCAATGATTTTTGCATCAGGAGCTATTCCATGAAAGTCATTATTCTCTCCAGCGATGATTCCTGCAACATGGGTTCCATGCCAATGCACCGGTACTGCCGCGCCAGGACCATACATTTCGGTTTCCCCATTTGGACACTCACTTGAGAAACACGCTTCGAGGGCAACTTTGCCGGCTAAAAATGGGTGACCAACTTCGACCCCTGTATCGATGACAACGACGTAGGTTCCCTTACCCGTAAACCCCAAATCATAAGAATTGTTTGCGCCTACATAAGGAATTGCCTCTTGGAGATCAATGCGAAAGACAACTTTCCCCACAGCAGGAGACACCTTCGACTTTGCCTTGAGCACAGAGGCGTAGGGCAATGACTTTCTTGCATTCTGAATAACTCCATCAGACTTGGATCCACCGCCCACAGGGTTTATTCCAGCGAGACACCCGACAAAACCCAGAACGACCAGCGCCGAGACAACACGTACATGCCGCATTAGGAAACGAGCCGGAAGTGATTCTGCATGTCTTGCATTGCGAATGAAATCCCTCTCCGTAGGTCCAGCGCCCCCGGCATGAATCGAACATGCGACCTGCGGATTAGAAGTCCGTTGCTCTATCCGACTGAGCTACGGGGGCATTACCCATAATCTACAAGTAGAGACGCCGCAAATAATTGAGGGCCGTAATCACCGACATTTGACGCATTTGGTCGCGAGCAGAGGCGAGACGAAAGTGCTGTGAATATTCAGTTCCGTCGGCAAGACACACCCCAACCCACAGCGTTCCTACAGGCTGACCTTCTTGCTCTGATGGCCCCGCAACTCCGGTGAGGGCGAGCCCAACAGAGGAATGCAGAGCCGCCTTGACACCTCGGGCCATCGCGATAGCTGCCTCTCCGCTCACCACCGGGCCGCGCGGCACGTTCAGTACGTCATATTTCACTTCAGAGGCATACGACACCACGCCACCCACAAGCACGTCACTTGCGCCGGCGATGTTGGTGAGGCGGCCCGTTACTAAACCACCCGTCACCGATTCTGCAACTGCCAAAGTATGACCGTGTGAACGAAGTGTTTGCAGAACAACAGACTCCATCGTGTCGGTATCAACTCCAAAGACGATGTCGCCTACTACTGCGCGCACGCGCTCTTCCCAAATGGCTAACACTTGTTGAACTTGTTCACTGGTAGCAGCGCGTGCGGTGAGACGCACCTTGATTCCTTCCCAGCCACTTGCCAAAAATGCAAGCGTTGGCAAAGAACCATCGGGGTTGTTTTCGAGCTCATCAATAATGCCGTCCAAGCGTTCGTTGAGCCCGCTTTCGCTTTCACCCCAGGTGCGCAACACCTTGCTTGCGATGACTGCCTGCACCCCGCTGCGTGCCACGAGGTCGGGAAGAATGGCGCGTTGCATCATGTCGTGCATTTCATGTGGCACACCCGGTACCGCATACACCATTTTGGTTTTGCCATTCATGAGCACAGGACACATGAGCCCCGGTGCAGTTCCACGCGTTTGGGCAATGATGCTTGCACCCTTTGGCACCATTGCTTGTTGCAAGTTATTTTCTGCCATGGTGCGACCACGTGAGGCAAAGAGCTCACGAATAACGTCGGCGATGCTGTCGTGGAACTCCAGTTCAACACCCATTACCTGTGCAATAGCCTCGCGCGTGAGGTCGTCATGCGTGGGGCCAAGCCCGCCACACATAATGACAGCGTCAGCTTCTTCTAAACGTGCACGCAAGGCAGCCACAATGCGCTCAATGTTGTCGCCAACTTTTACTTGTAAGTGCGATGAGATGCCGTGTGCAGCGAGTTGCTCACCTATCCACGACGAATTGGTATCGACAATTTGACCAAGGAGGAGTTCAGTGCCGACGGCAAGCACATCACAACGCATGTTTATGCCGTATGTGCAGAGGTATTTGCTTGATGCTGGTGACCGCGGTACGCCCGCACTGCGTATTGGGCGCCACTAATGAGAGTGAGAACCAGAGAGAACCACAACAAAATTTTCCACGTGTAGTCAAAATTGTTCACCGTGAGAGGGGCAAGTGCGCAGGCCACTGCGAATTGTTGCCCGAAGGTTTTCCACTTCGCGAGCTTGCTTGCCGGTATTGACACGCCCTTTGAGCCGGCCACGACGCGATACACGCTAATGAGCACTTCGCGCGTTGCGATGATGGCAACAGGTAACAACGGAAAAAGACCGCGGCTGACAAGAGTAAACATGGCACCAAGTACCAAGACCTTGTCGGCAAGTGGGTCGAGAAATGCGCCCGAATGCGTAGCTCCATGACGACGCGCCAAATATCCGTCGACACCGTCACTTGCACACAGGACAAACCACATGACCCAAGCCACCCATGACCCGTTGGAGTCAGATGGAATAACTGCAAACAAAATGGGCGACACCAAAATGCGCATGACCGTGACAGCATTTGCCCACGTGGCGATGGCGTTGGGGTCTACTGGCATGCGCTTTTACTCTATTCGCCCGGCGTTACTAATTCTGCGACGAGGTCGGGGCCGATGGCATCGATGATGCGAACGTTGACGAACGTACCGACCTTGCACGACTCTGGAATTTGCACAATGCCATCAATTTCTGGTGCTTCGCGATGACTGCGGCCTACTCCTGGAGCATCGACAAGTACGCGGTGCACTTCACCAATTTCATCGTCGCGCTTACTTGCCGTAATGGTGTCTTGCATTTCTTGCAGTTCACCGTGACGCAGCAACATGAGTTCTTTTGGCACCTGGTCGGGCAGGTCAACTGCATACGTGCCGTCTTCCGCGCTGTAGGTGAAGAACCCACACCAGTCGAGCTGTGCCTCTTCAATAAAGCGCAACATTTGGTCGTGGTCGGCTTCGGTTTCACCTGGGTAGCCAACAATAAAGTTGCTACGGAAAACTGCCTTGGGGCTGAGCTCGCGAATATCGGCAATGCGCTGCAAGAACCGATCGCCATCGCCCCATCTGCGCATTTTGCGCAAGAGCGGCTTCGATACATGCTGAAGCGACAGGTCGAAGTAAGGCACACCCGTATTCAAAATGGCATGAATGAGATCGTCGCTTAAATCACTTGGGTATAGGTACAGCAGTCGAACACGGTCAACCAATGCCGCAACCGAGTTGACCAACGGAACAATGGAGCCGGCGCCCAATTCATCGGGGCGATCTTTGCCATAACT
>CAMCZG010000096.1 GCA_945886445.1 Bifidobacterium breve | reverse complement strand
ATCCATGGTTTTGCGTGTTCAGGGTTGATGTCGAGTGCAACAGTAACCACGCTGACGCCAAGTGATTCAATTTCTTCGTGCAGTGCCTGCCACCCGGGCAGAGCTGTTCGACA
This sequence comes from Bifidobacterium breve, assembly GCA_945886445.1. Classification (GTDB taxonomy): domain Bacteria; phylum Actinomycetota; class Acidimicrobiia; order Acidimicrobiales; family Ilumatobacteraceae; genus F1-20-MAGs119. The sequence continues at coordinate 4,212 of CAMCZG010000096.1, read as the reverse complement.
GCCTCACCAACTCGCCCAGGCCACCATGATGATGCGACGACCTCGTAGTGAATTGAAATCGAATGCACGCCCCATTGCGTCAATGAGCGATGAAGGGAAAAATGCTTTTGCACTTGCGAGTGCGCGACCCGTTGCAGTGGCAACACCAAGTGCCCACACATTGTGCGAGGCATCGTGCACAAGTGGCATTCCTAGTTTTTCAGCAGCAACAGTGACGTTGACAACACCGTCGTTGAGCGCCCCAGGCGCAGGAACGCAGAGTTCGCCACGGCATAAACCCTCGGGCTTTGCTTCCCAGCCAGTTGCTGCGAGAAATTCTGGAACGCTGAGTGAGGTGCTTGAAATAATCATTAATACGTAGAGTAGAGGAAAATTGACCTCACTGTGCAGATGAAAGCCCCCTATTGTTAGTGATAACGAAGGGGAATAATGAGCGCCACAATTGAGATTGCAACAGAATCAACCGACGAGCTTGTTCAAGCAATGGCTGTTCTTATTCCCCAACTCTCAAAGTCGAACCCACCACCCAGCCGGACCGACTTGAATGCAATCATTGCCTCAGAAGCATCTGTTTTATTCATCGCACGCGTGCATGGAAAAATTGCTGGAGCACTTACCTTGGCAACTTTTCGCATTCCCACTGGCGTGCGGGCCTGGATTGAAGACGTAGTGGTTGATGCCGACGCACGTGGTCATGGCGTAGGCGAAGCACTGAACATGGCCGCAATTGCAGAAGCGCGCAGCCGTGGTGCCATTACCGTTGAACTCACATCGCGTCCGTCGCGCGAAGCAGCGAATCGTTTGTATCAGCGCATTGGTTTTGTGCAGCGAGAAACGAATATTTACCGCTTTGCTCTCTAGAAATGACGAATAAAGATATGCCGATGTACGGAGAAGTTCTTGGAGTTCATCTATCAGCGAAGCACGAGTTTTCAAAAGCTTCTGTTGATGAAATTGAATTAATAGAAAACTATGGCGTGAAAGGTGATGCTCACGCAGGGGTCACAGTTCAGCATTTATCTCGTATTGCGCGAGACCCAAACCAACCTAATTTGCGCCAGGTTCATCTTGTGCACGGTGAGTTGATTGACGAATTGCGTGAGCGAGGGTTTGCGGTAGAAATGGGGTCAATGGGTGAAAATATCACCACAAAAGGAATTCCACTTTTAGAACTCTCTGTCGGCACACGTCTTGTCTTTGATGGTGGAGCAATTGTTGAAGTGACAGGTCTGCGTAACCCATGCACTCAACTTGATTCATACCAAGAAGGGCTACGAGGTGCTGTTATCGAATATGACCCAGACGGCAACCTTGTACGCCGCGCAGGAATTATGGGCGTTGTTGTTCAGGCAGGAGTAATTAAAAAAGGATCAAAACTGCATTGCGAACAACCACGAGGAACACACGTTCCATTGGGTCTGGTCTAGCGACGACTGAATTCTCGCAGAATAATTATTTAGCGAGTTCAGCTTCAATAGCTGCAGTGAGTGCAGCGTCGTCAGGAGTGGTTGTTGGAGCAAAACGCTTCACCACTTCACCTTGACGGTTCACAAGAAACTTCTCGAAGTTCCACAACACGTCGGGGTCTTGGTTTGGAGTCATGCCAAAACCTTTGAGGCGATCACGGAATGCATCGGGGTCACCTTCTGCACGAGGTGCAGCTGTGGTGAGCGCGGAGTACAAAGGATGCTGGTCGTCGCCGACAACACTGATTTTGGAGAACATCGGAAACTTCACGTTGAACTTTGTGCTGCAAAACTCGACAATTTCAGCGTCGGTGCCGGGCTCTTGCGCACCGAAGTTGTTGGCAGGAAAACCAAGAACTGAAAAACCTTTGTCTTTGTATGTTTGGTGCAGGCTCTCGAGAGCTTCGTACTGAGGGGTGAGGCCGCACTGTGAAGCGACGTTCACAACCAACATGACCGACCCGGCGAAGTCGCCCAAGGTGGTGTTAGCGCCAGAAATTGTTGTTACGGGGATGTTGTGCACTGATGTCATGTGGGAGATCCTAGCCCCTCATTTTCACCACTTGAACCCCACCAGATGAATGCTGTGGCAATAAAAATGAACATTGCAATAATGAACGCAAATGGCTTCACTGTTCCGTTAAATGCGCTTGTTGCGACACTGCCGAGAAGCGCTGCACCTGCTGTAGAAAATGTGCCAATAATGGCTGTTGCAGTGCCGGCAACGTGGGGTACGGGCATCATTGCAGCTGCATTGCAATTGGGTACAAGCCCCTGGGCAATAGGTAATACGCACGCTATGGCGAGGTAGAAAACCCAGAATTGAGGATGTTCTTTTCCGGTGAAGGAAACTACAACGAGCCCTGACGAGGTAGCGAGCCCAATAAGTGACATGCGGCGAAGTAATGGAGTAATACCTATGCGTTTAACAAGGCGCGCATTGTTTAAAGAGTTGACGGCAAGTAAGCACGCCACGACTCCGAAAATAAGTGGAAACCAATTGCCATAGCCGTAAATATCTTCCACAATCACTTCAGAACCCGCAAGGTAGGTAGTCATCACCGCAAAGAGAAATGTCATTGCAAGAGTGAAGCTCACTGTCTGGCGATGAGAAAGTACTTCCTTGCCGGCCTGGCTGACCGCACTCCAGGTAAATGGTCGGCGGTTATCGACTGCCAGAGTTTCAGGTAGTCGACGCGCCCACAGCATGAGGAGCACTCCAACAATGCTGGGGAACCAGAACACAATGCGCCATGGCGCAATTTTTATGAGACCCGCCCCGAGGCTGGGGGCAAGAATAGGAACGAGCAAGAAAACAGCGGTAATGGTAGACATCAACTGGGCCATCACGGTGCCCGAAAAGCGGTCGCGAATCATTGCGGTGCTCAACGAACGCGCTGCAGCAGCACCGAGACCCCAAATGAAACGTGCGGCTATCACCCAACCCCACGATGGCGCAACACTGGCAAGAATGCCGCCAAGGGAATATAAAGCGAGCCCTGCGAACAACAAACCGCGCCGACCGTACTTGTCTGACGCCGGACCATAGAGCCACGGGCCAACTGCTAAACCCAAAAAGAACGCCGTCACAATCCAACTGACCTGTGATGAGTCGGGGCTCATGCCGTATTCCTCGCGCATCTTGGGAAACGCCGGCAACATGAGGTCGATGGCGAGTGCGCTACTTGCCATGAGTGCAGTGGTGAGAAGAATGAATTCGCGACCACTCGCTACGCCTTTTTCTTTCACTCCTTCATTTGCAGAAAATGATTGCTTTGAAGAAAACTGCACGCTTCACGCTAGGTCATTGAATGGTGTTATCACGTGCTGGGGAGTATTGCGACCATTTCCCGTTGCTCAATAAGAGATCCCACAGTTTTTCTCGATGAGCTGCAATCCATAGTTCACTGAGATGGAACTGATTACGAAAGACAAATTGGTGATCGAGAAAAGGAATACAGATGGGCAGGTAAGGGCAGGCAAAAGTGTCGTAGTCAATACTGAACACATTCTCACGAGTTTTTGCTTCCGATCGATATATCAATTCGGTGGGGAAAGGTGTGGTGTTTGCCTCGTATGCGCACGAAGAAATGGCAGAAGCTCCAGACAAGCATTGTGCGGGGTCAAATGACGCAAAGGGAAGTGGTTCAAGAATGGCCACTCTTGTTGCAATCTTCAATAGCGCATCGAGTGCCGCTGAAGTGTGCTGTGCAACAACAGTAGGAAGATCATCTTGCGTTGGAGTTTCTGGTACGTAAAAGGCATCGGGCCGCGAGCCGGGGTCTCTAGAGACATTGGTGACAATGATGATGTCGGGTTTTAGCGCTGGAAGAAGTGTGCTGTACCACTCGGCACGCGATTTTTTGCAGCGAGTAATGAGTGTTGCATCACGTGCTGCCCACATCAGGCCAGGTTGCCACGGGCAACCCGAGCGAGTGAGCGCCGAGAATGTGAAGTGTTTCTCGCGCGCAAGTTTCACAAAAGTAGGAATAAGCATTTCTGCATTGCTGTCGCCCATCAACACAATGTGCTTTGGCGTTGAGACTTTTGAAGTATCGACATACAACGTGCACTTGGTGGGTTCGCTAGCAGAACAGGGTTGAACAAGTTCCGCTGCGGGCATTGCACTTTTCATGTTGAATGTCTGTGGCGGAGCTGCACTGAGAATTGCTTGTACGTCGGGTGGCAAACCTGAAGCGTTAATTGTTGACGTTATTTGGCGAACCTTGGGTGCGCCATCAAGCAA
>CAMCZG010000095.1 GCA_945886445.1 Bifidobacterium breve | reverse complement strand
ACGATGCCAGCGTTGGCAAATGCACTGTCGAGGCGGCCAAATTTGGCGATGCCTGCATCGACTGCAGCTGCAACGTCTGCTTCTTTGGTGACGTCGCACTGGGCGAAAATAGCCTTGTCGCCAAGTGACTTGGCAACGGCCTCGCCACGATCAACGCCGTAGTCGGCAATGATTACTTTTCCGCCTTCGGCAACAAGGAGGCGAGCAGTGGCTTCACCCAAACCGCTTGCGCCTCCTGTAATAAGAGCAACTTTTCCTTCGTAACGACCAGCCATTGGTCCCCCTTCGCGTAGATGTTTCATTCACTGTAGTGTCGGGTCGGAAAAGGTGCATCGTCAGACGACCAGCACCACCTATTGGGGCAAGGGGTCATTATGAGCAAGGGCAATTCTTTAGTGGGCGCCGGTCAAATTGCAGGCGCGGGGAAACGGCAAACAATCCTTGCGTATTTCAGTATGCGTGGCGTCGAGTTTTCGCAGCGAGTAGCCGCAGCAGGTGCGGCGGGTTTCGATGGCATTGGTTTCAACGTGGCCGAATACCTGAAATTGCGGGCCGAAGGAACCACCGACGCACAGCTGCAGGCCATTCTCGACAAACACAATGTGCGTATTTTGGAACTAGAAGCACTGCGCCTGTTAGACGACGAAGCGGCAAAAGATTTTGAACACGTGGCGCGTACTTTTGGCGCAGAAAGAGTTCAGGTCATCTCTCCTTTTGGACCCGATAAAGATATTGACCTCACAAAGGCATCGGCATGGATCGGCGAAATTGCCAAGCGCACCGAAGAGGCTGGCATTCACTACGCAATTGAGTTTTTGCCACCCACCAAAATTCCCGACATCGCTACGGCACAGCGTGTTGCCCAAGCAAGTGGTCAAAAAAATGTTGGGCTCTGCGTCGACACGTGGCATGTATTTCGTGGAGCTGGTCTCGCCTCACTCGCCGATCTCGATTTCTCCATGGTGAAAAACGTGCAGGTAGATGACGGAACCATGAAGCCCCGGCTCGACGACTACATCCAAGACTGCATTCACTACCGCGAATTGCTGGGAGCGGGGGAGTTCCCCTTGGTGGAATTTTTCCGACGTACGCCGCCTACTGCGCCCATTAGCGTAGAAATCATCTCCGACACTCTCGATGGAATTCCGGCAATGGAGCGGGCAAAAGTGCAAGCCGAGTCCCTTGAGCGCACTTTGGCCTTGGTTTAGCCCATCAATATATTTTGAGTTCGCTGGAGAGGGATGAATTAGGAGACAATAGAGACATGGCAGTAAAAGTTCCTCAAATTGGCCCAGCTACTCCTGAAGAGGCAGACCTCAAAGGTCTGAACCCCTTTCGTGACTCCATCATGCACCAGTGCCCGCACATGTACTTCCGGCGCATGCAACAAGAAACACCGCTGTTCGATGTTGAAGGCACCGACGTACACATTGTGACGCGCCACGAACTCATTGTGCCTCTAGTGCGCGATACAGAAACTTTTTCAAACCGTTTTGGTAGTGCAGGCGAGCCGCCAAAGGGTGAAGTTCTTGAGAAGATGAAAGCAGTGCTTGCGACGGGTTGGCCACAAACACCCACGATGCTCACCATCGACCCGCCGTACCACACGCGTTTTCGAAACACTGTCGCTTCATTTTTCACACCACGAAAAATTGCTGAATTGCGTCCGCTCATCGAAGAATATGTCGAGAGCATCATGGATAAATTTATTGATCGGCCCGACAAGACAATGGAATTTGTGCGCGATTTTGCCGTTCCACTTCCCATTGCTGCAATCGCTTTTATTTTAAGCGTGCCACTCGACAAGATGGCCGACCTCAAGCGTTGGAGCGACGACTCCATCGCAACAATTGGTAGCAGCATCTCAGACGACCGTCGCATAGAAGCGCTCACAGGCGTAATGGAAATGCAGCGTTATTTTGCAGGTCGCTTAGAGGAAAAGCGAGCCGACCCCGCCGACGACTTGCTCACCGCATTAGTAACTGCAGAAATCGACACCGACGAGGGAACAAAGCGATTACTTGAAATTCCCGAGATGCTCTCGATCATTGCTCAACTGCTCACCGCAGGAAATGAAACAACCACCAACACATTCGCTGAAGGCATGCTTTACTTCGCCGAAAATATGGATGTGTGGGCAAAGGTTCGCGAAGATCGCACGCTCATTGGCCCAGCTGTAGAAGAAATTCTGCGTTTGTCGTCGCCCTCAGGGGGGATGTTCCGCGTTGTCACCAAAGACGATGTGGAAATTGATGGTTGCCCCGTGCCAAAGGGTGACCGCATCATGCTCATGTACTCGGCTGCAAACCGCGACCCGAAGGTGTGGGGAGAAACCCCCGACCAATTCGACCCACTGCGCCCCAACCTGAAAGAGCACCTTGCATTTGGTAAGGGAATCCACTTCTGCATTGGGGCACCGCTTGCACGCCTTGAATTACAGGTGGCATTTGAGAAAATGGCAGACCGCTTGAAGTCGTGGAGCCTCTTAGAAACGAATGATTTCCGCTATCACGACAGTTTCATGTTGCGCGGCTTGAAGAAGCTCGATTTATCATTTGAAGTGGTCTGAGCGAGACGGCTCGTAGCCCCTTAGACTTAGAAGTCTTATGGCAGGTGAACGCGTTCTTGTTGCAAAAGTTGGTCTCGACGGTCACGACCGTGGAATAAAAGTCGTCGCACGTATCTTGCGTGATGCTGGCTTTGAAGTCATTTACACAGGTCTCTTTCAGACCCCCGACAAAGTTGCTGCTGCAGCAATCGACGAAGACGTCGATGCGGTGGGGCTCTCTATGTTGTCTGGTGCACATATGACCCTTGCGCCAAAAGTTGTTGAGAAAATGCGTGAGCGTGGAGTTGATGTTCCTGTTGTTGTGGGCGGAATCATTCCTGTACAAGATGCCGACAAGTTGAAGGCACTCGGTGTTGCAGGAGTCTTAAACCCAGGTGCAACCTCAGACCAAGTAGTAGAACTCATGCGCTCGGTCATTGCTGCTTCACGGGCTGGCGCAAAGTAACTCCAGTGGCCGGAGTCGCCCGCGATCAAGCAGAGCGCGTACTCAATCTCATTGCGTTGCTCACGGAAAACTCGCAGCCACTCACGTTCACTCAAATTCGTGGCGCACTTGGTGCCAATAACTATGCCGATGGCGAGTCGGGTCGGGCAACCTTCGAGCGCGACAAAGCATTAGTGCGCGACATGGGTGTGCCCATTGAAATGAAAACTTTGGGCGGCAACCAAGCCGGCGAGTCGAGCTATCGCATCGACCGTCGCCAACTTGAATTGTCATCAGTTCATTTCACGAGCGAAGAGCGCCAGGCATTGCAACTTGCATTAGCTGCAGTACATATTGACGCCGCATGGGCCGACCGTGCGCGTTTGAAGTTAGGCCTCGATGTTGCAGAGGGCGAAACCTTGGCGCAAGCACATTTGCCCGTGAACAGCGTTGCATTGCCAGTGGTCACCGAGGCCGCGCAAAATTCTAAAGAAATTAGTTTTAGTTATCGCGGTGAAACGCGACGTCTTCACCCCTACGGAGTCTTAGGGCGTGGCGGGTACTGGTACGTCGTGGGCGCCGACCAAATTCGCAATGCAATACGCAGTTTTCGCGTTGATCGCATTGAAGGCAAAGTAAAAATTCTCGACGCCACTTTCGAACGGCCGCAAGGTTTCGATATTCAAGCGGCGGTCGCCACCGATACAGAAATGCTCGGAGAAGGTGCAGAGCCAACCATGGCTCACGTGCTTATTAATGCAGCTCTTGCGCCAAGTGTCTTGCGAGAATTCGGCAACGAGTCGGTTATTGAAACTCGCGGCAATGGTGCAGTTGTTGTCGAAGTGCCATGCGGAAATGAAGGACCTTTTCGTTCATGGTTGCTTGGGCTTGTAGAACATGCAGAAGTGTTGTCGCCAACCGATGTGCGCGAAGGTATCAAAAACTGGTTGTCTGACATGCAAAAAGATGGTGCACAATGAGCACCGCTGCGCGTCAGCGTCGTGCTGGCGAACGCGTGCAAGGGCTACTTATTATGTTGCCGTGGCTTGCCGCGCGCAAACGTGTGTCAATTCATGAAATGGCAAGCACTTTTCAACTGAGCGTGGAAGAGCTCAGCCAAGATCTCACCCTTGCTGGGCTCTGTGGCACTCCGCCATATTCTCCACTTGAACTCATTGAAATTTTCTTCGATGAAAATGAAGTGTGGGTAGAAATACCCAATGTGTTCAACAAGCCACTGCGCCTTTCTGTTGCCGAGGCTTTTGCATTGCGCGCTGTTGCCGATACTGCTCTTGCGTTGCCTGGTGCAGCTAACTCCGCCGCATTAGCTTCTGCCATTCGCAAACTCAATGAGCTCACCGCTATTGACGATGCACTCGTTATTGAAAACCCTCACGATCCGCTACTCGCTGAACTTGCTCACTTTTGTGACACAAACGCGCGCGTTTCACTCGACTATTTTTCGCCCACCACGAATAAGTCAACATCACGAAGCGTGGTGCCTCGGCGCGTATGGCTCAATGGCGAACATTGGTATCTCGATGCCATTGACCTTGGTATTAATGAGCCCCGCGTTTTCCGTGTCGACCGCATCAGCGCATTGAAAGATTCTGGTGAAGTGGTAGATGCAGAAACTCTTCCAGCCCTTGCCGATGAACCTGGTTTTCATTGGGATGCGCACGCTGAACGCGTCACGCTTCATTTAGAGCCATCTGCGCATTGGGTGGCCGAACGTTACCCCGTGTACTCACAGCGCAAAATAG
>CAMCZG010000094.1 GCA_945886445.1 Bifidobacterium breve | reverse complement strand
GTTGCATTTCAGCGCTGCCCAGTTAGCGGGTTCTGCAATGTCGCTCACCACTCCCATGCTCACGCTGAGGTATGCAATGTTCGATGTTGTTGAACCTTCAAGAACTTCAACCGTACGCAAGCCCGCATCGGTGTTCACCACGTAGGTTGCCAGTCCATCAATTTGATCTTGCCAATACGCAGCCTGTACCAAACAACGAATGCCATTGCCTGAAATTTCTGCACGACTTCCATCGGCGTTGAACAGAACCATGGTGAGTTGGTTTGCACCTTCACGACCCAACAACAACACGCCATCGGCACCCACGCCAAAACGGCGGTCGCACCAATTACGAGCAAAGGTTGCCCATTGTGCATCGGGGTCACCACCCGTAAATGGCAAGCCCTGACGAATGTCGTACACAAGGAAGTCGTTACCCAACCCTTGATGCTTCGACATCGTTACTTGCATATGAAAAGACTACGCCTTCAAGGCCCGCAAGACATAAGGCATTACTTCAACAATTGGGTCTTTGTGTACTTCGACCCAGGTGATGCGTGGGTCACGGCGAAACCAGCGCTCTTGGCGTACAGCGAATTGCCGTGTACGCAAAACCAGTTCGGCTTTCGCCTCGGCAAGTGAAGCACGACCCTCAATGTGGTCGGCCATTTCTTTGTACCCAAGTGCTTGGCGAGCAGTTGCCGACATTGCCGGGCGACGTCGCAACAAAGCCTTCGTTTCTTTTACAAGCCCGTCTTCGAGCATTGCGTCAACACGGTCGGCAATACGTTGCGCCAGCACTTCACGCTTCCAGCGCAAACCTATTTGCACAATTCCGTTATCGGGGTAAGCCGATGTGCCTGGCCCAGAATCGCTAAAGGGTCGCCCACTACCAATGCACACTTCCAACGCACGAATCATGCGACGACGGTTAGTGGGCTCAATGCGCTCGGCAGCTACTGGGTCGAGTTGCTTGAGTTGAGCATAGAGAAGAGTGGTGTTGTGGTTCTCTTCAAGTTCTGCGCGAACATCTGGCCACTCACCTGGGAATTCAAGGTTGTCAATGACCGCGGTGAGGTACAAGCCCGTGCCTGCTACGAGAAGAGCCGCGGTTCCCGACTCCCCCAATTTTGTCAACTCGCCACGAGCCTTTTCTTGAAACTGCGTCACCGTGAAACGTTGAGATGGGTCGACTAGGTCGATGCAATGGTGCGGAACCAATTGCTGGTCGGCTGCTGTTGGTTTTGCAGTACCAATATTCATTTCGCGATACACCTGCATGGCATCGACGGCAACAATATGCGTGCCCTCCACTTGTTGTGCTGCAGCCATGGCTACAGAAGATTTACCACTTGCGGTGGGGCCGAGAATTACCACTTGTTTTGACATTGTGAAACTTTCTAGAGAAGTTGTATTACAGCGCTGTCACAGGCAAGTGCACGCGATGCGAAGGCAGTGAAATCATTTCTTGGAATTCACCGCGCAAGAAGTGTCGAGCAGCAGAGGTAACAAGAATATTTGCATATGAGCCAACACGAATCGGTTCACCATAGGGAAAATGCAGCAACTTGTTTTGGCGAGTACGTCCTGTTACTACACCTTCATTTTTTCTGCTCATACCTTCAATGATGACTTCTTCAATGCGGCCAATGCGTGCTTCGTGTTTCATTTGCGCACTGCGCTCCACCACCGCACGCAAGCGCTCGTAGCGTTGGTTGGCAACTTTAGGGTCGACGAAGCGATCGGTGTAGGTAGCTGCTTCTGTACCCGCGCGCGGCGAAAACTCATAGATGAACACTGAGTCGAAACATGCTTCGGCACATACTTCCATGGTGCGCACGAAGTCGTCTTCTGTTTCACCAGGGAAACCCACAATGACATCGCTCGACACCGCAAGGTCGTCAATCGCTGCACGTGCTTCAGTAAGACGCGAGAGGTAACGCTCGGCCGTATACCCCCGATGCATCGCAGCCAAAACAGCATCGCTCCCCGACTGCAGTGGGTAATGCAAGTGCTCACACACTGCAGGCGTGTTTGCCATGGCGGCAAAAGTTTCCGTGCGCATATCTTTCGGGTGTGGGCTCACAAAGCGCACACGACGAATGCCATTGACTGCACCAACTGCTTCAAGTAGTTCAGCGAACATGGGGCGCACACTGCCCACACCTGTTTCACGACGAATATCGAGGGCGATATCGCGACCATATGAATTGACGTTTTGGCCGAGCAAACTCACTTCGGTAATGCCCTGTGCTGCAAGATCTTCCACTTCGCTCACAATGTCGGCAAAGGGGCGACTGATTTCCTCGCCGCGTACCGATGGCACGATGCAAAACGAACATGAGTTATCGCAACCAATTTGAATGGTGACCCAGGCATTGAAACTTTTTTCACGTTTTGCGGGCAATGCACTGGGGAAAAGAGCGTGATCTTCCAGCACGGCTTCGTCGAAGATTTCTGTGACCGGGCCATTTTTTTGCGCAAAGTTAATGAGCTCAGCAGCGCGATGCACATTGTGCGTACCCATTACTACATCGGCCCATGGCGCTTTTTTGAGTACCAGGTCTTTATCTTTTTGCGCCAAACAACCCGCAACGACGAGTTGCCGGTTGGGAGCTGCTTCTTTCCACTGCTTCAGCCAGCCAAGTTGGCCATAGAGCTTCTCGTCGGCGTTTTCCCGAATACAGCAGGTATTGAGCACAATGACGTTGGCTTCGTCTTCGGTTTCGGCAACCGAGTAGCCATCTGCTTCTAAAAGGCCGGCAATTCGTTCAGAATCGTGCTCATTCATTTGGCACCCGTGGGTGCGCACAATGTATTTGCCGTTCGTCATGCTGTGCAGGCTACCCATGGATGGGGTGTCGAGCCTTTTGAGTCTTGATCTTGAATAATTTTCAGCCTACATTGTATACAAATACAAAGGAGACTCTATGAAACGACCCATTCGCATCTCACTCGCGGTTGCTCTCATTGCGGCCTGTGCATTGTCCACCGCGAGCCCACGCGTTCATGCTGCGGCCATCGACGACGGCATGCCCGATCAAAGTTCTACAGATACACCCAGCTCACAAGGGGCCAACTGGTCTGATCTTGCCGGAGGAGTGACTGGTCGCCCCTACATCGCCTCTCTATCGGTCACCACAAACGGAGCGACTACACAAATTGTGACCAATGGAACGGTGACGACAGCTGCGCCAACAACCGTTGGTGCGGTCACTGTCGTGATATCGCCCTCCAACTTATGCAAAGCAGGCTCCACGAATAATTGCTACGCCACACCTAACCGCGTGGGCGTCACGCTCACTTATGTGAAACAAGCAGGGCAGCTTGGCCACAACTTCTCAGCACCAACAGCAACGTTGTCTCCGGAAATTACTGCCGCTTCAGTTTTCGACATGACCATTGGTCTCAACTCTGTTGGCAAAAAACTGGGCTGGACCTGGATGAACGGGACACCTACTTTTTGGAAGACCGAGAACTTAGGTCAAGACAACGCAACTGCACGAGTGAAGTTCTCATTGAGCGATTCCCCGGGTGTTGACTACCAAGATCCAAAAGCGCAGCGGTGCACCACCATTCCTGTATCTGAGTGCGATGCAGATAAATCAACCCAAGACACACTCGGCATGCAAATGGTATTGAGCCTCGACACCACGTTGGTTGCCGCTTTTGCTGGCGCCTTATTTGCCACCAATGCTGCTGTGATTGGTTCACTCGACCTCGCAAGTGGAGAGACCCCAAGCCTCACCTACGGCATTGCCGGGCCGCACAGGCTGAGCGATGGAACTGTGCGTAAGGGCAAGTTCTATGGCTTCCTTTCCGACGCCGTTCTTGAATCACAGTTCAAAATTCCCGCAACAGAAACCGACATGACAAAACTGCTCAGCGTTGCTCGTACTGCAGAATCGAAGTCGACTACTGATGCTGGTACCGACACGGTGACATGGAGCAAGTGGACCGCAGCCGACAATGGCACCGACGGTCGCCTTGTCACCATCTCTGACATTTCCTTCTCGGCACCAAAGTTCAAAGTCACCAAGGTGGGATCTTCGGGTTCTAGTTCTCCATCAGTCGGATCTGGAAGCGGTTCGATGCAGGCAATCAATGGGATGAAATTTGCTACGAAGTCACGCACCATCACTTTGACGGGAACTGGAATGTCTGGACTGACCTACAAAGCAACGGCAACTTTGGGCGCAGTAACAAAGGCTGGGTCGTGCAAACTTGCGGGAACCAAATTGACCTGCACAGTAAAAGCCACCAAGGCCGGTTCATGGAAAGTAAAGGTGACACCATCGAAGTCGGGTGCTACTGGCGCTTCGTGGTCACGCGCTATCAAAGTGAAATAAGGCGAGAAATACGAAAGCCGAGCCGTGGTGCCGGCTCGGCTTTCGATTCTTCTCTTGCAGAGGCAGTGGCAGCTACAACAAGAGAGTGAACGGTGACGTTTAGTCGAGTTCGATGGGCTGTTCGTCGGCTTCGGTGAACTCGGCCACTGGACCATCGAGACCTGCACTGCTGCGGACCTTCTCTGACATTTGCATCATGATTTCTGGGTTGGCTGTGAGATATGCCTTGGCGTTTTCACGACCCTGACCCAACTGCTCGCCGTCATAGGTGTACCAAGCACCTGACTTCTTGGCAATGTCGTATTCCACAGCCATGTCGAGCAATGCGCCTTCGCGGCTGATGCCCTTGCCGTACATGATGTCGAATTCGGCCTGACGGAACGGTGGTGACACTTTGTTTTTCACTACCTTCACGCGGGTGCGGTTACCCACAATTTCTGTTCCGTCTTTGATGG
>CAMCZG010000093.1 GCA_945886445.1 Bifidobacterium breve | reverse complement strand
CTTCACCCATATTGCGCCGACTGGAACACCGTTGCCGAGCGCCTTTGCCATCAATACTGCATCGGGCGAGATACCAGAATGTTCAAAGCCAAACCATTTTCCGGTGCGACCCATTCCTGTTTGCACTTCATCGATGATCAGAAGTACACAACGTTCTTTACACAGCGACTCCACAGCTTTCAAGTAACCAGCAGGGGCTGGGATCACTCCACCCTCACCTTGAATTGGTTCGAGCAACACCGCTGCTACCGACGAATCGACTGCCTGCGACATCGCCTCGATATCGCCATAGGCAACATGCTTGAACCCTTCTGGCATGGGTTGAAATGGTTCATGCTTTGCGGGTTGGCCAGTGGCTGCCAGCGCACCAAGAGTACGACCGTGAAAGCTTCCCAGTGCCGACACCATTGTGTGGCGACCACGACCACCGTGTTTACGAGCGAGTTTGATTGCAGCCTCGTTTGCTTCAGCCCCAGAATTGCAGAAAAACACTTGACCGCTGCTGCCTGTAGCACTTTCCAGAAGTTGGTTGATATCTATTGCTGCAGCAGTGGCAACCGGGTTAGCAAAAAAGTTACTCACATGTATGAGTTCAGCAGCTTGATGCGCAAGAGCCTCGGTAACGCACGAATGCGAATGGCCTAAAGAGGTCACCGCGAGACCGCAGAGGAAATCGAGGTAACGCTTGCCTTGCGAGTCCCAAAGTTCTGTACCTTGGCCGCGAACAAACATCACCGATGGTGGCCCAAAGACAGGTAGATACGGGCAATGGGTCATCCCTACTGCCTGCGGAACGGGTTGTGCATTATTTTCGAGAAATGCGTGCTTCGTCATGACCTTGCCACCTTTGTTGATTCACTTTTTGTCACCATTGTTCCAATTCCTGCATCAGTAAAAAGCTCGATGATGCTGACGTGGGCAATGCGCCCGTCGAGAATGTGCACCGCCGGCACCCCAAGCCCAACAGCTTCCATACAGCTCTCTGCTTTAGGAATCATTCCGCCAGCAATAGTTCCATCGCTGAGGAGATCATTGAGTTCTGTGTCGGTGAGAGAGCTAATGAGCGAGTCTGCCCGAGACACGTCACGACGCAGCCCCTCAATATCGGTGAGATACAAGAGCTTCTCGGCTTTCATTTCACCTGCAACAAACGCCGCAACAGAATCGGCATTGATGTTGAAGGTCTGCCCATTGGAGTCGACGCCTACCGTTGCAATAACCGGAATTTCGCCCGCAGAGAGAACGCCAGCAAGCGTCTGTGAGCCAATACCAATTACGTCACCAACGAATCCGAGCGACTCATTGCGTTGAACAACAGAAATGAGCCCGTCTTTCGCTCCCGATAATCCTCTGGCCTTGCCTCCACAGCTATTGATTGCTTCCACGATGCTTGGGTTCACTTGGTTTGCCAGCACCTCTTCAACAACTTTCATTGTTGGCGCATCAGTCACGCGCCGGCCATCGACAAACTTGCTTTCAATTCCCTGTCGTTCAAGTTCAGCATTGATTTGCGGACCACCGCCGTGAATAACAATTGGGTGAATGCCGACCGAAGCGAGAAACACCATATCTTCAGCAAAAACTTTCAATGGGTCTGTGTGGGTGGTGCCCGACAAAGCATTGCCACCATATTTCACCACCACCGTCGACCCTGCAAAGCGCTGGATATATGGCAAAGCTTCAATGAGCACTGCTGCAGTTTCGTTCGCAGACATCATGGCCACATACCCACCGCGCTCAGACCGAGCGATTCGTTCAGGCCAAGAGCAACGTTTGCCGACTGTACTGCTCCACCTGACGCACCTTTTGTGAGGTTGTCGAGAGCAGCAATAACAATTGCATAACCCGTACGCGCGTCGTAACGCGCAGTGATATGCACAGCATTTGTTCCCTGCGTTGATTTTGTTGAAGGAATTTCTTCACTCACAACAACAAATTTTTCGTTCTTGTAAGCCTCTGCAAGTACTTGCAAAAGACTTTCGGTCGTTGTGTTTGTCGAAACCGGTCGCGCATAACACGTTGCCAGAATTCCCCTGTTCATTGGCGCTAGATGCGGAGTGAAAAGCACTTGCCCACCAATTTCTTGCTCCATCTCTGGCGTATGGCGATGCGAGACAAGGCCGTAGGCAGAAAAATCTTCGTCAATACTCGTGAACATACTCGAAGACTTCAAAGCCTTACCTGCACCTGACACACCCGAAGCAGCATCGACGATGAGCCCTTCTGGATGAAAGATTCCGCCCCGCACAAACGGACGCAAGGCCAAGGTTGCTGCAGTGACATAGCACCCTGGCGTGGCAATGAGTTTTGCTCCTACGAGTTCTTTTCTGTACACCTCGGGCAAACCGTAAACGGCTTGGGCAACATATTCAGGATGAGTGTGCTCGAAGCCATACCACTGCGGGTACTGCGCTGTATCGCGCAATCGAAACGCCGCAGAGAGGTCGACAACACAGCCAACATCACCCAATAATTGGGGAACTACTTCGACCGACGACTCATGTGGAAGCCCGAGAAAAACAACATCGACGCCTGAAACTGCCTTTTGGGAATACTCCTGCGCCACGAGGTCGGGGTACGCCGCGCGCAAGCTGGGATACAAATGTGAGAGTTTCTCGCCAGCCTGCGAATCGCCGCTTGCGAATACCACTTCCATTTCAGGATGTTGGGCAATGAGGCGCAAAAGTTCAACGCCTGTGAACCCGGTTGCCCCAAGTATTGCTGTTGTTTTCTTAGCCATATGTATTACTATACATTACAATGTATAGTAATACAAGCATCTCGAAGGGTTAGGCCCGCAGTTGCGCCCCTAATTTGGCGACAGCATCGATGCTCTTTTGGCGAGCAGTAGCCACTTCTTCATCGGTCAGGGTGCGATCGGGAGCCTGGAGTCGGATGCGGAAGGCCAAACTGCGGGAGTCGTCGCTGACGCCCTTGCCACGATAAATATCGAAAAGGTCAACGGAGACAGCCAGCGCGCCTGCGCCTTGCCGCACAGCGCGATGCACATCGAATGCAGACACCGTATTTGGGACAACAAAAGCGAGATCGACGTCGCTCGACGGATAACGACTCACTGTTTTCGCCGCAACTGCCTTTGGCTCTTCACGCAACACGGTAGAGAGCGACAGCTCCAAACAACTCACACGCCCCGTAATGCCATGTTGCTTCAAAACAATTGGAGAAATTTCTCCGATTGCACCAATAATGGTTTTGCCCCGACGCAGAGTTGCACTACGCCCTGGGTGAAAGCCAGCAGGAGGATTCTTTTGATCTATCTGCGCGCCAATACCTAAGGCATCAACAAGCAGGTTCCATGTAGAAAGTGCAGACAGTTCTCTACTATCAGAATCAACCGACATCACACACAACATTTCTTCCTCATCAGGCAACGCACTTGCGCCCCGTGGGTACACATGCCCTACTTCGTAGAGATGGATGTTGTCGACACGATGCGATTGGTTATACGCAATTGCTCGCAACAAACCTGGTCGCAATGAAACCCGCAACACAGACTCTTCTGCAACTAGGGGGTTGACCAGTGCAAGTTGTGCGCTGTCGTCAATGCCGGCAAGCCGCGTTGCTGAAGGGTCGAGAAACGGGTTAGGCATTGCTTCGCACCAACCGGCTTCCACCATCACTTCATGAACAAGACGCCGGCGTTGCTGCACTGAAGACAACCGCCCATGAACTGGTGAATGAGGAACCGACTTCCCTAATGCGTCGTATCCGTAATGTCGGGCAATTTCCTCAATGACATCTACTTCGCTCGCGCAATCGGGCCGCCAAGAAGGAATACCGACCAAGACGTTGCCATCTTTTTGGTCGGCAACAACGAATCCGATTGGTGCAATGAGTTCATGCACTTTAGGGGCGCTGAGAGAAACTCCAAGAACGCGCAATACTTGCGACAACCGCAAGGTGATTTGCGTGAGTTGCTGCGGGCAGGTGTCATTGGCAACAACCTGAGATGAACCGCACACCGCAAGATCTGGGCACGTTATTTGCAAGATCTCAATGAATCGCAATGCTGCATATTCCGCACCAAATGGGTCGACTCCTCTTTCGAATCGCGCAGATGCTTCTGAACGCAGACCATGCCGAGCGCCAGACTCTAGAACCGTGTCGGCTGGGAACCATGCAGCTTCAAGCACAATCTCTGTGGTTGTATCGGTGACTTCAGAGTGCAGACCACCCATCACGCCACCGAGGCCCACTGCGGTGTTTTCACCATTTGCAATAACGATGTCGGTTGGGTCTAACTCGCGTGTTGCACCATCGAGAGTGACCAGGGTTTCTTGCGGTAGTGCGAAACGTACACGGAAACCGGTACTGACGGCATTGAGATCGTAAGCGTGTGTCGGCTGATTGAGCTCAAGCATGACGAAGTTTGAAGCATCAACAACGTTGTTGATAGAGCGCATACCGCTGCGAGACAACCGGTCTTGCAGCCACTGTGGCGATGGGCGTACTGCAATATTCTTCACTACCGTTGCCGTAAAGCGACCACAGGCATCTTGACTTGCAATATCGATATCAACTTTGTGCACTGGCGCAGCCTGAACATCGATCTTCTTCGCTTGGAAAGGAATGGCCAAGTGCGCAGCAAGATCGCGAGCAACACCTAAATGCCCCCAGCACTCTGGGCGGTTACGGGTGAGGTCAATGTCGAAAATGGTGTCGGTTGTCGCTCCAAGTGCATCGAAGAGTTCAATACCGAGTGGCAGGTGCGATGGCAGTATGAATATTCCACCATGATCTTCGTTCAGCTCTAATTCCTTAGCGCTGCACAACATGCCTTCGCTATCGAT
>CAMCZG010000092.1 GCA_945886445.1 Bifidobacterium breve | reverse complement strand
GTGGGGTTCACAAAGATGAAGCATTGCGCCGTGCCATGGGCACGATGGAGAAGCTCGACATTCACACATTTGCAAAAAAGCGTCCACATGAATTAAGTGGTGGTCAACAACAACGTGTTGCCCTAGCACGCACATTGGTCACTCAACCTCAAATTTTGCTGCTCGATGAACCAACAACGGCATTAGACAACGATGCGCGCGCTGCAACACTTGATCTTCTTGCACAAACATTCGCGCAATTCGCTGGTCCAGTCATTTTGGTATCGCACGACTCACGCGACATACAAAAATTGGCTACCACAGAGGCACGCATTGAAGTTCAACACGGCGCCCAAGTGGTGGCCAATTTAATGAAATAGTTTTTTACAAGTGAGTAATAATCATGTCGCAAGACGACACTGAAATGCCAGCGCCCTCTTCAACATCAAGACGCTCAATAACACCGTTGTTAATGATGGCTGCATAACGCTGTGAACGTGAACCAAGACCAAAACCAGATCCGTCTAGTTCCAAGCCCATTGCTTTGGTGAATGCACCCGTTCCATCGGCGAGCATGGTGATGCCATCGGCACTTTGGCTTTGCTTCCATGCATCCATCACCCAAGGGTCATTCACGCTGATGCACGCAACTGATTCCACACCTTTGGCTTTGAGTTCATTAAAGCGTTGCACGAAACCAGGAAGGTGCACTTTCGAGCAACCAGGTGTGAATGCACCAGGAACTGCGAAGAGAACTACTTTGCCTTTGCCAAGCGCTTCAAGTGAGCTCACTGGCTGTGGCATGCCATCGGCACCAAGCAGGTGAATTGTTACGTCGGGGATTTTGCTTCCAGCTGAAATTGTCATGGTGATATGGTGCCACGAACTTTTACGTCGCGCCACCCCTCTAGGGAAAAAATCAGGCAGTCAGCATGGCTTCAAGTTCATCGAGGGCCACACGTGGGTCGCCCACATGAATGACCTGCATACCTGCTGCACGAGCACCTTCAATATTGCCCATGAAGTCGTCGAGGAAGACCACTTCCTGCGGATCTTTGACCCCCAACTCTTGCAATGTGAGTTCAAAAATGCGCGGCTCAGGTTTACGCATTCCCACCAGAGCAGAGTCGATGTACACGTCAAACAATTCCTCGGGGACAATGGTCACCAGATGCGGGTGGAACTCGCGCATGCCATTAGTTAAGAGGCCCGTTTTGTATCCACGTTCTTTCAAAGCACCGATGTGCTCTAACACGTAGTGATTGATGTTGTAGGTGTTATTCAGCAACAGAGTTTCAAACTCATTTCCCTGAAAGTGCACTCCTTCGGCAGCAGCAAGTGGCGCAATGAGACCCTGAAGGTCATCGCGCGCAAGTTCGCCGCGCTCCATGCGATGCCATGGGTGGTCGCCAGACTCGTGTTGTGGGCCCATCATGATGGAATGCAGTTGTGGCATTGGACAACCGAGCGAATCGGCAATGCGCTGAATTTTCTCAGTAATGGTCGTGATAATGACGCCACCGAAATCGAAGACAACAGAAGTGATAGCGGGGGAAGAAGTCATTTCTCTACCTTACGAATTTTGTTGTTGGTAAACCGACACGGACGCTGACCCCAGGCGAAAAAAGTGCATGGACATCACCCTGTGGTGCGGGTAAACCAGCAGCTTGCACTAAGGAATCGTTGAGCTGCAGCACTTTTGCATTTCGCAATGGCCACGGTTCATGCGACACGGGGGCGTAGCGAATATTTTTACGGAGCGTTTGGGAATACAGCCCCCATCGTGCCGAGAGAAAATGTTCAAAGTCACTCGGTGCCTCAATTTCGCCACCAACCTCAATGCGCATTTCTGCAGAGGCTTCTAACCCACTTGGCCATCGCCTTTGTACATGCGTTTCCACAATTGATGTGTTGCCAACCTGCTCAACACCATGAGTCACTTTGCCAAAGCAATATGGCAATGAATACGTTGTGCGCGCTACCACTGTCGGCAAGATCCGATTGATATCGAGAGAAAAGAACCACACTCCCGGAATGCCATTGCGAATGACATAGGTGCGCACATTCACTTCGGGGAAAGTTCCTAAATATGGCACTGCAGGAAGGTGTGGTACTCCAATGCCTCGCATTTGAAAGGGAATCAGACCCACGTACGCATTCCCCGCAAATGTGTCGACCAGTAAACCCTCAGGTAATAACGACTGCACTTGTTCTGGCTCGTACGCCCAATGCAGATAGACGAGGTTTTCCCATTTCTGCACCATGACCGCACGCTTCACCGGCACTGGGCACTCGGCTCGATACATGCGCGTCATGTGGCCTGCAACAACATGATTGCCAACAGCACACCACGCAGGGTCCATGCAATAGTGCGTGGCCAATTAGTACGTACTAGTTGGTGCCCAATTTCTTCTGTTGGCGCCAATGCCATTTTTTCATGCAGAGGCACCGAGAGAAATATGGTGCTCCCTAGTGCAATAGCTAAAAGAAAGCCACCCATAAAAGGCAACGCAGAGTTCACACCGTTTGGTAAGTCAAAAACGAGCCACAAGGTTGTTACTCCTTCGGCAGCCATTGGGAGCCCCACAACCCAGCCTGTTCGACGTTGGTGTTCTACTGCAATTTCAGACGCACGGTCGATACCAATAGTTGCGAGGAGTGGGTAATGCACCAACTGCACGAACCAAATAACGCCAACCATTACACACGTAGCGAGTGCATTTATAACAAGAGGTGCCATACAGGTCACCCTAGGTGAGGCAGACTAAGAACATGAACAGCAGCGAGCAACATGACCACGGCAATAGCGAAAGTCACTCGTACGGGAAAGATGTGCAAAGTGAACTTGCGCCACTCACTAAAGATCTGCGCAACGCAATTCCCGATGTTTATAAAGGATTCGGTGAAATGCACGCGGCTGCTTTCAAGCCCGGCGCGCTCGATGCCAAAACAAAAGAACTTATTGCACTCGCCATTGCTGTTTCTGTTCGCTGTGATGGGTGCATTGCAGCACACGCCAAAGGTGCAGCACGCAATGGCGCAACTGAAGCCGAGGTTGCAGAAACGTTGGGGGTCACCATTTCAATGAACGGTGGCCCAGCAACCGTGTATGGCCCACGAGCCTTTGCCGCCTTTAAAGAATTTGCTGCAAGATAACTGTTACTTTTTGCTTCCCGCCGAAGCTGTACCTGCGACAAGACCCAGCAGAATAAACACACTGCCCGCAACCCAACGCTGCACAAAAGGCAATGCGCGACCACGCAGCAAAACAGTGCGCAATGAACTCGCCGTCAGTGCATAAGCACTATCGGTCACACAGCCAATTGCCACAAACACAAGACCGAGTACCAATGCTTGGAACCAAGCCGAACCCTTATCGGGGTCAATGAACTGTGGCAAGAACGATAAAAAGAACAACGCAACCTTTGGATTCAGCGTGTTCACTACAAAACCTTGAATAAAAGCCTTACGAGGTGGCATGGTGGTGAGCGTGGCGTTCATTGCAGTTGGTCGACGCAAAAGTGTGCGAGCGCCAATGAAAATGAGATATATCGCCCCACACCATTTCACCGTGTTGAATGCGGTTGACGAAGCAGCGAGCACAGCCGACAAGCCGGCCGAGGCGGCAATAACATGCATGAAGTTTCCACATTCCAAACCAGCAACTGCGCTTAAGGCCACATTGCGACCATCAGAAACACTGCGGTTCAAAATGTAAATGACCGCCGGCCCCGGAATGATGAGCAGCAAAAATGATGCGACCGCAAATGCACCAAGTGAGCTCGCCGGAACCATGCGTTCACCTTACGGCCTTGCCCAACGAGCCTGAAAACCTCTCCAACTGAACGGTGCCCATTTTCAAGGTTGACGAGAAGTGAACCCTCGGTGAAGTCACCCTCTTCCCCCTATTTCGTTGGCCATTCACCCCGTACGTTAGGAATATGAAATGGCGCCGTGAGAAGTCTGTCAAGCCCAAGCAACTCCACACCGACGAATGCCTCTCCATTCACTACTCCACTCTCATGAGTATGTATTCCGCATATGGCGCAGTGCATAGCCCTTTGGTGGTTCCAGTAGGTGGCCTCAACTGCACATGCCCTTCATCCTCTGCAGAAACTTCCGCAGAAGTAACGGTTACTGAGCAAGAGCCTGAACCAGCAAAGGTTCTTGTTACCACCCTCTAGAACTAGGCTTTCTTCAGAAACGAGGAGCCATGAAAATCACACTCTTGGGCACTGGTAGCCCCATGCCCGACCCGCATCGTGCGGGCCCGTCCACTTTGGTTCAAGCAGGAAATCAAAACATTGTGGTCGATTGTGGCCGCGGTTGCGTCATGCGCATCGTTGGCGCTGGCCTCATGCCCCCCATGGTCACCGCCGTTGTACTTACCCATCTGCACAGCGACCACATCAGCGATTTGAACGACATCGTCACCACCAAGTGGATCATGTCTCCTGTTTACACGCCGCTCGTTATTGTGGGGCCAGTTGGCACAAAGCGCATTGTTGACGGGCTCCTCATGATGCTCGGCCCCGATGAGGGCTACCGCCTCGACCACCACCGCGATCTTCGCGAAGGTCCTGGGTTGGTTCTCGATGTTCGTGAAGTCACACCGGGCGACACTTTCCAATTAGGTGACGTCACACTTGAAGTGCACCGCACCGACCATCGCCCTGTTTCGCCAACTATTGGTTATCGCATTTCACACGAAGGAAAAGTTGCCGCACTAGCGGGCGACACTATTCCCTGTGCAGAACTCGACGCACTCGTGCACAACGCCGATGTGTATGTGCAAACCGTCTTGCGCGACGACCTTGTTCGCACGCTTGCCGCATTTGTTCCGCCGCTTGAAGAACGCTTCACCGACATTCTTGATTATCACTCAACTGTGCAACAAGCGGGCGACACAGCAGCGCGAAATGGTGTGAAGAAA
>CAMCZG010000091.1 GCA_945886445.1 Bifidobacterium breve | reverse complement strand
ATGAACGAACCATCTGCTCGGCCGTACAAAACTATTGCGACAACAACGATGACAGCAGGGAAACTTGCATAGCGAAGCAACATGGGCTTCACCACATTCGTTTTCATCATTAACACGGCACCCAACATGCCAATAATCAAACTTTCAATACGAGTATCGGTTCGGATATACACGGCAAACCAACCGAGATCGTTGTAGACAATTCCTCGCTGTATTGCAAGAATTCCAATACCCAGAATAATGACACCAATTGGCCAATAATGATTCCGGTTCTTGCGGAAGAGAACAAAGACCACAATGGGTACTGCAATATAGAACTGTCCTTCAATGGATAAAGACCAAAGTGACACATTGTCAACAAATTGTGTCATGGGGTTCTTATAAACCGCATAATTCGCATACTGAAGAAACGTTGCTTTAGTCATTGCAAATTCATTTGCTGCCGTTCCCGATAATGGGAAGTCATTTCTCACCGCATAAAAATAGTGAGCAATTAAAAATACAGCAACTGCAGGAAATATACGCAATGCCCGGTGCGCATAAAACTTCCGCAAATCAATCTGTCCACCAGTTTCCTGATCTTGCAGCAAGCGCGACGTAATGAGAAAACCACTCATGACGAAGAACATGTTGACTCCCAGAAACCCACCGCGCGCAAAGGTGCGAAAAATGCTGTATTGCAAGACACCTGGAGCCGCAATAAATATGTGAGAAACCAGAACGGTCATCACCGCCACCGCACGAAGCCCGTCGAGACCCTCAATGCGCGAAGACGGTTGAGTCATGACCATGAGAGTAGCAACCAGGCGACGTGAGCCATTGACGACGACAACAAGCCTGGGTAATAAGTATTCGTAGACTTTTTGTTAATAATGCGTTTACGCCATGTTTTGGTGCGGTGGAAATTCGGGTTGCTGTTTATGATCTGTGCAGCGGCAAATTTGTCGTGAAACCACCACCTAGACACCGGGAGAAAACCTTGACTCAACGTCGTTCAAAGAAATGGTTACCACTGGTAGCCACCCTCGCACTCGGAGCAGGTCTTGTTGCTTGTGGCAGCGATGCCGCAACCGAAGAGACCGTCGATACTGCAGCAGAAGTCATTACCGACGACACTGCAGCTGTATCTACCGACACTGCTGCACCAGCAACCGATGAAACTTTCCCAGCTTCTTGGGACTCAAACTTCACACCGTGGTCAGCCGATGCTGCACCCGTTGATTGTCGTCCAGAAGAAGGCCCATTGAAGGCTGCCTGGGTTTACGTTGGCCCCATCAATGACGGTGGCTGGACCACTGCTCACAACAAGGCTCGCGAAGCTATTCAAGAACAGTTCGGCGACAAAATTGTCACCACCTACAAGGAAAACGTTCCTGAAGGTGACCAGACCGCGCAAGTGATTGAAGACCTCATTGCCGATGGCAACACCGTGGTATTTGGAACTTCATTTGGTTTCCAAGATGCATTTGCTGCTGCTGCTGAAAAGCACCCAGACGTGTGCTTCGAATTCGCAACTGGCTACAAGAGTGCACCAAACCTTTCGCAGTTCACTGGAGCTGCTGAAGATGCTGCATTCCTCACCGGTATGGCCGCAGGTGCTGCATCAAAGACCGGCAAGCTTGGTCTTCTTGCATCATTCCCTATTCCTGAAGTACTCCGTGGAATTAACGCATGGACCTTGGGTGCACGTTCCATCAACCCAGCAGCAGAAGTCAGCCTCGTTTGGACAAGCACATGGTTTGACCCAGCTCTCGAGCGCAAAACTGCTGAAGCTCTTATTGCTGGTGGAGCCGACACCATTGGTGTAGTTGCACAAGACTCACCAGCTTCTGGTGATGCCGCAAAGGCTGCTGGTGTTCCATGGTCGGGTTACGACAGCGACCAAAGCACCAACTACCCAGAAGTGTGGCTTACTGCTGCTACCTACCACTGGTCAACATACGAACTTCCACGCATTCAAGCCATCCTTGATGGCACATGGGTTGCAGGTAACTACTACGGCGATATGTCTGACGGTCACGTTCGTTTGGCTCCACTCGGACCAATTGTTACCGACGAAACTCGTGCGCTCATTGACGCAAAGAAGGCAGAAATTGTTGCCAACTCAGGCGTGATGTTCTCTGGTCCGTTGAATGACAACACCGGTAAGGAAATTTATCCTGCTGGCAAGCAAGCAACGTATGAAGAACTCATGGGCATGAACTACCTCGTTGAGGGAATCAAAGGCGAACTACCAAAGGGTTAATTCTCTGTTATCAAAAGGGGCGGGCCTTCGGGCTCGCCCCTTTTTTTATTGTTTGATTTTCTTTCCCGCAACCCAAATATGTGAAATGCCGCGTGGGCCAGAGAGCCTCACAATTTTTTCAAAGATCCGTTCTTCGCCGTCAACATCATCATAAACGCATAAGCCAGAATCGCTGGCGGAAGTGTCCACAACAATGGCATCGAAGTGATTTCCCGCAGCAATAACACCCGCATTGAGACCCAACATGCGTGCACCACCAGTTGTTGCCATATAAAACGCCGCGACAATATCGATGCGTGAGTTTTCTACAGCACCATCAACACCGTTCACACCATCTTCAAGCATTCGCGACGATGTCACGGCATGCACGCATTGTTTCATGAGGCCAACATCGGTTCCGGCTGAAATATCGGTGCCAAGCCCCACATGAATGCCCATGCCAAGAACTCGCCGTGCTGGAAAAACTCCATTAGCAAAATATGAATTCGACATCGGGCAATGGGCCACACCAGCGTGTGCTTCTTTAATGAGACCGTAATCGCTGTCACCAATATGCACACCGTGAGCAAGAACTGTTCCTTGTTTTAACAACCCAAAGTGCTTCAGCATTTCCGTGTCAGTGCGTCCGTAACGCTCGAGCACATACCCGTGCTCCCAGCGTGATTCAGAACAATGTGTTTGTACCAACGTATTAGTGCGGCCTGCTAGTTCGCCAAGGCCAGTGAGCAATTCATCGGAACATGCGGGAATAAAACGCGGGGTCACAATGGGCGACACCAAACCTTCATTTCCCGCAAGTGCATGAATCTCTTCAATAGAGCGCTGTGAATCGTCAATACCCTGTTGTGCTGTCTTATCGCGATACCACTCGGGAGTTCCCTCAGGGTGATCCATTGCGACACGACCCACATACGCACGTTGGCCATGCTCTACACATGTTTGTGCGAGGAGTGTGGTTGAGTGTGTATCGACCGTTGCGTAGTACACAGCGGTAGTAGTGCCATGACGCAAAAAGGTAGGAACCATGTGGCTCCACACCGACTGAGCAAATGCTGCATCGGCATATTTTGCTTCGAGGGGGAAGGTGTAGTCGAAAAGCCATTTCTCTAACGGTAAGTCGAGCCCGGTACCTAGTTGTGGCCACTGCGGTGCATGAACGTGAGTATCAATAAGCCCTGGCAAGAGGCGCTCGTGTTGCCCCAGTCTCACCACTGTGTTTGCTCTGCGTACGGCTTCAGCGGCTTCAGGTGACCCTGCTGGCATGACTGCTGAAATGATGCCCGCATTATTGACCACAACTGCGACATTGGGTAGAACTTCAAGTGCCTCAGGAGTTGGCACATGATGTACGGTGCCAATAACAACGAGTTCCGTATTTTCAATGCTCACCTGTTCATCGTACAATTTGTTTCATTACCTTTTCGTCAGAGAAAGAACCTCAACATGGCTGCTACTCCACTCATTTCTGTTGCCAAGCGCTTACTCGCCAACGTCGATGCCGACCATGCTGACTATTCAGAAACCATCGTCAATGTGGCCGTGCGCAATTACCGCGACACCGACCGCTTTGAACGCGAAGTGGAAAACATCTTTCATCGCAGCCCCCTCCTCGTGGCTCTTTCATGCGACCTACGCGAGCACGGCGACTTTGCTTCACTTGTCATTGCTGGGCGCCCCATTTTGGTGGTGCGCGGTAAAGACGGAATTGCTCGCGCCTTTCTCAATATTTGTCGCCACCGTGGCGCCCCTGTCACCGAAGAATGCTTTGGTCATTCGCGCCGCTTCACCTGCCCGTATCACTCATGGGTCTACGACACCGAAGGTGCACTTGTTGGCAACACCGATCGCGCGGCATTTGAAGGAATCGATGTTGACTCACTTGTTGAACTGCCTACCGCTGAAAAGTCGGGAGCCGTTTTTGCAATTCTCACTCCGGGTCTTGCGCTCGACATTGATGCATGGCTCGGTGACATGGCATCGGCACTCGATATTTTGAACCTCAACAACCTGTACCGCCATCGTGATGGTTTGCTCGCTGAAAGTGGCAACTGGAAAGCAACTGCCGATGGCTATGTTGACGGCTACCACCTTGGTTACTTACACGGCAAGAGCATCGGTACGAAGTCAATTACCAACCGCAACACGTACGACCTTTATGGGCCACATGTTCGTCTTGGCTTTGCCAACAAGCCATTGCCTGCAATGCGTGACCTTCCCGACGAAGAATGGGAACTGCCCAACGCCATGAGCTTGGTGCATTTCATTTTTCCGAATATTTCTATTTCGGGTCAGCCCAATGGCGGCCTCATGATGAGTCGCATTTTGCCAGGCTCCACGCCCGACCGCTGCCAGGTTGAACAGTTTCAATATTTCCGTGAACCCATGGCCACACCAGAACAAATTGCCGACGCCGACTACAAACGCGATCTGTATCTAGCCGTTACCCGCGATGAAGACTTTGCAACCGTCATCAAAATTACCGATGCAATGGCAGCTATTCCTGAAGATGTCATGCGCTATGGCCGTAACGAAAGCGGCAACCAAAACTTGCATCGCTGGGCTGCGGCACTTGCCGACGGCACAACGCCTTAAAACCAAGAGTACGATGCGTCGTTCGGGTCGCGATCACCACCGGTAAAACCACCTGCGCGACTCCATGGTGCTCCGGCAAGCTCTTCGCGTGTCCAATCAAATGTCACCTTCCGGGCGATGA
>CAMCZG010000090.1 GCA_945886445.1 Bifidobacterium breve | reverse complement strand
CGAGTAAATGCTTTTCCTTCTGCAGTGCCTTGCACTTCAACAAAACTTGCTTCGCCGCCACCTACTGGTTGCAACATCACCACGTTCATGTCGACTTCGGCAGAACTGTCTTCAATATAAGGAAGGTCAAGAACGGGTTGACCGTTATGCATTCCTACGCTGATTGCTGCACATTGTGAATGCAACGGGTGCGCCGAAATGAGACCATTTTGCTGAACACGTGTGAGCGCATCGTGCAATGCAATAAAGCCTCCGCAAATGCTTGCGGTACGCGTGCCACCATCGGCCTGCAAAACATCACAGTCGACCACTACCTGGCGCTCGCCAAGAAGTTTCATATCGCATGCTGCGCGTAACGAGCGACCAATGAGGCGCTGAATTTCTACCGTGCGTCCGCTTTGCTTGCCCTTAGCGGCTTCACGGTCAACGCGCTCTGGCGACGAGCCTGGCAACATGCTGTATTCCGCAGTAACCCAACCCTTGCCAGAGCCTTTCATCCAACGCGGCACATTTTCATCGACCGATGCTGTGCACAAAACGCGCGTATTGCCAAAGGAAACCAAAACAGAACCGGCTGCCATTTCGGTGAAATCGCGCTGGAAAGTGAGTGGCCGCAATTCATTCGCTGCGCGTCCGTCTGGTCGTGTCATGTTGTCTCCTTATTATTGAATGTTTATTTTACAACCCACGATTGCGCATCGCTCAATTCCGGGCCAAAGAGTCGGCGCCCTAAGTGCGCAAACCACTCTGGATCTCCAGAGGAATAAAAAGAGTGTTCGCCGACGCGACTTGTGTCTTCTTGTAGCTCAGCTGCTTCAAGCATCTCTTTCACTGCAAATGCTGTTTCATCACCCGACGACACCAGCACCACATCTGGCCCCATGACGTCGCTAATAACACGAGCAAGATACGGGTAGTGCGTGCACCCCAAGAGCAATGAGTCAACTCCGGCGTGCACAATGGGTGCAAGTAGTCGTTGCGTAAGAAGTGTGACTTCTGCTCCGCTTGTTTGCCCGCGCTCTACAAACTCCACCAGCCCAGGACACGCAGCCGACACCAGCGAAACCGATGCATCGGCCAACCCCACCGCATTCTCATACGCACCAGAGTCAATTGTTCCTACCGTGCCAATAACGCCAACTTTTTTATTGCGCGTTGTTTGCACCAAAGCACTGACCCCAGGTTCAATAACGCTCACAACAGGAACCGGCAAAGTGTCTTTCAATTGCTCAAGTGCAACCGACGCCGCGGTATTGCACGCTACAACAATGAGCTTCACATCGAAATCGTTCACCAAGCTTGTGGCAATTTCATGCGCATAGCGTTGCACTTCTGCTGCAGGTTTATTGCCATACGGGTACCGACCCGTGTCGCCAATATAAACAAGGTCTTCATGTGGCAAAAGATCGATGACTGCACGAGCAACCGTCAAGCCACCAAAGCCTGAGTCAAACATTCCAATTGGCTGCACCATTCCGAGAACAGGTTAGAGCCTGGCGCATACGAGTACGGTTGCATTGTGCTTGGTGCCACACTTCTTGCTCTTGGCGCGGCCATTTTGCACACAAGTTGGAATATTTCCATTAAACAAAGTGAAGATCGCTGGCTTGCTTTATGGGCACAAATGACCATTGCCGGAGTTTTCTGCAGTATTTTCATCATTGCTTCAGGCGGAGTTCCCCACGAGGCATGGTTATGGGCTTCATTAAGCGGCATCACCCATACGGGGTATGTGTGGTTCCTCGCTCGCGCTTACAACCTCGGAGATTTTTCTGTCACCTACCCCATTGCACGTGGGAATGGGGCAGTACTTGCTGCCATAGGAGGTGTGGTCTTTCTTAACGACCACCTCAGCATCGTCAACGTTCTCGGTATTGCAATTGCTGCAGGTGGTTTGTTCTTGCTTGCAGGACCAGCCAACAACAAGCACGTACTTGCCGCACTCTGCGTGTCTTTAACAATTGGTATCTACTCAACGATCGATAGCCACGGTTCGCGTGTTACTGGCGGCAACTTATACCCACTCACCACTTTTATTGCTGGAGCATTTTTCATTTCTTTGCATGGCCTTGCATTGGGTCACGCTCAGGAAATGAAACGCATCATGCAAACACGTTGGAAGCCGCTCACGGTCACAGCATGTGCATCGGTGCTCACATATTGGATGGTTCTCATGGCTGTTCAGCGTGCTTCAGTTGGCTATGTCACAGCATTACGCGAATCAAGTGTTGTGCTCGCAGCATTCTTTGGATGGAAAGTACTCAAAGAGGGAAATGCTCGTCGTCGCATCACCGCTGCCGGCATTGTTCTGCTCGGTCTTATTATTTTGGTGGCGAGTTAGAAGTAAATAATTTTCTCGGCTGCAGCTTCTGCAGCATCGAGGTCGTCGGTGTAAGCACCAGTTGACAAGTACTTCCAGCCACCGTCACACACCACAAAGACCACAACACCTTCTTCAAGGTCTTGCGCCACTTTCACTGCTCCAGCAAGGCTCGCACCAGACGAAATTCCGCCAAAAATTCCTGTTTCAGCAACAAGGCGTCGCGTCCACTCGATGCTTTCGCGTGGCCGCACCACACGCTTGCGATCGAGAAGTTCAAAGCCATTCCAGTTTTCAAAAACTGGAGGAATATAGCCATCTTCTAGGTTGCGCAAACCTTCAACGCTCTCGCCAAGTGGTGGCTCAATAGCAATGAGTTTGATGTTCGGGTTTTTCTCTTTTAAGAATTTCCCTGTTCCCATCAAAGTTCCTGAGGTACCAAGACCAGCAACAAAGTGCGTGATCTCGGGGCAGTCGCGCCAAATTTCCGGACCCGTACCTTCGTAGTGCGCTTGTGGGTTCGCATCGTTGGCGTACTGATACAAGAAGCACCATTCAGGGTGAGCTGCAGACATCTCTTGCGCACGACGCACGGCACCATTTGAACCCTCTTCACCAGGAGTGAGCACAATGTCGGCACCAAAAATTTGCAACATTTGACGACGCTCAATGGAAACGCTCGTTGGCATCAAGATGGTGATGGGGTAACCCTTAATTTGCGCAATGGCGGCAAGTGCAATGCCAGTGTTGCCCGACGACGGCTCCAAAATGCGCTGGCCTGGCATCAATCTTCCATCTTTTTCAGCAGATTGAATCATCGACTTTGCGATGCGGTCTTTCACCGAGCCAAAAGGGTTCTGATTTTCCAGTTTTGCCACCAAACGCACCCGCGGGTTGGGCGACAAGACACTCACGTCGACCATTGGGGTATTGCCAATGAGGTCGAGCACGCTTTCGTTCAACATGTAGACCTCCTTCGGCAATTCGTGACTAACCCTGTCGGAATTGTACTGAATTGCTCGCTCGGATGCTCAGATCAGCTCAGAGATGCTTTCTTCTTCAATTTGGGCAGGCTCCGGGGCCTCAGAGTTAATGAGGAAACTCCTCACCTCTGGCACTTCCCTCTTCAGGGTCACAATGACATAGTGCCAGCCAGGGTCGGGCGCCTGAGCCACATCGGTGGGGCTAGGAAACGCCTCGCTATGGGTATGGCTATGCATCACACCAATGACTTCAAAGCCGTCGTCCTCAGCTGCCATCTCGGCACGAAAGTGTTCCTTGGCGTCAATGGTGTACACGCGGGCACTGTTGGCTACGTTCGTGCACGGCACAAACCGAGCCACTACTCCTGTTTCGCGCACGCCTACTAACAGCCCACAACTCTCGTAGGGGTAGCCATCGAGAGCGTGCTGTTTCATCTCTTCAATGGAATGTGCGGCAAGGGTCAGCATGCACTGTGACATTAGCGGCAGAGTTTGCGCTCTGTGCGACTACTCAACAAGAAGACCACGGGCCCGAAACACGCGCTTGCGAATTGGTGCGAAAAAGAGTCGCTCCACACAAATACCTGTAATGAGAATGAGGAAGATACTCATCACAATGAGCGACATATCGCCCAGCGTGCGACCCACTTCTAAAAGCTGACCCAAGCCCGCTCCAAGTTCTGGTGAAACGGCAATGAGTTCTGCGGCCATCAGCGAGCGCCAGGCAAAAGCCCAACCCTGTTCAAGCCCCGCCAAATAACCAGGAAACGCTGCTGGCAATACCACTTGCCTAATGGAAGAAAAACCAGAGAGACCCAGCACCTTTGCCGCACGTAAATACAACGGCGGAATCTGATCGATTCCAGCAATGAGACCATTTACAATCGACGGCGTCGCTCCAAGAATCACTACGCAATAAATGGTGCTTGGCGACAAACCAAACCAAATAATTGCTGCAGGAACCCACGCCACCGATGGAAGCTGTTGCAAGCCCGTGAGCACAGGCCGCAACGCCAGCCGTGCAAATTTCACTTGTGAAATGAGCACGCCTAACGGAGTGGCAATAGCAATAGACAAAGCAAAGCCGATGAAACCACGCATAATGCTGTTCTGCACTGCTGGCCACACCATGCCCAATTTCCATTGGGTGGTGAATGAGTTCCACACCATTTGCGGGCTCGGAATCACATAATCGGGTTTCACCTTCAGCGCGAAGAGCAATTGCCAAATACCCAGCACAACCGCGATAGCGATAAATGCAGGAACTGATTTGAGCGCAACGCGTTTCAACGTAAAGCGCTTCTCGCTTTCACCAGATGTCTCTAATGCGTCTAGACCCGACTCAAGCGTTGCCAGGTCATCTACTTCTTGAACTTCAAAATCAGCGGGCATGTCGACGAATCTCCTGACGCAGTTCAGCGGTAATTTCCGCTGCCAACACGGCAACATGTGGGTCATCAATATTTCTTGGTTGCGCTAGGTCAATATTCCACTCGCGAATCACTCGTCCTGGCCGCGACGACAACAACAGCACGCGCTGCCCTAGCCGAACAGCTTCACGCACATTGTGTGTTACGAAAACAATGGTCAGCCCACGCTCTTTCCACACACGAGAAATTTCCTCATGCAAAAAGTCACGCGTGATGGCATCAAGCGCAGCAAACGGCTCATCGAGCAACAAAATTTTCGACTCTTGTGCCAATGCTCGAGCAATTGCCACACGCTGCTTCATTCCGCCCGACAATTCATGCGGGCGCTGGTC
>CAMCZG010000089.1 GCA_945886445.1 Bifidobacterium breve | reverse complement strand
CATGGACGAGTTGCAGCCGCAATCAATGACCAACTACACCTCAAGTGGTGCTCCAGTACCAGAAGGTACCGTCATCATTGAGCGTGGAGTATCGGCGCAAGAGTTCGCGCCAAAACTGAATCGCACTGCAGCCGACGTTGTTCGCTATTTGTTAGAGCATGGCGAAATGGTGACTGCCACCATGAATCTTTCTGACGATCAGATGGAACTCTTTGCACTTGAAGTTGGTGCAGAAATTCTTTTGGTTGACCCAGGTCAACAAGAAGAAATGGAATTGCAGGCGCTCTTCGACGACTCCGACGATGATGACCCAGATGCTCAAGTAGAGCGTTCGCCGGTTGTTACCGTCATGGGTCACGTAGACCACGGTAAGACCACTCTTCTCGACCGCATTCGGTCAGCAAACGTTGTTGCTGGCGAAGCTGGTGGAATTACGCAGCACATTGGTGCTTACCAGGTCATGAAAGATGGCAAGTCCATCACCTTCATCGACACCCCTGGTCACGCAGCGTTCAGCAAAATGCGTGCTCGTGGTGCTCAAGTTACCGACATTGTT
Organism: Bifidobacterium breve; assembly: GCA_945886445.1. GTDB lineage: Bacteria > Actinomycetota > Acidimicrobiia > Acidimicrobiales > Ilumatobacteraceae > F1-20-MAGs119. Next base: position 4,902 of record CAMCZG010000089.1, on the reverse strand, counting down.
GTGCTTGTAGTAGCCGCCGACGACGGTGTGATGCCACAAACAATTGAGGCCATTAATCACGCTCGTGCTGCCGATGTTCCCATCATTGTTGCTGTCAACAAGATCGACAAAGACAACGCCGACCCGCAACGTGTTCTTACACAGCTCGCAGAATACGAGCTTGTGCCGGAAGCATGGGGTGGCGACACCATTGTGGTGGAAATGTCTGCTCAACAAAATCTTGGCGTCGATGATCTGCTCGAGCAATTGAATGCGGTTGCAGAACTTGAAGAACTCACAGTGAACCCAACAGGTCGCGCAAAAGGTGTAGTTCTTGAGGCCAAACTCGATATTGGCCGTGGCCCTGTTGCCACAGTGCTGGTCGACAAAGGCACGCTCAAAGTGGGCGACCCCATTGTTGCTGGTGCTGCATGGGGCAAGGTGCGCGCTCTCATTAACGATCGTGGCGAGCAAGTAAAAGAAGCTGGCCCGTCAACGCCAGTGCAAGTACTTGGTTTGTCCATCACGCCAAATGCTGGCGATGAATTCCGTTGTGCTCCGAATGAAAAAACGGCTCGTACAGTGGGCGAGTCGCGCGAAATGCGTTATCGCGCGCTCAGCCAACGCGGCGATGCTCGTGTGCAGCGTGGAGTGCGTTTGGAAGACATCTTCAGCCAAATTCAAGCTGGTGAAGTTGCCACGCTGAACCTCATTATCAAGGCCGACATGCACGGTTCCCTCGAAGCGCTCACCGAAAGTTTGCGCAAACTTGAGCGTCCGGAAGTGAAGCCAGCTTTCGTTCATCGTGGTGTTGGTGCAATTACTGAAAACGACATCACTCTTGCAGCGGCAACAAATGCAACTCTCATTGGTTTCAATGTGCGACCAGACCGCAAAGTACGCGATCTTGCCGAGGCAGAAAAAGTAGAAATTCGTACCTACGAAATTATCTACAAGTTGTTGGAAGATATCGAGCGCGCGCTGATTGGCATGCTCGCCCCTGAGTATGAAGAAGTAGTAACAGGTGAAGCTGAAGTACGCGAAGTATTCCGCGTGCCAAAACTCGGCGGAATTGCTGGTTGTCTTGTTCGCACAGGCGTCATCACTCGCGGCACCAAAGTGCGCTTCTTGCGCGATGGCGTCATCATTTGGAAGGGTTCTATTACTTCCTTGCGCAGGTTCAAAGAAGATGCCCGCGAAGTTCGCGAGGGCTTTGAATGCGGTATAGGTTTGTCTGACTTCCAAGACTTGAAACCAGGCGACCTCATCGAAACCTTTGAAGAACGTCTTATCGAAAGGGTATAACTCATGGCCGATCTCGAATTTTTCTTCGACCCCATTTGTCCGTGGGCGTGGATCACATCTCGTTGGGTTTCAGAGGTGCAGAAGTTGCGTTCCTACGACGTCACATGGCGATTCATCTCGTTGCGCATGATCAACGAAGAAATTGGCTACAACGAATCGAGTGAGGTTCATCGTCAGTCGCATTTCATCGGCACTCAAATTTTGAGAGCCGCAGCATTGGCCCGCGCCGAAGAAGGCAACGAAGCAGTAGGCAAGTTGTACACAGCAGTAGGAACTTCATTGCACAACAACAAGAAGCACGATGAAATGATGAACAACCCCACGTTCTTCCTCGTCGATGCGTTAAGCCGCGCCAACCTCAATGTCGATTGGGCCAAGGGCGCAGACAACGAAGAGTTCGATGCAATCATTCGAGAGGAAACCAATTTGGCCTTCTCGCGCACAGGAAAAGGTGTAGGAACACCCATACTTACCTTCAAGCCTGGTCAGGACAATGAAGGCAGTTTCTTTGGGCCAGTTATTTCCGAGATTCCGCGTGGCGACGCTGCGTTGAAACTGTGGGACGCCATTGAGCTCATTGCCACCTCAACAGGTATGGCAGAGCTCAAAAGGTCTATTCGCTCAGCGCCAAATTTCAAATAAGAGTTATGCCGACTTCAAGTCGGCAATAACTTGGCTCCAGCGTTCTGGGTCGCTCTTGTATGGCGCGTAGAAACTAATGCGTTGAATGACGTCGCTATATCGGCGGCCAAGTTCGCTGGCAATGGTTTCGGGCTTACCTACAACAGCAAACGTATTGAGAATTTCGTCGTTGATGACATTTCCCATTTCGACCCATTTCCCGGCTTTCGAGAGTGTGTTGAGTTCATCTTGCAGGCCACCCCACCCATGAATGTCGAGCACGCCGCGGTAGGCAGGTGTTGAACCGTAGAAGGCAATTTGCTGGCGCGTGCCTATGGAAGCTGCTTCCAACTCTTCATCGTTGTTTCCGGTGACAACGAATGATGGCCCAACAACTTCGAAGCCTTCCATTGTTTTTCCAGCCTTTGCGCGCCCACGAACAAGAGCGGGAAGAGTAACTTCACGCAAATACTTTTCGGTTGTAAAGCCGTGGCAAATAAAGCCGTCACACACTTCGCCAGCAACTTCGGTCATGAGTTCACCCACACCGGCTAAGAAAATTTTGGGAACCCCATACTCGGCAATGTCGTTGGGGTTTGGTGTGAAGAAGGGAGTCATGAGGGTGTGCGTGTAAAAGTCACCGCGGAATTCTAATTTGGTTCCGTTTTGCCAGGTGTCCCAAATGGCTCTGATGGCGAGCACCATTTCGCGCATGCGTGCTGCAGGGTGACTCCACTCCATGCTGAAGCGCTTGGTGATGTGCGGTTTAATTTGGCTGCCCAGACCCAAAATGAAGCGGCCACGGGAATACGACTGAAGGTCCCAACCGATGTTGGCAAGGGTCATTGGGTTGCGCGCAAAAGCGACGGCAATGGAGGTGCCCAGTTCAAGTTGTGTTGTGTGTTCGGCAGCCAAGAGCAGCGGAAAAAACGGGTCGTGGTTGGTTTCTGCGGTCCACGCACCGGTGTAACCGGCTGCTTCTGCATCTTTTGCTGCCTGTACCGATTGGTGCAGGTCGAGTGCTATTCCGCCATCTACTTTCATGTTTCCCCATTCGTCTCGTGACTGAGAAAACTATAGATGACCGTGGAATTAGATAAGTAACCAACCGCCATCAACAGGCAAAGTAACGCCGGTGATATAGGTGGCGGCCTCGCTGGCGAGGAAAAGTGCCGCGTTACCAATATCGCTGGGCACGCCCGAATGGCCGAGGGGAATATTTGCCGAACGGGCCTTGGTGAGGTCGTTCATGAGGCCAGTCTTTTCATGCTTTTGCGGCCAGAGAGCAGGAATCTCGCCATCTTTCATTTTCCGCAGTGTTTCCACCATGATGTGGCCAGGAGCGATGTTGTTCACGCGAATATTGTGCGGTGCGAGGTCTACTGCGAGCGAACGAGAGAACTGAATGACAGCGGCTTTAGCAGTGTCGTACCCGGTGCCCATGCATGGAAGAAGCCCGTCAACAGAAGAAATGTTGACAATAGAGCCACCGTTGCCGGCATCAATCATGCGTCGCGCAGCAGCTCTGCTCACCAAGTAACACGTGGTGAGGTTGTTATCCATTGCACGGCGCCAACTTTCAATACTTTGGTCAAGAATTGGCCCCACATCGAAGTAGCTACCTGCGTTGTTCACCACAATGTCGACTTGCGCCATGCCATTAATGAGATCAAGAACTTCTTTTTCGTTGGTGAGGTCAACTTGCACGGCACGGCCACCAATTGCTGAAGCAACGCGCTGTGCACCAACCCCGTCACGATCTGCAACGGTGACCATTGCACCAGCTGCGGCAAATACTTCTGCGATGCCTTCACCAATGCCGGTTGCGGCGCCGGTCACCACTGCGTGCTTCCCCTGAAGTGAGAGCAGTTGCGAAATGTCGTTGCTTATAGTCATTGTTCCCCCAATGTGTGATGTATCAATTACCTAAATCGTTTTGTTCCCTCAGAAAAGATTCAATTTCGTCGGCAATGGCTTCACCAGAGGCTGGCGAATGTGAATCGGCAATGATGTTTCCAGCTGAGACCGCTTCGTCAAAAGCAGCCTCAAGTTGCTGCACCATTTGCAAGTGTTCAGCATTGCCCGACACCAATTTGTCGATGCGCTCACGTTGCAGCACTGCTTCTGCGCGAAGGTCGGCAACATCAATTGATAATCCGGCAACCATTTGCACAGCACCTACAAGAGCAGCAGAGGCAGCAGGGTAGGGCATGGCTGCAACATAATGCGGTACCTGACCCCATAAGCCGAGTGCTTGAATGCCGCGTTCTTGCAATGCATGTTCTAGTACTGACTCCATACCCGCAGGAACATCGGCTGAGCTTTTAATGAAAGGAACTTCTGCAAGTGCAACTTCCGATGGGGAAGTGCACGACAACTGTGGCGGCCGTGTGTGAGGTGCAGCAAATGGGTATGCACCAATGCCAAACATTTTTACAACGCCAAGCTTGAGGCAGAGGTCGCCCACGACATCGGCGAAATACAACCACGCAGTATCGGGTTCTGGCCCGCACAAAATGAGCACATCTCTATCATTGTCGTCTTTGCCTGCGTACATTTCGGGCGCCGACCACACAAGTTTGTTGCTCTTCCCGTCACGTAATTCCATCAGGGGCCGTCGTGCGCGGTAATCAATGAAACTGTCGGGGTCAAAGGTAACAATGCGTTTCGCATCAGTGCCTTTTTTAATGGCCTCCATTGCTCCATATGCTGCGGCGGAAGCGTCGATCCAGCCAGTGAGCATCACAATAAGAACAGGTTCCTGCAGCGTGGGCAATTCGCCGTCGATGCGTAAAGGTGGTCTCACTTCAAGGTCTCCAAAATCATTTCTGCATTTGCAGCCGCTGCAAGTATTTGTTGGTCATAGGGCTCAAGTTCTTCAGCGCTGCGTTCGCCTAGTGCGCCACCTAAGTAGCGGGCATATACGCCTTCCAAGATGCAGGCGAGTTTCCAAAAGGCGAAGGCCACATAAAAGTCGATATGTGAAACGTCTCTGCC
>CAMCZG010000088.1 GCA_945886445.1 Bifidobacterium breve | reverse complement strand
AGAGGTAGTCATCACCATCAGCGGATAACAATCGTGATGAGGTCCCGGTGGCGATTCAAACTCCATTACTTCAGGTGGAAAGATGCTGAAGTCGGGCAGGGGCTCATCGTCAGTGCGCCCAAAAACCGCGCGCATCTCTGCCATCACATCGCCAGTGTCTGAAGGTCCGCGACGAAAATGCTCCACATTACTTGCATCGGGAAGCTCTTCTAACACAACACGATGACCCAACAAGGTAGATAATTTTTCGCTGCTGCCCGCTTCGTTCGTTAAAAGGCTCTCTCCATTAGGCGCAGTAATTTTCACTATGCGCCGCGCAGAGTCAACACGCTCAGCGGAGAATTGCATGAGCCCACCAATTTTTTTGGCTCCACGAATGCCCCCACGTTCCAGGTCTCGCGTCGCCCATACTCGGTCACCAACGATGCCCAGGTCATTGACCTCACACGACGAAACCATCTCTCCCACCATCGACTTCACGGGATACGTCCAAATTTGAGATAAGCGCATATTCGCACCATAGTTCACCGAATAAGCGTCTTCATTTTGAGTGCACTACGGTAGAGACATGCGTACTCGACTCACCGAACTTCTCGACATTGAACACCCCATCATGCTTGCCGGCATGGGTGGCGTCTCGTACTACGAACTGGTAGCTGCGGTTTCTGAAGCAGGCGGCATTGGCACCTTTGGCGCCTCCACCATGAAAACCCCAGAGCTTGTTGAAGAAATGAAACTTGCGCGAGGCGCAACTCAAAAACCATTCGGTGTCGACCTCCTCACAGCGCTTCCCCATCAGGTAGAAGATGGCGTGCGTGCAGTGGTGGAAGGTGGCGCTCGTATTTTCGTTGCCGGCCTTGGCGTGCCGCGCGATGCCATTGACTACCTCCACAAAAACAATGTGCTCGTGGGTTCCATGTGCGGCAAGGTGCGCCATGCGGTGTCGGCTGTTGCAAGTGGTTGCGACTTCGTTGTTGCCCAAGGCACCGAAGGTGGCGGACACACCGGCACAGTGGCAACGCTCGCGTTGATACCTCAAGTTGTTGATGCATTAGGTGGAGCAGTTCCGGTTGTTGCTGCCGGCGGTCTTTTTGATGGTCGTGGTCTCGCTGCTTCACTTGCTCTGGGTGCCGATGGCGTATGGATTGGCACGCGCTTTATTGCGACTCCTGAAGCTCGCGCTGTTCAGGGCTACAAAGAAACTCTTCTTGCCATTCACGAAGATGGCACCGTTATTTCGCGTGGCTTCACGGGCAAAACATGCCGCGTGGTGCGCAACGACTGGACAAACCACTTCGAAGAGCATCCAGAGGAATTGAAGCCCTTCCCGCAACAAGCCATTTACTCCATGGGCGAAGGCGCAAACCACCTCGGCTACCCGAGCGACACTGTTGTCGATGTGAACCGCGAATTCATGCCATGTGGTCAGGGCGTTGGTGCTATCAATTCACTTATTCCTGCCGGGCAAATTGTGCGCGACATTGTTGCGGAGGCGGAAAAATTCTTACGCTCCACACAGAAATACTTTGCTTAAGCACAACAACACATGTGGAAACTGCTGCGCGAGAACCGCGATATACGCCTGCTCTTTATTGCCCAAGTTATTTCATACCTTGGTGACTGGTTCTCTTTTGTAGCACTCGCTGGTCTCGTTGAAGATGCAACGGGTTCAAAATTTCTCGTGTCCCTCGTGATGGTGACATTCTCACTCCCCTCGTTCTTAGCCTCACCCATTGCAGGCCCAACCGCCGATCGATACGACCGCAAAAAAGTTCTTGTTGTTGTTTCCTGTTGCCAAGCCATTGCTGCGTTCGGGCTTCTCACGGCTGGAGATTCGCGTATCTGGATGGTATTTCTTTTTCAGTCGTCCATCTCTGCTCTCGCTGCTTTTATAGGACCTGCCAGCGGAGCCGCACTTCCCAACCTTGTGCGCAGCCCTGAAGAGCTCACTAAGGCAAACTCACTTTTTGGTGCCACTTGGGGCATCATGCTTGCTGTAGGTGCCGGTCTTGGTGGATTGTTCTCGCAAGCGTTTGGCCGCACTGCCGCATTCGTTGTGAACGGAATTTCTTTTCTCGTTGCTGCAGCCCTCTTTGCCGCCATTCACACAAAGATGCAAGAGCACCGCACGCATCAGCCCGGTGATGTGAAGCGACCTCGCATGCGTCCATTTGACGACATGAAAGAAGCTCTACATTTGGCCCGACAAGACAAAGTGATTTTGGCCCTCGTTGCATCAAAAACTACTTTCGCCGTTGGAGCCGGCATTGTCAGCCAGCTTGCAGTACTTGCCTCTGACGTTTTTAAATCAGGAGATGCGGGCCGTGGCATGCTCATTGGCGTGCGTGGCATTGGCTCTGGTCTCGGCCCCATCATTGGCGCGCGATTCGTGAAGGGGAACTTACAAAAGCTTCTCTTCACCTGCGGTATTGCCGGGCTTTTGTTCTCTGTGTTTTATTTAGGAGCTGCGGTGAGTCCCAACATTGCCATTGCCGGTATCTGTGTTGCCCTTGCACACTTTGGCGGAGGAGCACAGTGGACACTTTCTTCCTATGGTCTACAAATACGCTCACCCGACGCAGTGCGTGGTCGCGTTCTTGCCGGCGACTTTGCCATTGTGACCCTCATGCTCAGTTTGTCGAGCGCGGCGTCGGGCCTTCTTGCCGATGCCGTTGGAGTGCGGGTAACAATTGCCGTTTTTGCCATCACGGCAGCAATTGCAAGTATCAGTTACCTTGTACTCACAAAACCTATTAGAGAGAGTCTGCGCACCGAGCAGCAGCATCCATAAGAGTTTTTGCTCGCAAATCGCCCACAAGATTATCGGCGAGTTTGTTCATTACGTATCCAAAGGCAAGTTGACGCTGCGGCTGCAAGAAAGCAACCGAACCTCCAAAGCCCGGGTGACCACAACTTCCCTCACCGACATACGGTGTGAATTCCGATGCAGCCATGTAGCCCATTGCAAATGATGTAGGACCAATTAGGCAAGCATCGGGTTCGTTCTTCGGCGTTTGTACCGTGAAAGCTGCATCGCGCATGGCAGACGAAAGCAATTGCACGCCATTCACAGGATGCTGCAACGCGGCATACATTGCGGCCAGCGACCGTGCATTGGTGACGCCGTTTGCCGCAGGTATTTCTGCACGCAATACATCACTGCGGTTCATGAGACCTTCACCCGTCCAGGAACCTGACAGCGAAAGCGCTTTGCCACCAGGAGTATTTGGCCCCATAAATTGTTCAATCAACTCACGTGTCTTTTTTGCTTCTTCGGTTTCGGGACCTTTTGGCTTGTCGTGGCCTTGCCCCATCAACAGTGGCACTACTCGATGTTCGAGTGCTTCGGGAAGCCCCACATACAGTTCTACGCCGAGGGGTGCTGCAATTTCTTCTTGAATAAATTGACCAACACCGCGACCATCGACACGACGAATGAGCTCGCCTGCAAGCCAACCGAAGGTGAGGGCGTGATATCCGTGTTCGGTTCCGGGTTCCCACAGTGGAGCCATGGCCGCAAGTTCTGCAGTGATGGTGTTCCAGTGGAGGATCTCGGCAACTTCCATTGGCTTATTGACGGTGTACAAACCCGCTTGGTGCGACAGCAATTGCGCAACAGTGATGTTGCCTTTGCCGTGTTGTGCAAACTCTGGCCAGTAGTGAGCAACCGGCTGCGAGTAACTGAGTAACCCACGCTCAACGCACATTGCAACCGCCGTAGCAGTAACACCCTTGGTGGTACTAAACACCAACTGCAACGAGTCGGCTGCATACTCTTTTGTTTTTGTGCGATCAGTCCAGCCGGCAACAAGGTCAACTACCAATTCACCTTTGTGATACACCGCAACGTTGCAACCCACCTCTTCGCCTGCAGCAAAATTAGTGAGCACGGCATCGTGCACGTGTTCCCAGCCTGCAACACAGGTTCCGGAGAGAGGAAGATTAGACACTGCTAGATGCTGTCGATGATGTCGCGCAAAATTTCCACTTGCTTCACAGCATCGCCACCAACTGGATTCACAGACAGATGCGTGACTCCTGCCTCTTTGAAAGCAGCCACCCGTTCAGCAACAAAACTTCGCGGACCCACCAAGTTGGTGAGTTCAAGCATTTCGGCAGGAACAGCAGCAGCTGCTTCATCTTTTTTGCCGTCGAGGTACAGATCTTGCACTAATTTCGCTTCGGCTTCATATCCGTAGGCCGAGCAAATGTCGTTGTAAAAGTTTTTGCCACGGGCACCCATGCCGCCGATGTACAACGCACTGTTAGGGCGAACAGAGTCAATGACCTTCGACTTTGCATCACCCACAAATTGCTCACCGATTGCAAGTACGCCGCCAGCGCTAATTTGTAAAGTCTTCAAATCTTTACTGCGCTTTGCTGCACCAGCCTTCAATTGCTTGCCCCATACTTTGTCAAACTTTTCAGGCACGAACATGATGGGCAACCAACCGTCGGCCAACTCTGCAGTTGCCTCAACACTGAGACCCTTCAAGCTTGCCCACCAAATAGGAATGTCGGCGCGCAATGGGTGGTTGATGAGCTTGAGTGGCCTACCCAAACCGGTTCCTTGTCCTGGAGGGAGCGGTGCGGTAACCGTTTGACCCTGATAATTCAGGTTCTTTTCACGCTTCCAAATTTCACGACATACTTCAATGTATTCCTTGATGCGCTGCATTGGCTTTTCGTAAGGAACGCCATGGAAACCTTCCACCACTTGTGGTCCAGATGCACCGAGCCCGAGCACGAACCGGCCATCACTGAGGTAGTCGCAACCAGCGCCGGTCATCGCCATGAGCGCAGCTGAGCGGGAAAAGACATTCACAATTCCAGTTCCAATTTCAACTCGGTTTGTTACAGCAGCGAGGTAACCCACTTGGGAAATAGCGTCGTAGCTGTAGGCCTCTGCGATCCACACCTGATCGAGACCAGCTTTTTCTAGCTCTACAACACGGTTGGCAGATTCTTTGAAACCATGCGAATAGTGAACGGCCATTGAAATTTTCATGATTTCCCCCGACAGATTTACGAATTGCTATTTCTTCAATAGTAGGAGACTTACTGCTCTAAAGCCCAATTCAAGTTGCCCGAGCGAAAACCCGCCAAGTCGAGGGTGATGTATTGGTAGCCCAACGGCTCAAGAGCGCCCACAATGCTGTTGTGCAACTCAGCCGCACGGGCGAAATCGCTCGCATCAAGCTCAATACGCGCCGTTTTACCTTCGTGGCGAACACGCATGTTGCCCGCAAACCCCAATTGGCGCAACGCCGCTTCAGCACGGTCAATGTTGCTGAGCAAACCCACAGTGACCGCCGTTCCATAAGGAACTCGACTAGCCAAACATGCAGCTGCTGGCTTGTTCCACGTACGCAACCCCATTGCTTGCGACAACTCACGAATTTCCGCTTTCGATAGCCCAGCAATGACAAGTGGAAAGGCAGCACCTTTGAGTTCCGCTGCTTGTTGACCCGGGCGGTGGTCACCCAAGTCATCAGTATTCACACCAAGCGTTATTTGCGCATTGCGCTCGTGGGCAATAGGAACCAACACATCCATCAGTTCGTCTTTGCAGTGAAAGCAACGGTCGCCGTTATTTGCAATGTACTC
>CAMCZG010000087.1 GCA_945886445.1 Bifidobacterium breve | reverse complement strand
TTCAATGAACCATTGCACTGAACCTTCGCCAAAAGGGCCATCGCGAACCACTGTTGGAGGCACGAGGTCGAAACCCAATGCTTCAGAAAGTTCGTAGGCGGCAACTTCACGGCGAAATAAGCCTGGCCCAAAATCCCACAAGGGTCGCTCGCCTGTGAGTGGTTTGTAAATGGCTTGGCATTGCTCAACTTCGTCAACAAATATTTTCACCAGAAACGTGGCGTTGCTGCTGTAGGGCATGCGGCCAACAATTTCTATGTTTCCATTGTGAAGAACGCCGAGTGGGTCGCTGTGCGCAACGCGTGAAGTTGCTGACATCAAAGAACTAGTTCATTCGTGGGCACGGATGCCCGTCGATGTTCATTGGTAATCCGCACCAGCGGCAATTGGGTCGCCCGGCTTCCACCACGTCGTCGGCGTGATCACAAAAGGCCAGTGCTTGGGCGCGGGTGAGAAAGCCACGAATGCGACTTGCTACAACATCGTCAAGTGGCTCACCCTCTTCGTCGAGGTCAACCATTTCATCGAGGTGAATAACGATGCGGTCAAGTTCGCGGTCGTAAGCAACACCAATTGGCCCAACAATAAATGCAACGTCGGGATTCGGTGAGACGCTCAATGCTTCGGGAAGTGGTGCCTCTTTGCTGACGGGAAGGTCGGAAAGAAGTTCGCGCACGTAATGCGCGATGGCGGCAACCTGAGACTTTTCACATTTCACTGTGATGCTTTCGCCTTCACCGCGCACCTGAATGAGAAAAGTACGTTCACCAGGGCGGCCGACGGCAGTGGTGGTGAATGCATCTGGTGAATCGAAGTCGCGATAGGTGGTCATGATGGGGCCAACTCTGAGAGTGACCCGCCGGTGGAGTTCACGGTAAGAACAATGGGTGCGCCGCCCCCATAGGCGAGTGCACTGATAGAACACGTGCTCACGACAATGCGTTGAAAGAGATCGAGGTGCGTGCCCATGGCGTGAGCAAGTGCTGCCTTAATGGGGTCGGCATGAGAAAAGCACACCACGACGCCACCTGGGTGACGCAAGCGGATGTTGTCGAGTGCGGTAGAAATACGCACTTGCATTTCTGTAAAACTTTCACCGTTAGGAAAGCGAAAGGTGCTTGGAGCACTTTGCACAGTTTTCCATTCAGGCAGTTTCATGAGGTCACTTAATTTTCCGCCTGTCCATTTACCAAAGTCGCACTCAATGAGGCCCTTGTCAATAATGACTTTCTGCTTGCGTTGTTTGGCAAGAGGTGCAGCAGTTTCACGCGTGCGTTCAAGAGGCGAGGCGTAGATGGCATCAATTTTGGGAAATGAAGCAAGACGCTCGGCGACTTCGGCAGCTTGCTTGAGACCGGTCTCGCTGAGGTGAAGACCTGGAGCACGGCCGGGTAGCGACTGCCCAGTAGTAGGAGTTTGCCCGTGACGCACGAGGAGCAAAGTGGTGGGTTTCTGATGAGGGGGAGCTTTTTTTGACGCCATAGCAACTGCGAACTTATCGGTTCTGCCTCTACTGTGTACATATGGGCGCCCGAAAACTCTCGCCACTCGACGCCGTGTGCCGTGATGTTGCGCTGTGTCGCGCCTGTCCGCGGCTTGTTGAATGGCGTGAAGACGTTGCACGTGAAAAACGAGCCATGTATCGCAATGACACGTATTGGGGCCGCGGCGTGCCGGGCTTTGGCGATGGGCAAGCGCAACTACTGGTGCTCGGGCTGGCTCCGGCGGCGCACGGCGCAAACAGAACGGGTCGTGTGTTTACTGGCGATAAAAGTGGTGATTGGTTGTATCGCGCGATGCACAAAGCAGGTTTTGCGAATCAACCAACCTCGCAGCACATTGATGACGGTTTGCAGCTCGGTAATGCATGGGTCACTGCCGCAGTGAAATGTGCACCGCCAGCCAATGCGCCAACGCCAGACGAGCGCGTGACCTGCAGACCATTTTTAGAGCGCGAGTTTGCTGCATTAGAAAATGCACATGTGTTGGTATGTCTTGGTGCATTCGCGTATCAGGCCGCAACAGAATTTTTGCACATTCGTCCCCGCCCAAAATTTGGCCATGGTGTTGAAGTGCAACACGGCAAGTGGACCTTGCTCTGTTCGTTTCATCCCAGTCAGCAAAACACCTTTACAGGAAAACTCACCGAGCCAATGTTCGACAATATTTTTACGCGGGCGCGCGAGCTATGCGCTATTGGAGTGCAGGGGTAAACGCACTGCGCAATGCCGCCGCCGATGCTGCCAGTGCGGCTTTACCATCGTCAAGAAATTCGGCGAGTGAAACAAAGCCGTGGAACTGACTCGACCAGCGCACATGCGAAACGGCAACACCGAGTGCAGCAAGACGCTTCGCGTACGCCTCACCTTCGTCGCGCAATGGGTCGAATTCGGCAGTAATAACAAATGCAGGTGGAGCAGCGGCAAGCACCTCGTCGGTGTCGAGCAACGGTGAAACTCGGGGGTCGGTTGGAGTGCCTTGGTCGCCGCTTAAGTAATGCTTCACAAACCACTTCATGCCTGCATGAGTAAGAAAGGGGCCGTCTTTATTTTCTTGATGGCTGGGGTGCCCCAATTGGCAATCGGTGACGGGGTAAATAAGTAGTTGGTACACGCATGGAATGACGTGCATGTTGGCGATAATTGCAGCGAAGTTAGCGCCAGCTGAATCGCCACCTAATGCAATGCGTGAAGCATCGCACCCAATGGATGCCGCATTGTCGTATGCCCACCTAGTGGCAGTAACACTGTCGGTGAGGGGAATGGGGAAAGGAAACTCTGGTGCAAGACGGTATTCCACTGAGAGCACTGCACATTCACTTTGCATGGCCAGTGCGCGGCATATTCCGTCGTGAGAGTCGACATTGCCAAGCACCCAGCCACCACCGTGGTAGTACACCAGCAACGGAAGATTGGTGTTGTTGTTCGGCTTGTATAAACGTGCGGGCACGCCACCAGCATCAATATTTTTTGTCTCAAAGATGGGCAGGTTCGACGGCATTGTGCGCGCATCACGAATGGCACGAGCATTTTGTGGTGTGTCTTCTTCGAATGGCTTGTCGCCAAGCGAGTCCATGAAATTGATGATGAATTGTGACTGAGGATGCAAAGGCATCCCTACAAACTAGTGCGCCGCAGGGGCCGCTCCGTCAACCTTCTTCTTGGGCTCAGGTACACCCACTGCAGGGGCGCCATCGGCCCATTGTGGCCAGCGACGACGGCTCACAATAGAAAGCGTGCGCAGCAGTTTCATGGCCACTTCGTCTTCTTGTGCGGGGCGGGACTCAATGACGCCATCGGCAATCATGCGAGTGATGACTTCTTCGCCCAGTTCGGTGCGCACGATGGTGAGGGTCCAGTCGTTGTCTTTACCAATACCACCGGTGGCGATGTCGGAATGCTCGGCTGCGAAGTCGGGGCAATTTTTGCAACCTTCGCGGGTCCACTGGTGACATTCCTTCAAATTGATTTCGTGGAATGAACCATCTTTCATCCAAATTTGGAATGCACCTTTGATGTTCATTTTCACCATGTCGGCTTTTTTCAAGCCGTACTTTGCTTCAAAGAGCTCAGGGAAGATTGCATCGTCAAATGTTTTTGAACACAAAAGACCAATGTTGAAAACGAAAGGCTTGCCCACTTTTCCTGCTTTGCGGTCCCACATCACTGGGGGAGCAGATGTTTGGCAACCCATGCCAACTAGGGCGAGCTTGGTTAAACCAAGTTCTTTGGCTTCTTTCAATGCAAGTGGGTTTGCGCAATAGGTATAGCGGCTACCAGCAGTAGCAAGCACTTCATCGGGGGTTCGCACCAGCACTGGTTTTGCTTTCCATGCGTCGTCGGGTTCAACACCGCTCACCATTGCGCCTTCGATGTAGTCGTTCTTCAAAAGCCAGGTAAGCATTGCGGTAACAAAGCCACCATCTTGACCGCGGTCGTGTTGCGTTTTATCGGAAGCGCGGGTGAGAAGAAGTTGGCGCCAGATACCCGACATTTCATTTGGTTCGCGAACGCGACCAAAGAGGTGCATGTCGGCAGATTCTTCCCACTGGCGAAAGCGTGGGCATGCCCGTGTGCAAGTGGTGCAACCTTTTTCGCCGTGTGTGCAATTGTCGAGGCCGAGTTCTTCCTCAATATGGAAGGGCTTGTACTTGCCCTCCTCGTGCTCATACCCAATGACATCGTGTGGACAAGTAACAACACAACCTGCGCAGCCGGTACAGAGGCCAGTGGTGATGACCTCTTCGTAGAGTTCTTTCCACTGGGCTGTCCAGCGGGTGGTACTTGCGGGTGCAGATTCTGTCGTAGTCATGGCTACGACACTACCTACAGAGCGTCGCTACCTTCTTCTCCTGTGCGAATACGAATGATTCGTTCCGCATTGGTGACCCAGATTTTGCCATCGCCAATTTTGCCTGTGGAGGCCGCAGTACGCAGGGCTGAAATGGTTTTTTCCACGTCATCGTCGTGAACCACCATCTCTATGCGCACTTTTGGCACGAAATCGATGTTGTATTCGGCCCCGCGATAGGTCTCGGTATGGCCGCCTTGGCGCCCGAAGCCACGAACTTCGCTCACAGTGATTCCTTGGACGCCTGCCCCTTTCAGGGCCTCTTTGACGTCGTCGAGTTTGAAGGGTTTGACGACAGCGGTGATGAGCTTCATGTCTTAATCTTATGCCTGGTAGGCGGTCTCTGCGTGCTGGCTTTGGTCGAGCCCAATGAGCTCGTTTTCAGGAGTCACTCGAATACCAATGGTGGCATCGAGAACCTTCGCTACCACGTACGTGACGATGAAGGAAAATGCGAAGGTTGCCACAGAGGCGAGGGCCTGCTTACCAAGAAGGCTGGTTCCACCACCGAAGAAGAGGCCGTCGGCTCCGAGGCTGTTAATTGCCGTGTCGGCAAAAAGACCAAGAAGCAGCGAACCCGCAAGTCCACCAATGAGGTGCACTGCAATCACGTCGAGGCTGTCGTCAAAACCAAACTTGGTTTTGAGAGTGAGGCACAAGTAGCAAACAAAACCTGTGATGGCACCAATGGCAATTGGTGCTGCACCTCCAACAAAGCCGGCGCATGGAGTGATGGCAACTAAACCGGCAACTGCTCCAGATGCGGCACCAAGAGTGGTGGCGTGTCCTGCTTTGATTTTTTCAATGATGAGCCAGGCAATCATTCCACTTGCTGCTGCAAGTTGCGTGTTGATGAGGGCCTGTGCGGCAAGGCCGTTTGCTGCAAGTGCTGAGCCGGCGTTGAAACCAAACCAACCAAACCACAAAATGCCTGTTCCCAAAACAGTGAATGGCAAGTTGTGTGGTGGCATTGCTTCACGCGGCCAACCACGGCGCTTGCCCAGAACTAATACAACAGCAAGTGCAGCTGCACCCGCGTTGATGTGCACAACTGCTCCGCCGGCAAAATCGAGTGCACCTTTTTGAAACAACCAACCATTGGGGCTAAAAACCCAATGCGCAACGGTGGGGTAGACAACCACAGCCCACACGCCAATGAGTACGCAATAGGCACTGAACTTCATGCGATCGGCAGTTGCGCCGGTGATCAGCGCTGGGGTGATGATGGCGAACATCATTTGATATGCAACAAAAGCAAGTGGAGGAATGATGAGAGCAAAGTCACCCACATAGCCAGGCAGCGCCGGGATATTTGCGACGTCTTTCAAAAAAAGAAAATCGAAATTTCCAAAATATTTTCCGCTGCCACTAAACGCGAGACTGAAACCAACAGTTGCCCACGAAATAGTGATGAGGCCCATCGCAAAAATATTTTGCATGAGCATTCCGAGAACGTTTTTTGAACGAACCATGCCTCCATAAAAGAAGGCAAGACCAGGTGTCATAAAGAGCACCAACGCCGCTGAAACAAGAACCCAAGCCGTTGCACCACTATCAAATGTCATACTGATAAAAACTACGAAGAAACTGTTACAGGAGTGTTTCGTGCCTGTGAAAGGAAAAAGCCCCACCGCGAACGGTGGGGCTTTCACTTTCGTGAATTAGCGCTGAAGGCTGAACTCTGGGTAAGCGGCAACTCCCATTTCGGGGAGGTCGAGACCCATTATTTCATCTTCTTCCTTCGAGCGAATGCCGCCTTTGGTGAGGGCATTTT
>CAMCZG010000086.1 GCA_945886445.1 Bifidobacterium breve | reverse complement strand
TGCGCATGAGCAACATGACCATGAGGTCAATCCATTGGTGGTTGAGATTTAACGAGCGTGCACGTTCCCCACGCCCAAGGTCGTTTTTAAGAACCGAGTTCAGGGACTCGGCAAGGCTGCGGTTGCCGTAGAGATTTTTCCAGTCGGCTACAACAATCTGAAACTTCTGAGTTTCTGAGCCTCGAACAAGTTCGCCCTTCGTGCGTTCAAGTTTCTCTGCTGATCGACCAACAAGAATTAAATCTGCACCCATCGCTGCTAGTTGATGTGCTGCGGCACTTCCCAGCCCCGACGTTGGCCCAGTGATGACAACCGTTTTCCCCGCCAACGCATTGTGGCCCAGTGGGTCAAATTGTCCTGCTCGCACGAGATAACCAATTCGTGAAAAACCCGGAACAACCAGGGTGTCTAATGCATCGTCAAGAATCTTCGGTAAAGCCATGACCGCACGGTACAGCGTCTAGTAATTCTGTGCTCACACGTGATCTAGTGTCGTGCTATGGAGTTTCCTACAACTACTGCCGAAGCCGTCTCGCTCATCACACCCACGGTGTGTGACACCTACGCACGTGACGGCATCGTCATTTTGCGCCAGGCACTTCACCCTGAATGGCTGCTGCTCCTCCAACTCGGGCTCGACCGGGTGATGGGAGACTCCGGACAGAAAAAGCATCTGTTCTATGACGGCACTGACCAAGAGTTCATTGAACTCGTGCGCACCACCGAGGTGTCACCAGAGTTGCAACGCTTCATGTACGACTCACCTCTTGCCGACATGATGGCAGTGCTATTTAAATCGCCCGATATTTGGTTGTATTCCGATGAGTGGTTTGTGAAAGGACCAAACGGTGGTCGCACACCTTGGCACCAAGACCTTCCCTATTGGCCCATGGAAGGAAGCAAAATTGCTTCTGCATGGATCAGCCTCGACACCTTGCCTGCGAGTGAATGTTTGGAATACGTGCGCGGCACACACCACGGTGTGCGTTACGACGGCTTTAACCCACGTCGTGTGAGTGAAGACCCCACGCTTCCGTATTTTGGAAGCGAGTATCCGCCGCTGCCCAACATAGAAGCCGACCGCAGCGCATGGGACATTGTCTCGTGGGACATCACACCAGGCGACATTATTCTTGCTCACCCTGGAGTGCTGCATGGCGGTGGCCCCACCGGGCCCAACAGCAGTCGTCGCGCAATCACCATTCGCATGTACGGCGACGACATTGTTTATGCACCACGGCCACCTGGCAAGCCAACAGTTCCACTTACGCCTGGGCTATCACTCCAACTGAAATACGGTGACCCACTGCGCAGCCCGTGGTACCCACGTTTGCGCCCGGTACCACCTTGGCAACAGGCTCAATAAGGGGTTTTAGCTCCCCAAAATGGTGGAGACCATCTCAAATGAGAGTGCGTCCCAATGTTCTAGATCAACAACTCCCTCGTCCATTTCGGCAACAACGCGGCCAAGAATTTGCCCGTGTATCCAGTAAGCCGTTGCTAATGGATCACGATCACTGCTGATCCACTGACGCTTTTGAGCTTCTCTCATCGAGTCGGCAAGACTCCCAAGAAACTTTCGATTGATGTCGTTGATGGCACTTGCTAGTTGCGGATTTCGTTGTGCAGCACCTAGCACGCTGATTCGCACTGCACGTGCTGCGTGTCGATCTTTTTGATAGCTCCATGTGAGCGACTTAATGATCGCGCGAACGTATTCTTCCCGAGTATCCACCAGCGCCATGACGGTCTCCATAGGAACTTGTATTTTCAAGCAACGCCAATACCACTCAACATAAGCAGCCTCTACAAGTGCTGCGCGGTTCGTAAAGTGGTGATAAATAGATGGTTCGGCAATGTCGAGTTTTTTGGCAATGACTGCGACTCGAATGGAGGCCTCGCCGCCGGCATCCATCATTTCAATTGCGGCATCGAGGATGCGCGAGCGCGTATCTTCACCAACAGCCATATTCTTAGACTAACTCACAATTCACTTTGTCTAAAAACCGATTTACCCAAATAAAAGGTGCAAAATTGCAGCTTCAGATACTGCATTCCACTTCTCTAGGTCTACTTGGCTCTGATTCATTTCGGCCATCACGCGCCCCAAAATTTGACCATTGATCCAATAGGCAGTTGCCAGTGGATCTACATCTTTGCGCATCCAATTCTTTTCTTGCGCTATCACGAAAACTTCGGCCATTCCACTACCAATGTCAAAATTGATTTGATTAATGGCTTCAGCAACAATTGGACTCGATTGAGCAGCTCCCATAACGGCCATTCTTGTACTACGAATTCCTGCGCGTTCGGGAACAAATATGAGGCTCAAAATTTTCTTGACAATGCGCTGAAAATCTTCAGCATTATCTGCCAATGCTGCTCCTGCTTGGAATGGTTGAACCATTGCGACATAGCTGCGGCGGTACATCTCTATGTGAGCTGCTTCAACAAGTGCTTCACGATTTTTAAAGAAGTGATACACCGATGGCTCTCGAACGCCTACTGCCTCTGCAATTTTCTGAACGCGCACAGCAGCATCACCATTTTCTGCAATGGCAGCCATGGTGGCTTCTAACAGTTTTATTCTGGTCACCTAAAAACCTTAGCGCACAAAAATTTTTATTCTTGAAACGGTATTTAAACTAGCCGTGCCCAGGAATAGCGCGCCATGGCCCAGAATCGGCACGCGGTTCTTTAGGAAGCCCCAACATTTGCTCTCCCACAATGCCGCGTTGCACTTGGCTACTGCCCGCATATATCGAGCCAGCACGGGCATTAAGAAATACGTCGACCCAACTTGCACTTGAGTTAGGCGAACCTACTGCGTCGGAACGTAAGTATGAAAGTGCTGGTTTACCACTTGGCGTTAATGCATCGGCGCCCAGAATATCGACAGCAAGTTCTGTAACTTCTTTGTGATATTCGGCCCAAAAGAGTTTTCCAATTGAGGCATCGGGTCCGGGTTTTTTACCGTTTAAAAATGCGGTTAACGCGCTGTACCCAAGGAAGCGCATCACTTCAACTTTTGAATAGGCAACTGCTAAACGTTGGCGAATAACTGGGTCGTCAGTAACACCTTTTTCTCGTGCGAGCGAAATGAGTTTGTCTAACTCTGCACGAAAGCCAAGGGCATTAATAGCTGCGCCGGCACCACGCTCATTACCGAGCAACGTCATCGTGACCATCCAGCCACCATTTACTTCACCAACAACACTCTCTTTCGGGCACCGTGCATCGGTAAAAAAGACTTCGTTAAATTCAGAGTCACCCGACATCATGCGAATGGGTCGCACTTCAACTCCTGGCTGACGCATGTCGACAAGCAGGAAAGTAATTCCACGATGCTTCACTTCGTCGGGAGCTGTTCGTGCCAAAACAAAAATATGGTTTGCATGGTGTCCACCTGTGTTCCAGGTCTTTTGTCCGTTAATGATCCACTCATCGCCGTCGAGCACTGCACGACAACCCAAGTTGCCTAAGTCGCTTCCTGCTGCTGGCTCGCTGAAACCCTGACACCACAGATCTTCACCCGATAACACGCGCGGAAGATAGTGCTTCTTTTGCTCTTCAGTGCCAATGGCGAGCAACGTGTTACCCAACATGTTGATACCAAACATGTCATTCGGGCCAACAGTGGGCACACCAACACGCGCAAATTCTTCCGAAATCACAACAGCTTCAATAGAGCTGAGTCCCTGCCCGCCATATTCCTTTGGCCAACTCACTGCAAGAAAACCATTGTCGCGAAGTGTCTCGCGCCATGTTTCAGTAAAGGATGCAGCTTCATCTCGACTCAGGGCCCCAATGCCCTTCCATTGTGCAGGCAGGTGCTTGTCTAAAAATGCATGAACTTTTGCGCGATAGGCATCGGCTGCGGGAGGGTAATTAAATTCCATGCGAGGTGATCTCTCTTGCACTAGTTATTTATTGAAGACTAAGGCAGTTTAGCGATGCACAAAAAAGTATGCCTTATCTTGGTGACGTAATAAATATGACACTTTTTGTCATCATGACTAACGGAGTCAGCGCAAACTTCCCCACCACGATGCGTAAATGCTGGCAAAACGTGGATAGATGGCTTTCATCTGCTCTGTTGCATCTGCAGGCAACGGCTGATTGTTTGTTGGTGCCAGCGGCGACGCCTGGCCAATGGGGTCAACCCATTCCATTTTGATGCCTTCAATGAGGTCACGAAAATCGGGCCCAAAATGATGGTGGTGAGCACTCGACTGGTGCTTGAGAAAACCCGCCACATCGGCATACGACTCAATGCAGTAGTACGTACGCGGCTCGGCACCCCGCCAATACTCATAGCGCCGCACATCTTCTTCATCGGCGTGTGTACGTTCGTACATCTGGCGCGCAACTTCTTCAAAGCGTGCTTCGCAGCCCTCATTAATGGTGACGCGTGCTAACAGTGTTGCCATTGGTTTACCCCCTGGCAGAACAATAGAAGAAGGGCCGTGCCCGCACATCAGCGGACACGACCCTCACCTCTTGCTATTTCGTTGGTGCTTTACCAATCTTCAACTTCATGATGCGCGTTGACTTCGGAATTTTATTTCCTTTGTCGTCATTCTCGCATTCATCCATGCGGAGATTTCACTAGTACCCACGCTTGGCCTACACACAGAGGAGCTGGCAAATCTCATTGCACTAAAAGGAGTAAAGTAGTGAAGAGCCAAGTGCGAAGCAAAATCTGTCCGCTTCAGCCGCGCTGCTGCCACCCAGAAGTTTCTTGATGCCACCATTTCCCTGATTGCCAAGAAACCGATCCCCGATATTTCACTGCAGGAAATAGCAGAAATTACCGGGCTCAACCATGGCTACGTGTTTCGCTATTTCGGAACCCGCATAGACCTTTTCACTGCCGTCACCGATGAGCTCGCTCGCTTGGCGCAGTCGGGCGCAAATACACAAGCCAACGTCAACAGGTCATTCAGTACCTCATTACATGCGGAGTGAAGCCGAAGAGGTTTGCAGAAAAGTCACGTCAACTCAACAGCGAATTGGCCATCCAATTTCAAAAAATGGGGATGACCCCGAGGTTCGGCCAAGCACTTGCAGTGAAGTCGGGCATTCTTTTGTGGTCTGAATTGTTTCTTATGGAGAGTTTCGGAATTACGCCGGAAGAAGCGCTCGATATTCGCACCATGGCATCCGATGAAATTACTCAGCACAAAGCAACAACTAAGCGCCTGGGTTGGAATTAACTTTCTTACGCAATAAACCCGCCGTCAACAATAATTTCGGCACCATTTACGTACGACGCAGCATCGCCTAGCAAGAACATCACAACTTCGCCCACTTCTTTTGCATCCGCCGTGCGTTGCATAGGTACTTGGTTTGCAATGATGCTCTCAATTCCTTGGGGCAACATGTCGGTTTCAATAAAGCCAGGGTGCACCGAGTTCACGCGCACGTTGTGTGCACCAAGTTCTCTTGCAGCAGTTTTGGTCATGCCGTGTACTGCCCATTTGCTTGCTGCATAAGCAATGGCGCGCAAGCCACGCATACCCGCAACAGACGAGATGTTCACAATGGAACCCGACTTTTGCGCAATCATCGCCGTTGACACTGCTTGCATGCCAAGAAAAACCCCAACTTGGTTGACATCAATAATTTGGCGAAACTCAGCTTCTGTCGCTTGTGTAACACCACCTGGTTTCCAAATACCTGCATTATTGACGAGCCCGTCGATGCGACCGTAAGCAGCCAACGTTTTCTGCACAACGTTTGCCCATTGCTCAGATGAAGTGACATCGTGTGAAACGAAAAGACCGCCCACTTTTTTTGCAACACTCTCACCATCAATGATGTCGGTGACAACGACTTTTGCTCCGGCTTGTGCAGCTAACTCTGCTTCTGCTTCGCCTTGTCCGCGTGCTGCCCCTGTGATGATGATGACTTTTCCGTCGAGTGTTCCCATGCGTCAATATTAGAACACCCGCGAGCGAAGTTTTACGGGCAGCCGATGCCATTCAATGTTGCACATGTTGGGCACAAGAGCGCTTTGCCATCTGGCGTACTCCACTCTTTCCCATACGGCGAACCGCACAAGATGCATACAGTGCTTGTGACTTGCATATTTCCCGTTTCAGATGGGGAAATGCTTTCATTAGACACTTTTACTGCCAACCTAATTTCTCGGCATTTTTCTTGGCGTCGCCTAGTTCATGAAGAAAGAGATTGATGAGGTCTGTGCGAGTGCTTTTGTCGATGACAGAAGCCGCCAACATTTTCTCATCGGCGAG
>CAMCZG010000085.1 GCA_945886445.1 Bifidobacterium breve | reverse complement strand
GGTATCAAGCATGTCGGCTGCCTCATGAAGGTCACGTAAGTGCTTTTCGTCATCAATATCTTTGACTGCTGCGAAACGTGGTTCAACGTCGGCGCCAAGATTTTTACCTGGGAAAGGCTCCACGGCCGCAACCGCCATGCCCCACTCGGTGGCCCACTGCGATACCAAATTGTCGTAAAGCGGCCGCAAGCCAAAAATATCGGGGGTCACCACAAGCCCAATACGAGGCGAGCCACTGGGGCGGGCAATTTCTACGTCGGTTCCGGAAGGCAAAATATTTCGCACGCACTCATTGTGTCAGAGTGAGACTTGCGGTGAGACCTTTGAGGGGAACCCAGGTGATGCACGCGGCGCATGGTGCCGTATGCAAACAACACAGAGCACCATCACACCCACAGAACCATTTAATAAATACGAATACGTACCCTTAGTTCGTGCCGATTTCACCACACCCTCGGTGAAAATCATTGTCGACGAGTGGAATGCCATCGCACGGCGCCCCTCATGCATTGCGCATGCCAACGCATGGGGCCTACCCGGTGAACCTGTAACCCACCTCGACCAGATGCTGGTGCGCATGGGCTTTGATCGCCCATCTCACTGCGATGAATCTGACCAATATTTGGCACAGGTGGTTCGCCTCGCTCGTACCGACGAGCTCGCTGCTCGACTTGCGGTTCAACGTGTAGTTCCGCCCATTCTTGCCATTGCTAAACGGCGCGGTCGCATTCACCCCGGTGGAGTGGAAGAGGCGCTCAATGCGGTGATGGCCCAGGTGTGGTTGGTTGTTCGCACCTACCCCAGCGACAACCGACCACGCAAGATTGCCGCCAACATTGTGCGCGATGTGGAGTACAAAGAATTCGTTGTGCCACAACGCAAAAGGCAAACAACTGTGGAGCACTTTGACCCCGACGTCGTCGATGGCTTTTTACGCGATATGACTCGCGAGCCCAACAGCATCTTTTCCGGATACGACGGCAGTAACGATGCCATCACTGAACTTGAATCTCGCAATATGAACCCCGAGCGACTCGCTCTTTTAAGACTGGTTGCGGCCGGATACACGAGCAAAGAGATTGGAATTATTCTACGAATTCGTGCCCGCACTGTTCGTTGGCAACGCGCCGAAGCACTTAGCTTTGCTCGGTCAGCTCTATCGACTGAAAACTTTAAAGCGATTCGCATTTACGAGGAAAAAGAACGCCAACGCCTTAGCGGTGGCGCAACTTCACTCGCCGCAAACGCAAGCTGTTCAACACCACAAAAACACTTGAACATGCCATAGCTAGGCCTGCCCACATCGGGTTCAGTTTTCCACTTGCCGCTAGAGGTATTGCAGCAGCGTTATATGCAAAGGCCCAAAAAACGTTGGCACCAATTGTGCGCAACGTTGCGCGCGATAACGCAATGGCGTCGGCAACTAAACGAAGGTCGCCACTGACAATTGTGAGATCACTTGCTTGCATCGCAACGTCCGTGCCTGTACCCATTGCAATACCAACATCGGCTTGCGCAAGTGCGGCCGCATCGTTCACGCCATCGCCCACCATCGCTACGGCGTATCCACGATCTTGCAGTTCTCGAATCACTGCAACTTT
Source organism: Bifidobacterium breve (assembly GCA_945886445.1). Classification (GTDB taxonomy): domain Bacteria; phylum Actinomycetota; class Acidimicrobiia; order Acidimicrobiales; family Ilumatobacteraceae; genus F1-20-MAGs119. The sequence goes on along the minus strand of CAMCZG010000085.1, from coordinate 4,806 downwards.
TTCATCGGGCAAAACACCACCACGCACATGATAATCATCGGCTTCAATGCCCACTTGTAAGGCAATAGCCATTGCTGTTGCCTGGTTATCGCCCGTTAACAACACCGGCGCTAAGCCCATAGCGCGCAAAGTTGCGATTGCTTCCTTACTCGTTGATTTCGGCTGATCAGCAACAACACAAACGGCGCGAGCAGAGCCGCCCCATGCAGCAATCACTGCAGTATTTCCTTCTGCCCGTGCGTCGGCTAACGCAGTACGCAATGGACCCGGAATAAGAATAAGTTCCTTTTGCAACAAGCGCTCGTGGCCCACAATGACACTGACGCCATCAACAACGCCGCGTGCACCCATGCCAGTTAACGAAACAAACTCCTGTACATCGGGAAGTGTTCCGAATTCCTTTTGAGCGGCAATGGCAATAGCGCGAGCAATGGGGTGCTCGCTAGCCAGTTCAAGTGCACCAATAATGCGCAGTGCATCGCCGCGTTCAATGCCTTCAGCGCACACCACGTTGCGCAGTTGCATGACGCCAGTGGTAACAGTGCCGGTCTTGTCGAACACCACAGTGTCAATGCGACGCGTACTTTGCAGAACGTCGACACCTTTAATAACAATGCCCAGTTGTGCCCCACGGCCACTACCCACCATGAGTGCAGTAGGTGTAGCAAGCCCCAGCGCACAAGGGCAAGCAATGATGAGTACGGCAACAGCGGCTGTGAAGGCTTTTGTTGCATCCCCATCTACAACAAACCATGCAATCAATGTCACTAATGAAATGAGCAGTACAACCGGAACAAAAATGCTGCTCACCTTGTCGGCAAGTTTTTGCACTGGTGCTTTTGTTGCCTGTGCCTCACGTACCAGTTTCGCCATGTGAGCAAAGGTGGTGTCGGCCCCAACACGCGAAACGCGAACTTTCAACCGCCCCGTCAAGTTAATAGTTGCACCAGTAACAGCGTCGCCTACAACTACATCAACAGGCACGCTTTCGCCCGTGAGCATTGACATATCAATGCTTGAGTCGCCTTCAATCACCACACCGTCGGTGGCAATTTTTTCGCCGGGTCGCACAACAATGACGTCGTTCACTCGCAAGTTTTTGGCATCAACCTTACGTTCAACACCATCTTCTAAAACAACTGCGGTGTGTGCTCCTAATGCCAACAACGCCCGCAATGCATTACCTGCACTACGTTTTGCGCGCGCTTCCAGATAGCGCCCCGCAAGAATGAAGACCGTTACGGTTGCGGCCACTTCAAAATACACGTGGTACGAACCATGGCTCATTCCCGACATACCCGCCATTGAGCCATAGCTACTTGCGGCATCACCCCAAATCAACGCCCACAATGACCACGCCACTGCAGCAACTACCCCAATGGAAATAAGTGTGTCCATGGTGGTTGCCCGATGTCGCAAGTTCATTACTGCAGCTCTATGAAATGGCCATGCCCCCCACGTCACTACCGGAGCAGAAAACACAAGTGCCCACCATTGCCAGTTCTGAAACTGCATCGATTCGAACATGGAAAAGAAAAACACTGGCGCAGTGAGCACTGCACATGTAACAAGTCGGTTACGCAAAGCCATGAGGCTCTCTGCAAATTCTTCCTCGGTTGCACCCACCGGCGCATCGGCCTCGCGCAGCGCTGCCCTGTAGCCCGCTTCTTCCACTGCTTGAATGAGTTCATTGGTTTGTATGCCAAATCGAGTACGCACAGTTGCGGTTTCCGTTGCGTAGTTCACTGAGGCATCAACGCCATCAATTTTGTTTAATTGATCTTGAATACGCGCTGCACAAGCCCCACAGGTCATACCGCTCACGGCAAATTCAATGGTGAGTGGAAGTTCTTCAAGAGTGCTCATGAATTTTCTTTCACCTGTGCGGGAAACTCCGGATGCCTTTTTTCTAAAAACGCCGCAATGCCTTCTTGCGCATCTGGGGTCACTGCAGCTGCGGCCATCATTCCTACCGCGTATGTATAGGCATCGCTCTCGCCCATTTGTACTTGTTTGTAAAAGGCAGCTTTTCCTAAACCTTTTGAATGCGCCGAGCCACGCGTCGCACGTTGCAATAAATCAAGTGTTGCTGCTTCTAGTTCGCTTGCTGGCACCACTGCATTCACAAACCCCCACTGCAATGCAGTTGCTGCATCTATGGCATCACCAGTGAGTGCCATTTCAAGGGCACGCTTGCGACCAATATTGCGCGACACCGCAACAAGGGGCGTATGACAAAATAGGCCACCCTTCCCACCGGGAATGGCAAAAGAAGAAGTGTCGGCCGCAACAGCCAAATCGCATGTTGCTACCAGTTGGCACCCAGCTGCCGTTGCCAGCGCATGCACGCGTGCCACCACCACCTGTGGAATGGACTGGATGGTCTGCATCATTTGGGTACACGTATTGAATACTTCGTAGGTCGTTGCGTAATTGGCGCCAAACATGTCACCAAAATTATGACCCGCAGAAAACACGGGGCCTCGGGCAGCAAGGATGACCCCGGTGGCATCGCTCTTCCCCACAGCAGCAAAAGCCTTCGTGAGTTCTTTCAGCACCGGCAGCGACAGCGCATTGCGTTTTTCTGGCTGATTCAGCGTGAGGGTCACCACATCGCCCGTGCGCTCTACTTCAACCAGTTCCGCCATGTCCCTATTCTGCCTTGGAAAAAGTACCTTACGGATGGCATATATTGATAAGGCATGACTACTGCCACATCAGCCACGTTAAGCGCCCATTTGGCGCAGTTCCCCGATGTCCTAGAACAACTCACCGCCGCCCACGAGGCCGCATGGGTCACTGTCGACCCACATATTTTGGAACTGTGCCGCCTACGTATTGCCAGCATGCTGGGTGCGCAAGCCGAACTATCCATCAACACACCGCAAGCTGCACTCACCGCTGAAAAGCGCAGCGCACTTTCGCAATGGCCACTGTCGCCGCTTTTTACAGAATCAGAAAAAGCCTGCCTCGCATTCACCGAAGAATTCGTTATTGACGTAGCAAGCCTGCAAGAAACCACCGCCCTACGTGTGGGTGAACTCTTAGGACAACAAGAACTCGCCGACTTCGTAAGCGCTCTCTTGGTAGTTGAACAACGCATCCGCATTTCCCTGGCCTGGCAAACTTTGTTTGGAGAAAACAAATGAACACACGTATCGCACGCATCGCGCCAAAAACTTACGCAGCAGTTCCATTGCGCACTCCACTCGGCGACTGGCAAGCAGCGGTCGTACGCATGACAGCGCTCGACCCCATCACCACAGAAATTGTGCGTTTGCGTTGTGCGCGCTACCACGACTGTAAAACTTGACTATCTGTTCGTTTGGCAGTTGCCAAACAAGATGGTCTTAATGAATCCACCATTGCAGAAGTAGACCACTACGAAACAAGCAGCCTCTCAGAACGTCATAAAGCCGCTTTGCGTTATGCCGATGCGCTCATGACCCAACCCGGCAGTATTACCCCGCAGCAAAAAGCAGATCTTCTTTTGCATTTCACGCGCGACCAAATTATTGAACTCACCGTCGATGTGATGAAATGGAATTACCAAAAAGTTCCCGTTTCTCTTGGCACCGATGTTGAGGTACAAGAGGGCGAACTCACACCGCTTATCTTCGATGCACAAGGAAACTGGGTTAAACCAACATGAAAGCCGTTCTCGTTGTACTAACTAACCCTGCAAGCACAGAAGCAGAAGTTGCCTACAACGACTGGTACACCAATATTCATGTGCCCGATGTACTTGCTGTGCCTGGCTACGTATCGGCCACGCGCTACAAAGCATTTGACGGCTGGCAAGTGTTCGATCAGAAATATCTCACGTTGTATGAACTTGATGTGCGCAACCTTGAGCATCTACAAGAAATTTCCGACGAGCACATGCGCCGCATTGCCGACGATGAAATGCGACGCTCACCTAACAACGTCATGGACCGCGCCACCATGCGTGCGCTTTACTACGTTGAAGAAGCTCCACGCCACGTTGGCCCAAATACACAACTCCGCGTACCTAACTCAGTATTCATGGCGTACTCCAGCCCAACTGCTCCAGAGTTAGAGAATGATTTTCATCTCTGGTACGAAGAAACACATCTTCCAGAAATACTTGCCTTGCCAGGCTTCCTTGCGGCGCAACGCTTTGCCGCCACCAACATCAACATGGTGAAACAGCCCTGGGTCTGCGAACATCAATTTCTCGCAATATACGAACACAGCGCAAGCGACCTCGACAGCTACAACGCATCATTTGCGCACATCATCAATGGAATTAAGTCGGGTGACATTCACATGTCAGATGTCATTACCTCAAATAACCCTGCGCCCGCTTACGCGCGCATCAGCGAGCAAATTACTCAGCCTTAGTCGGCTCTGCTTTTTTCTTCTTCTCAGCTTCAGCTTTCATCTGCGCAATTTTTTCGCGCAAAGCTTCTTGCTTATTCAAAGACCTTTTTGATGCCTCAGCATTTTCTCGTTCGTGCCACTTCATTGGGGCTCCCTTTGGCGCTATGCCACTTCGTAAAGCCCCGTATGGGCATGAAAAACCGGCTTGGAGTGTTGAAGGGTTGGAACAACGCACACAAGCCGGCGTAAAAAGCCTACGGGCTTCTTTCTCAAATGCCCACGCAGGGGTGCCATGATGAAGAGATGAAGGCTGTTCTCCTTGTTCTCACCCAAGACCCTGCTATTCAACCGCTCCCCATGGCTACGGAATCTGCCATGTACACGGCATTCGAGGGCTGGAACCCGTTCCCTGAAACTCATCTTCTCGTGCAGTCTTGGGAAGTGAGCGATGCCGCTGACCTC
>CAMCZG010000084.1 GCA_945886445.1 Bifidobacterium breve | reverse complement strand
TGGAGCCAGAGGAAAGGTATGCAAAGCTCATCGCCGGCTTTGGTGGGCGAGAGGAAGTAGCGCGCCAGGCACAAGCCGCACTTGAAGCTAATGACGTTCGTTGGGCAACAGAACTATCTACGTGGTTGGCGCGCTCTGCAGATGCAACCGAAGCCGACCGTGTACTTCTCGCAAGTTGCTTACGCGTTATTGCCGAGCGCACACCTGCTGCCAATATTCGCAATTGGGCAATTACCCGCGCAAGGCACCTTGACGGCTCAATGCCGATGGACCGGTTTATGCGCCACACATTTAGTTCTGTAGTTTTGCGTACCACGCCAAGCGATGAACTCATTGCAACGTTGCGCGTTCTCATTGAACCAACTGCAATTGAAGGTATGAACCATCACATTGTGTTTCACATTGATGATGTTGTTTGTGGTTTGCATGTGCGCAATGGGGTAGCAGTGCCTACTGCAGGGGCGAGCCCCGACAGCACGGTAGTGATGTCACAAAAAACGTTGCATGCGCTGTTGAAAGGTTCCGTGCTGTGGAGCGACATGGTTGCAGAGAGTTCGGTATCGATCAGCGGCGATACAACTGCGGTAGAAAAGTTTCGAAAAGCACTTGAAAATAAGGGTTTTTCATCGTGAATTCATCGTTGCCTCATGCAACACCGCCATACGCGGGTGAAATGGGCGCTACTATTTCCGAGTCGCAACCCACTGCAATTACCACAACGCAAGCTCCTGCGGGTGCGCCGAATATTGTTCTCGTGCTACTCGACGACGTGGGGTTCGGTACGTGTGGAACATTTGGTGGGCCAGTTCCTACTCCAGCATTAGACCGAGTAGCGAAGAACGGCTTGCGCTACAACCAGTTTCATACCACCGCCTTGTGTTCGCCCACGCGAGCAGCAATGTTGACGGGGCGTAATCACCACACCGTGCATATGGGTGGAATTCCTGAAGCAGCGAATGTGTTTCCTGGTTACGACAGTGTCATACCCAAAGAGGCTGCGTCGGTTGCGGAAATTTTGCGTCTCTCTGGTTACTCCACATCGTGTTTTGGAAAGTGGCATCTCACCCCGATGTGGGAACAAACACTGGCAGGCCCCTTCGACAGATGGCCAACAGGTATGGGTTTTGAACGCTTTTACGGAATTATCAATGCCGAGGCATCGCAGTGGGAGCCTCCACTGTTCGACCAAACCACGCCGGTGATGCCATACGAAGGTCGTGATGATTACCACATGACCGAAGACATTGTTGATCAGGCAATTTCGTGGATGCAGGTGCAAAAAAGTTCGCAACCTCAGAAGCCATTTTTCACCTATGTGGCAACAGGCGCAATGCACTGCCCGCACCATGTGGGTAAAGAGTGGATTGATAAATTCAAAGGCCACTTCGATGGTGGTTGGGATGCGCTGCGCGAGGAGATTTATACGCGGCAGTTGGAGTCGGGTGTGATTCCCTCGGAAACTTTGTTAACAGAGCGACCAGAAGAGATTCCATCGTGGGCCGATTACCCCGACCGGTATAAACCCGTTGCCAGCAGGTTGATGGAAACCTTTGCAGGCTTCTTGGCACACACCGATGCTCAAATTGGCAGGTTGCTTGATGCCGTCGACGACCTTGGCATAGCCGACAACACATTGTTCATTTACATCACTGGTGACAATGGTGCGTCGGCAGAGGGAACAATTCACGGCGCATGGAGTGCTCCTTCATTTCAAAATGGAATTCCAGAAGACCCCGAGTGGTTGCTCGACCATATGGACGACTTTGGAACTGCGCGATGTGAAAATCACTACAACGTTGGCTGGGCATGGGCCCTTGACTCTCCATTCCAGTGGATGAAACAGGTGGCTTCACATTTTGGTGGTACTCGCAACGCAATGGCGCTGTCGTGGCCTAGCCGCATTGAGAATGCAGGTGGGTTAAGGACGCAGTTTCATCACGTGGTCGATGTGATGCCAACAATTTTGGCAGCAGCAGGCATAGAAATGCCAACACATGTGAATGGCCTTGAGCAATTACACGTTGACGGGGTGTCAATGTTGTACACCCTCGATGATGCAGAGGCAGAGAGCCTTCGAGACACCCAGTATTTTGAGATGTTTGGCAACCGAGCCTTGTATCACGACGGTTGGATTGCATCTTGCTATCACGGCCGCGTGCCCTGGAACAGATTTGGTTCGTTTCCTTTTAATGGCCCAGAAGAAAAATGGGAGCTGTACAACATTCGTGAAGACTTCTCCCAAGGCAACGACCTTGCTCTACAGCATCCAGAAAAACTAAAAGCGCTGCGAGAGATGTTTGATGAAGTTGCCGAGCAGCACAATGTGTACCCATTGCGTGAACCCATCTCAGCGTTAGGTATGCCCATCTTGCCACCAGAGAGTTTGGGTGGGATAAAGAAATACACCTACACATCTGCTCACATTCGCATGCCTGAACGTTCTGTTGTGAACCTAAAGAATTGTTCTTTTCGCATCTCAGCAAACATCAAAGTGGGCGAAAGGGGCGAGCGCGGGGTCATTGCGTGCCAAGGAGGAAACATGGCCGGATGGTCTTTGTACTTAGACGATGCTGGTTGCCCGGTGTACCACTACAACTGGATGGGGCATGATCATTTTGTAGCGCATTCTTTAACGCCACTTTCACCAGGTTCACATGAAGTTGTTGTTGACTTTGCGTACGACGGTGGCTTCGGCGCTGGTGGCGAAGCGGTGTTACTTGTTGACGAAAAAGCGGTTGCACATGTTCGCGTAGAACGCACAGTTCCGATTGTTTTTTCGATGAGTGGAGAGTCGTTTGACATCGGAATGGACACGGGTGCGCCTGTAGGAAAGTACCCGCACGTGTATCGCTTCACCGGTGAAATTCGTGGGGTCACCTTGGAACGCCTGGACGTACCAAACCCTGAAATTGCTGCGCGTATCGCAGAAGGCGAATTTCGTGCCAGTATTGCCACTCAATAGGGCGCAAAGCATTATTTTTAACCAGATTCAGGGTCTTGCCGATATGAAATATGCCCCTTTTAGGACTAGATTTACATTAAATGCACATTCGGTCTGTGGTGGTGGGTGGCTTGACTGCCCTGGGAGTTGCGATGCTCCTTGCTGCATGCAGTGGCGGCGGTGCTGCATCTAAAGATCCTCTGGCTGTGAAGAACGCAGCAATCCCTGCCACAGAAGTAGATAGCGGAGCAAAACCGAACCCTGATGGTTTCGCATTTCCCAACTTTGGTGCAGCTGCAACCCCGACTGAATTTAACGCGAATGATGTGTCGACGATGTTCGCCTCTGGATCAGAAATTTGCGTGCAAACCAGCGGAGACTGCGAACTGTCGGCTGAAGCGCGCGCATGGGCGCGCATGGTGAACCAAGCGCGAGTGTCGGGTCACTGTGAAGGACTCGCAGTTCTTGCCTCGACTCGCTTTATTGGTAATGAGTTACCGAAGACCATCACACTTGCGCAACAAGAAGAACTCACACACGCCATCATGCGCGCATTCGCTACGCAGTTCTTGGGTGAGACACAAGAGGCAACAAAAACATGGGCAAAAAAACGTCCATCGGAAATTGTTTCTGCACTAGTGGAGTCGCTCAAAACTGGTGCACCAAAGTTTACGTTGGGCGTTTATACCGACTCCGGTGGTCATGCGGTACTTCCCTATGCGGTTGAATATCCTTCAGTGGATATTGCGCACATCATGGTGTACGACTCGAACTGGCCTGGAATGAATCGCTACGTAGAAGTCAATCTCTCAGAAGAGTCGTGGAAGTTTTCATTCTCTGGCGCAGACCCGGTGTCTGACCCAAAGCTGTGGCAGGGGGGTAAGGGTGACCTCGACATCACTCCACTCGATGCACGTATTGATGGAACGTGTCCATTTTGTGGTGGCAAAGTCGGAGTGCAGAAATCGTTGCTGCTCATTCGCTCGGCAAAACCAGACTGGTCTATCCAGTCGGCAGATGGTGAGTTGACTCCAGGTTCTCAACTTGTGGGCGACAGTGTGGTGCGCCCATTGCGCGCTGCACTTCCACCGCGCCCTGATCTTGCTGATGCGAATAGACAGGGCCCCACCGATTACCTCGTCTTCACGAACCTGAGTGGAAAGGGCGTGTCGCTAAAGATCGGATCAACAACGCGCATCGTGGGTGTTACCCCGCAAGCTATTTTTGAAATTGATTCACAGTCAACGGCGCCTTCGGTAGAAATACAGATTTCAGATGTACAAGTTGCCGTAGACGACCCGCAAGTGGGGCTCACCCTTTCGAACGAAGACTCGGTTGCTTCCTCCGCGGGAAATACCAACACGGTCAGCGTTGAGGGTGATGGAATTACGGTCACTATCACCACCGACGATGGTCAGGCTCTAGAATTTAAAACATCTGAGGCTGCACCTGCACTTGATGTTCGTACAGGTTCGGCAAGTGGCGCCACCGAGGGCGTGAACTATGAAGTGTTCACTCAGGTGTCGCCGACAGAGACAGAGCACCTTGTGGTTTCTGACAACGGAGAGAAAAATACAACTCGTCAGCAGGGCCAGTTAGAGAACCAAAAGACCACGACAAAATTGCCTGAAGTTTTAGATGCTCCTTTGGTGAAAGCAGGGCTTCCGCCACCAGACGCACGTGAGTTCACTGGCAAGCCAGATCTCTCTTCTGCGGCAGTGGAAACAACAACCACGACCACTGTGGCGCCAACAACCACGACCACTACTGAAGCACCGATACCCACAACAACTGTGGCTCCAACCACTACAACAACAGTTGCGCCGACAACCACCACAACAACAATTCCAGTGGCCCCAACAGCAGCACCGAGCGAAGGTGACATCTTGGCACTGCCGATAGTTGATCCTGCGCAGCCATTGCGGGCTTCGTCATCATTTAGCCCGGGCGATGAAGTAACCGTTCGTTATTCCGGTCTCGTTCCTCGACAATGGGTGCAGCTCGTAGTTGCTTCAACGCCAGAGGTCTTAGACACAGCGCTTGCTGATGCTTCTGGATCAATCTCACTAACAGGAAGAGTTCCTGCATCGCTGCAACCAGGTACGCATCAACTCGCCGTATTCCAGTCTCAGTCAAAAACGGGAATTCGACAGGTGATGACCTACACCTTGCCTGTGGTCCCACCAAGTGCACCACGATCTGTTTCAGTTGTCGTGAGCAATGCTCAAGCAATAGTGAGTTGGGTGGCGCCAAGTTCTAACGGTGGTGCTTCCATCACTTCATATCTTGTTACTTCTACGCCAGGAGTTCACTCGTGTACGTTCACGGTACAATCAGGAAGTTCGGCGTCGCCTTCGTGCACAGTTCTCGGATTAACGAATGGCCGTTCATATACCTTTACCGTTTCAGCAACCAACAGCGCTGGCACGAGTGAGCAGTCTGCAGTTTCGGCTTCTGCTATCCCGGTCACCACACCTAGCGCGCCTATGTCTGTAGTGGGAACCTCTGGTGATGGTCGTGTGAATCTCTCGTGGTCCACACCACTCCAAAATGGTGGAACAGAAATTACCGATTACGAAGTGTGGTACTCAGCGTTCTCCATCGGGCCATTCGTGACGTTCTCAGAACCAGTTTCCACGAATAGGACTGCCGTAGTGACGGGGCTTACTAATGGTTCTACGTACTACTTCAAAACTGTTGCAGTGAATGCCGTGGGTCTTGGCGAAACTTCTGCCATGTCCACGGGGGTAATTCCCGCTGCAGTTCCTGGTGTACCTACTTCAGTTTCTGCCACGCGTGGCGATGAACTAGCCAGTATTTCTTGGGTTTCATCGGCGAGCAATGGCGCAACCATTACGCGATACACCGCTACTTCAAACCCTGGCGGGTTGACATGCGTATGGGCGAGTGGTCCGCTGAGTTGTGATGTTCTCGGTCTTACAAATGGCACGTCCTACACCTTTACTGTGTCGGCAACTAACAGCGTTGGAGAAGGAAACCCTTCGAGTGCATCGCAGTCAGTAGTGCCGGCGGCTGTGCCAGGAATGCCTACATCGGTTTCAGGTACGAGTGGCAACGGCACAGTTTCTCTCACATGGTCGGCACCGAGTTCTGTTGGTGGCTCAGACATTCTTGACTACGTCATTGAGTACTCGTCAAACTCGGGTGCAACATGGGCGACCTTTGCCGATGCAACTTCTACTGCTACGTCTGCAACAGTGACAGGCTTAACGAACGGGACCTCATACATCTTCCGTGTGGCAGCAACCAATAACGTTGGAACAAGTCAGTTCTCCACAGTTTCACCTGGAGTCATCCCATCAACAACACCGAGTGCGCCAACAATTAGCTCAATCACAACATCGAATGCGTCGTTGTCGGTGGCTTTCACGGCGGGTGCTTCTGGTGGTTCGGCGATAACGAATTACAAGTATTCCACTGATGGCGGTACTACATTCAGAATGCGCGCCGCTGGTGATACTGCATCACCGTTAGTGATTTCAGCATTGAGTAGTGATGGCACGACAGCGTTGGTGAATGGCACGTCGTATGACGTTCAAATTCAAGGTGTCAACGCGAATGGTGACGGGGTAGCGTCAGCAACAACAGCA
>CAMCZG010000083.1 GCA_945886445.1 Bifidobacterium breve | reverse complement strand
GCCTTCATCCCGCACGCGGCGTTGCTGCGTCAGGCTTTCGCCCATTGCGCAAGATTCCCCACTGCTGCCTCCCGTAGGAGTCTGGGCCGTGTCTCAGTCCCAGTGTGGCTGATCATCCTCTCAGACCAGCTACCCGTCGTTGCCTTGGTGAGCCATTACCTCACCAACAAGCTGATAGGCCGCGAGGCCCTCCCAAACCGAAAAACTTTCGTTACCTCGCCATGCGACAAAGTAACGGCATCTGGTATTAGCAGTCGTTTCCAACTGTTATCCCAAAGTTTGGGGCAGGTTCCTCACGTGTTCCTCACCCGTTCGCCACTAAATCTTTCGCGGTGTTACCACCACTTGGATTCCGTTCGACTTGCATGTGTTAAGCACGCCGCCAGCGTTCGTCCTGAGCCAGGATCAAACTCTCCGTTGAAACCGAAACCAGCCGAAGCTGGAAACCGTTTGGAAAGCTTGCGGTGACGAGCGGAATCTACTCTGCATGTCACCACAACCTTGGCTTTAATTTGTTGACCGATCGGTTTGACCCGACCGGCGGTATTACTTGTTTGGTCAGACTGGCGTCTGACCAGAATTGACAGACGGAAAGCAAAAAGCCTTCCGCCCGCACTGGCGTTCTATCTTCTCTTTCGTTTTCAAGGAGCAAAGTGGGCACCCGCCCGAAAGCGGTCATGCCGATCCTCCACAGTTCCGGGCAACAAGTGCAACCGGCTTTTGGGGGCGAGTGTCAACTCTATCGGAAACGTTACAAAACGTCAACCCGAAATCTAGAGACTTTCACTCGACGATCATCGCAGCGAAATGGAGTTTCCTTCACTTCGATGTGATGATCAACCAGCTATTGCTGGGCTCTGCAGATTATCGGGAAACGCAGCATTAACAACCAACTGCGGAGATTTATTTTGAGTTATCTCTTTTTCTCAACGAGGTGGTAAGCGGTTTTGCCCCTCCGCACTAATAAGTACTTTCCGTGGAGCTCAGTGATGTCGCCCACTGCAGTTTCTAACGTGACCACTTGACCATTAATACGCACGCCGCCTTGCTCAATTGTGCGTCGCGCTTCACTTTTTGAACTGCACAATTTGATATCGCTGAGCAACGTCACCACGTCAATAGGCATGTCGTGAACGGTTGAGCAGGGCACCTCGCGAGCCACAGCTAGAAATGCTTCTTTACTGGCACTTGTGGGGTCGGCACCGAACAAAATATCGGATACTTGTGCAGCAGCTTGTGCACCGGGAGCACCGTGCACCATTGCAGTGAGCTCTTGGGCGAGGTGCTTTTGCGCAACTCTCTTTTCTGGCGCAGATGCATGTTCAGTAAGAATTGCAGCGCACTCTTCTAACGTCGACAGCGAGAATTGGGGCAAATACCGAGCAATTTCGACATCGGAGAGCTGCATCCAGAATTGACGGAATTGATAGGGGCTAGTGCGCTCTGCGTCGAGCCACACTGCCCCATCGGCGGTCTTACCGAATTTTGAGCCGTCGCTGCGCGTCACGAGTGGCCAAGTGATGCCGTGCGCCTGGCGGGAGAGCGTTTTGCGAATGAGGTCGATTCCTGCGGTGATATTGCCCCACTGGTCGCTGCCCCCCATTTGTAGTTCAACGTCGTGAGTGGCGCTGAGATGACGGAAATCGTTGGCTTGCAACAACATGTAGCTGAACTCGGTGAAAGATAAGCCATTTTCCGAGGTGAGGCGCGACTTCACAGAGTCTTTGGCCAGCATCTGGTTGATGGTGATGTGCTTACCCACATCACGCAAAAAATCGAGAGCGGTCACCTGCGCGGTCCAGTCGGCATTGTTCACCAGGGTTGCTGCATATTTGCCCGGCGAGAAATCGAGTAATCGACTGAGCTGGCCCGAAATACACGCCACGTTGTACGACAGCGTCTCGGCATCGAGCAAATTACGTTCTTCACTGCGGCCAGATGGGTCTCCCACCATCCCAGTGGCGCCCCCGGCCAGAGGAAAGGGACGATGGCCAGCCAGTTGCAGGCGCCGCAGAGAAATTTGGCCGAGCAAGTGACCCACATGCAGGGAATTGGCTGTGGGGTCGAAACCGACGTAAACCCCCACCGAGTGCTTCGCAAGACGCTCTTCCAAGGCTGCAGCCGGAGTGGAGTCGTGGACTAGCCCACGGGCCTGCAGTTCAGGAAAGATATTCACCTATTTATGTTGCCATGTACCACTCCTGAATTCGGTTTTATATCCCAAAATCTTTTACAGGTAGGTTTGCGCTGTGGCCGCTCCTGAATTGACCTTTCACGACGCACTCCTGCACCAGAGCGGTCTTTGTGCCCAACTGGGTTCACCTCTGTACGAAGAGATTTTTCAGGAAATGGCAGTAGACCTCAATAACAATGGAGTGACCGCACGCATTTCTGAACATCTCACCATTCGTCCACTGCGCGATGCGGCCCCTTTGCGCATCGCCGGAGCAATTCATCGTCTTGCGTTAACAGGCAAGGCACCCAGCATTGCCCGCCATTTTCCGTCGACCGGTGGAACACCAGGGCCAACACTCATTGCTGATTACCTGGAAGCGCTCGCAACCTTTCGTGATGACATTGACGAAGGGCTCTCGCGTTCTGTTCAAACAAACGAAGTGGGTCGCACCACCATGTTGGTGACCGGCATGTCGTTTTTTGCTCGTGCAGTAAACATATCTGCAACGCATCTCCGTGAAATTGGTTCTTCATGTGGTTTGAACTTACAAGTAGACAACTACTTCTTTGAAGCGAACGGAACAAGTTTTGGAAATGAGAATGCGTTGGTTCGATTCGAGGAGAAAGCTTGGGACACACCTGTTCCTGATATTTCTCGTTGCCCATCACTTCTTTCTCGACGCGGATGCGACATTGCGCCGCTTGACGCGCACAACATAAATGACCAGTTCACTCTGTTGTCGTTTGTATGGCCAGATCAATTCGATCGCTTCGCACGCTTACGCAATGCCATGAACAATGCATGCGCTTCGTCAACGTATGTTTCTCCCGATCAACAAGACGCGGCCGAATGGATTCATCAGCAATTTGAAAATATTTCTTTCGACGAGCCTGTGTTGATTTTCCACTCCATTGTGTGGCAATACCTCAGCCAAGAAACGAAAAAGGCATTTCGTGAAGCAGTAGAAGCGTTTTGTGCCGAACGTGAGGCTCCGACGGGTTGGCTGCGCATGGAACCAGCGGGCCCCGTTGCCGATTTACGCATTGATATTTGGCAAGGCAAAAGAAAGACCCACAGCGACCAAGTAATCGCAAACAGTTCGTATCACGGCATAGGAACTCGTTCACTTATTTCGTAAGCAAAGTTAAATAGCGAGCAGGTCTTCCCATTCACCACGGGCAACTTCTATTGCGAGTTCTAACTGTTGACGCTGAACTTCACCAGGAACAGGACCTGCACCACCAGGCGACGTACGCATGCTGACGCCAACACCAGGTGCAATGAGTTCTGCCGCAAATTTGCCGAATAGATCGCTTGCTAACGCAAGGTCATGCAATGGTTTTCCTGTTTTGATTGACTGCTGCACCAGTTCGCCCACATGAGCATGCGCCTGACGGAAAGGTATACCCTTGCGCACCATCCACTCTGCGAGGTCGGTTGCTGCCATGAGTTGGTCGTCAGCGGCTAACTGCATGCGGTCCTTATTGAACGTGGCAGTGGAGATCATTCCCGACAAAGCGCTGAGAGCTAGTTTCACTTGGTTCACAGAATCGAACAAGGGTTCCTTATCTTCCTGCAGGTCACGGTTATACGCAAGAGGCAAACCCTTCAATGTGGTGAGCAAACCCGTGAGGTTGCCAATGAACCGCCCAGACTTTCCACGAGCGAGTTCTGCTATGTCGGCGTTCTTCTTCTGCGGAAGCATTGATGAACCCGTGGAATAAGCGTCATCAAGTTTGGCGAAACCAAACTCTTCTGTAGTCCACAGCACCCACTCTTCACCAAGGCGAGACAAGTGCACACCAAGTAAAGCAATATTGAAGAGAGCTTCTGCCACGAAATCACGATCGGACACAGCATCGAGTGAATTCACGAATGCGGCCCGAAAGCCCATTTCTTTAGCGGTCAATGACGGATCAATGGGAAGAGACGACCCTGCAAGGGCGCCTGCGCCGAGTGGAGAGATGTTTCCTCTATCGATGGCAGAAAAGATTCTGTCGGTGTCACGCAGCAATGACCACGCGTGCGCAGCAAGGTGATGTGACAGTTGCACCGGCTGTGCGCGCTGCAGGTGCGTATAGCCCGGCATGTAAATGCTGCCCTTACCCCAACCAGCAGCGTCGGCAGACGCAACCAATACGTCGATGAGGTCGAGAACGCGCCCAGCAACCAGCGTGAGTTCGCGCCTAGTCCATAACCGCAAAGCGGTAGCCACCTGGTCGTTGCGGCTACGGGCAGTGTGCAATTTAGCGCCAGCACTTCCCGCTATTTCTGTGACACGCCGTTCAATTGCCGTGTGAATATCTTCATCACTTGGCATAAATGAAAATTGTCCTGAAGAAAATTCATCATGAACCTGAGACAGCGCAATGCGCACAGCTTCTGCTTCTTCAGTACTCAATAATTTCGCCCGCTCAAGGCCATTGACATGCGCACGCGAACCCGTGATGTCGTCGTGCCATAGAACTTGATCGAAAGGCAAACTAGCGGTGAAGGCCATTAACTCTTCGGCGGGGCCACTCGCGAATCGACCATGCCATAATTGCCCTCGCTGTGCATCTTGTTCGGTCACGATGTAGCTCCTTTTAATCCTGCCAATGTTCTCAACTCAATAGATAATTTCTTACCGCCCACTGCCTCGGTTGCGACACACATAATGGTGTCGTCTCCTGCCACCGTGCCGAGAAGGCCTTTTGGTGCAGCACGGTCGAGCGCAGAAGCAACCACATGCGCACACCCAGGTGGAGTGCGCAAAATGACCAAATTTCCGCTGTGCGAAACCTCGGCTACCCATTCACTCATCACGCGACGCAATTGATCATTTGTTGCACGCCGAGCGGGTTCGAAACTTGCAATTGCATAAATAGTGTCGCCCTGCGAGGAACGCACTTTTACTGCACCAACTTCTTCCAAGTCACGAGAAATAGTGACTTGCGTAGCTGTGATGCCTTCTTTAGCGAGCATTGTGCGGAGTTCATTTTGACTAGATACTTCTTTTGTCTCGATGATGCGCACGAGCGCTTGCTGTCGTTGCGCTTTAGTACTCATGATTGCGCACTATCCTTTACTGCTGCACTCTGCTGTTGGAAAATCCAAGCCAATAAACCACGAGCACTGTGCAAACGATTATGGGCCTGTTCAAAGACACGACTGTTGGGCCCATCAATGACACCAGCTTCCACCTCGGAACCACGATGCGCCGGGAGGCAATGATAAAAACATGCGCCTTGTTGTGCGTTGGCCATCAGATGTTGCGTCACCATGAATCCTGCAAATGCTGCTGCCTTTTGCGCAGCCACAGATTCTTCACCCATAGAGATCCAGACATCGGTGTGCACTGCCACTGATCCTTTGACCGCTTCAGCAGGAGCGGCTACGTACTGCACGCTTCCCTCTCCTAAAGAGTTAATGGATGCAAGTTCGCTGTCGGTAGGGCGGTATTGAGGTGGCGTTGAAACAACAAACTCCGCACCCAACATGACACACGCCTGGGCGAGAGACTTCGCAACATTATTGAAGTCACCTACCCATGAGATTCTCTTCCCCTGCAAATTGCCATGTTGCTGCTGCATAGTCAAAACATCGGCAAGTGCCTGCAGCGGGTGTGCAACATCACTCAACATATTTACAACGGGAACTGATGACACCGCGGCCATTCTCTGAACAACATCGTGCCGAAATACTCGAGCACCGAGAAATGCGTGGTACCCCGCCATCACTTGGGCAACATCTTCCGCTGTTTCTCTGACATCAATGCCCACTTCTTCGCCACGGGTATAGACAGGGTGACCGCCGAGTTGCACCACTGCTACTTCCATCGAATGCCGCGTTCTGTTGGAAGGCTTTTCAAAAATGAGAGCAGCACAATGGCCACTCAGTGGAGCACCTAGTTGCGCCACAGGTACTTGCGCGAGTGCGAGAACATCGTTTAGTTCATTGACTGCAAGATCGGAAATGTCGAGTACGTGACGAATGCTCATGAAGAGGCCTCAACTTCCTTCATTACCTGAGCCATCACATTGGCGAATAGGGCAACAGCTTCCTCAATGTGTTCAGCACTGACGTTCAAAGGAGGCGCCATACGAATTGTTGAAGCATTGACCGCATTAGTGACCAAACCCTGCGCAAGGCAGCCCTGATACACCTTTGTAGCGTCGCATCCTTGTGCCAACTCGATGCCGAGCAATAGACCAGCCCCTCGAACACCAACGACTCCTGGAACAACGAGCAGTTTCTCGGTGAGTTGCGCACCTACAGAAACAGCAAGTTGCGGAGCATTAATGCGTTTCATTTCTGCAATGACAGCACGCACTACAGAAGTCACGAGCGCTGTGCCGCTATACGTGCTGCCGTGGTCTCCTGGTTGGAGAACTTTAGCAACATCTTCCTTCACCCATATTGCGCCGACTGGAACACCGTTGCCGAGCGCCTTTGCCATCAATACTGCATCGGGCGAGATACCAGAATGTTCAAAGCCAAACCATTTTCCGGTGCGACCCATTCCTGTTTGCACTTCATCGATGATCAGAAGTACAC
>CAMCZG010000082.1 GCA_945886445.1 Bifidobacterium breve | reverse complement strand
TTCACTATTCGACCACGCGTTTCGCCCGAGCCGCATCAAGTTGCTCGACCCCATGGTGGAACGCGTTTCGCAGCAACTCATCGATGCATTCATTGACAAAGGAACTTGCGATTGGGTACAGGCATTTGCCGTACCACTCCCCCTCATTGTTATTGGCTTC
This sequence comes from Bifidobacterium breve, assembly GCA_945886445.1. GTDB lineage: Bacteria > Actinomycetota > Acidimicrobiia > Acidimicrobiales > Ilumatobacteraceae > F1-20-MAGs119. The sequence goes on along the minus strand of CAMCZG010000082.1, from coordinate 6,713 downwards.
CAGATGGGTGCACCCGAAGAAGACATTTGGAAAATTAAGGCATGGACCGATGCATGGGTGCAGCGCCTTGGCATGATGCAAACAGAAGAAGAAGCACTGTGGTCAACAGAAATGGAAATTGAGGCTCAGCACTATTTCCAACCCATCTTCGACAAGTTGCGTAAAGAACCCAACGACACTTTGCTTTCCGACATTGTGAACACAGTGATTCCTGAATGGGGTCGCACTTTGTCCGACGAAGAACTCCATGCAGAAATGATGGCCGACACTTTTGTTGGTGGTTCAGAAACAAGCACCAATGCACTTTCTGGCGGCATCATGCTTCTTGCGAAAAACCCGAAGGCATGGAGCCAACTGCGTAGCGACCCCGACAAGTACGTTCCCGTTCTTGTTGAAGAAGCCATTCGTCTGGAAGGCCCCGTGCAAGGGCTCTTCCGCGTCACCACAGTTGATGTGGAAATGCATGGTGTCACTATTCCTGCTGGTTCAACAGTGAACATTCGATTCGCTGCAGCCAACCGCGACGACCGCCATTTCGAAAACCCCGATGAGCTAGACCTCGACCGTGCCAACACACGCTCACATGTTGGCTTTGGTGCGGGCGTTCATTTCTGCTTGGGCGCACCACTTGCGCGACGCGAATTGGCCATTGGTTTTCGTGCATTCGTCGACAACATTGCCGACTTCGCACTTGTTGACCCCGACATGCACCTTGACTACCAGCGCAACTTTGCCTTGCGTGCACTTACTTCGCTTCCCATCACCTTTGAAGCAAAACGTAAGTGAGCCGCCTACTTTCACTCGCTGCCGGCGTACACCCAACGCTTCCACCCGCCGACATGGTTACTGCTGCAGCAGGAGCCGGTTGGCCAGCGTGTGGCATTTGGTTTGATGGCGCTACTTGGACCTCTGCCACAACGAAAGAAGTAAAAAAGCGTCTTGACGACACTGGCGTTATTGCACTCGACATGGAGCCCATTATTCCTGCTGATGGTGCTGATGACTATGCAGAGCAACTCATTGAAGCTGCTGCCGAAGTAGGCGCCCGTTTCATTTTGTTCACCAGTCGGAAAAAAGACTTACAGGCAAATATCGACCGCTATGCGCAAGCTTGTGATTTCGCTGCGCCGCACGGCATCACCATTGTGTGTGAGTTTCTTCCCATCTTCCCTCTCAACACACTGCCCATGGCTGCAGACATTGTGCGCCAAGCTAGTAGGCCAAACAGTGGAGTGCTTATTGACAACTTGCACTTGTCGCGTTCAGGTTCGAGCCCAAGTGATGTTGCCACCTACGACAAGTCGTTGTTCCCGTACATTCAAATTGCCGATGCTCCCGCACAACTGCCAACAAAGTTTGAAGAACTTCTCGACGAAGCAATTAATGGTCGTAGTTGCCCAGGCGAAGGCGCGCTTCCGATTGCCGAGCTTTTGCGAGTAGTTCCCGATGTGCCCATTTCTTTTGAAGTGCGCTCGCGTGCGTTGCGTGATGGCTTTACCGATGCCACCGAACGCGCAAAACACTTGTGGAAGTTCGCTTCAGTTCTCGCCTAACCGGCACCAATGGAGTAAAAAAATTTCTTGCATATCTACCATTGCTTGATAAAGATATTCCCATGAAAATCATTCACGGTGATATCACTTTGGAAAGTGGCAAAACGATGTCGGCACAGGAAGTTGACCAACTGGCCGATGAACTTGCGACAAACGACTACGAATGGACAAGCTTGGACTCTTTTCCTGCAGACGCACAATGCTCACGCACTCGCCTTCAGTCCTTCATTTACTTTTTGACATTTCAATCAATTAGGAACCGCAAAAAGTTCTAACCCACGCGCGCGAGAACTTGTTCTTGCGTTGCAGCCCATTCATCGAGCAATGGCAAAACGACATCACGTTTTGCTGGTGGCAATGTGAGCACAGCACGTGTAATACCTTCTTCGAACAAATTCGATAAGCCATCGGCTGTTGTGTTTGCACCAAACACACTGATTTTCATTGTGTTGTAGTCGCGACCCGCACGCTCACATGCCTCGCGCAACAACACCAATCGGCTCGCTAACGACGGGCGTGCAGAAATAGGCAGCCACCCATCGGCCCACTGTGCCACTTGCCCGAGAAGACGTGGACCCGTGCCGCCGCCTAAGTGAATAGGTGGGCCAGAAGGTTGCGCCGGCTTGGGCCATTGCCAGGTAGGTGCAATATTCACGAATTTGCCTGAATAACTGCCTACTTCATTGGCCCACAACTCACGCATGGCTTCCACTGTTTCGCGGGTGCGTTGCCAACGGTCGGGAAATGCTGTGCCGTGGCTGGCAAGTTCTTCACGGTTCCAACCCACACCAACGCCAATTTCCAAGCGACCCTTGCTGAGGAAATCTAACGATGAAATTTGCTTCGATGTCCAAATGGCATCGCGTTGTGCGGGCAACAACACACTCGCGCCTAGACGAAGCTTTGTGGTCACTGCCGCCGCCATTGCGAGCACAACAAAAGCATCATGCAGGTGTGAGTACTCCTCGGGCAAGGGTTCGCCACTCAAACTGCCCGGCCATGGTGTTTCACGACTGACCGGAATGTTGCTGTGTTCTGGCACCCAGAAACTTTCAAAACCACGTGCTTCAATTTCACGAGCAAGTTCGCTGGGCTCCATTGCGAAGTCAGCCGACATCATGGTGATGCCGATTTTTGTTTTAGTCATTAACGAATTGCCTTACTTGTTTCCGGGAGGTGAGCAAGTTCAATTTTTAATTCACGCTTCAGAATTTTTCCCGACATGTTGCGAGGTAACGGAGTTGGGCTCACATGGAAGTATCGCGGCAATTTAAAGTCGGCAAGTTGTGCTTTGCAACGTGCAAGAACATCTTCAGCCTTTACTTCTGCACCGCCGGTGAATACCACTACTGCGGGAGCTTCACCCCACTTTTCATGCGGCACACCAATAACTGCAACTTCAATAATTCCGGGCATACCTGCAAGCACGCGTTCAATTTCTGCGGGGTACACATTGAGCCCACCAGAAATGAGCATGTCTTTCTTGCGGTCGACCACGTAGAGGTAACCCTCTTCGTCAACACGACCGAGGTCTCCGGTGTGGAGCCAACCACCTCGTAGTGCGGCGATAGATGCTTCGGGGTTGTTCCAATAGCCAGCCATTACGTGTGGGCCCGACAAAAGAATTTCGCCTACTTCTCCAACAGGAACTTCGTTGTCATCATCGTCGGCAATTTTTAAACCGCCGTGAATAATGGGAATACCTGCGGAACCAACTTTTCGCAATGCATCAGCGTTTGGCAGTACCGTGCCAGCAGCTGATGATTCCGTGAGGCTAAACATTTGCAGCATTGGAATGCCACGTGCTTGCACTGCCTTCAACAAAGTTGGTGGCACTGGCGCACCACCTGAACATGCAAGACGCCACGTAGAAAGATCTGCTGTGGCAAAGCGTGGGTGGTCAACCACTTGTTGGTGAATGACAGGAACCGCCATGAGTGCGGTTGCACCTTCTTGTTCAAAGAGGTCAAAAATACGATCGGTGTCAACCATTGGCTCGAGCAACAAGGTGCCACCCGACCAGTAAGTGAATAGGCACAGTGCTAACCCACCAGTAAATGCAAGTGGGAATGGCAAAATGAGCTTGTCTTTGGGCGTGAGTTCAAGTGCTTGTGCCCAACTCTGCGATGCCGCGTTGAACGATCCGTGCGTGAGCACTGCACCTTTGGGGTCGCCCGTTGTGCCGCTCGTGTAGCAAATAAAAGATGGTTCGGTATCGAGCGTGTCGGCAATACCAACAGTTCCGCCAGTTACAAATATTTGCCCTAGGTCTTCAACGCGGATAACAGGGCATGAGCCGAATACTTCAGTTGTGGCAGCACTCAATGCTTCGTTGGTGAAAAGCAGTTTGCAACCGGCATCAGAAACCACATAGGCAACTTCTGGTGCCGTGAAGCGTGTATTAATAGGAACAATGACAGCACCGATTTTCCAAGCGGCGACACTGAGCTCAATCCATTCCAGACAGTTCGTGAGCAACAAACCAATGCGGTCGCCACGGCCAATACCGCGTTCAACAAGGCCTGCCGCTAACTCATTTGTGTGTGTATCAAGCTCGCGCCACGAAGTGGAAATTCCGCCAAACTTGATTGCAATGTCATTTGGCCGCCAACGCGCCCAGTACTCACCAATTTTTGCCAAGTTCATAAGTGATACCCCCACAAAAAGGTAGCCGCACAATGCCTGCCGTATTCTATTGGCATGTCTTTGCCTACTTTTCTCACCATTTCTGGCTCATTACGCGCAGGAAGTTTCAATACCGCAATACTTGAGCACTTTGCCCAGTTCGCCAACGGTAAGGCGAATGTGGCGCACAGTCATTACCTAGGTCAGCTTCCCCTTTATAACCAAGACCTTGATAACGACACTCCTCCTGCCGTTGTCGCTGCGGCCCGCGCAGAAATTGCGGCAAGTGACTTCGTTATTGTGGCTACACCTGAATACAACTACGGCATTCCTGGCCCTTTGAAGAACTGGTTCGACTGGATGAGCCGTCCTTACGGCGCGCATGTGTTCTTAGGAAAGAAAGTTTTCATTATTGGTTCAGCACCTTCACCACGAGGCGGGAAGAACGCTGTGGAATACCTACGCCTCGGCTTTACTGCCATACAAGCAGTGGTTGTTGGCGACGAGGTTCTGCTACCAAATATTCACGAAACGTTGAATGCAGCGAAGTCAGGTGATGACGCAACGCTCACATCGGTCTACACACATATTCTGCAGAGTTGCCAATAGCTCGCGCTAAACGAGCACTACTACTTTGGTTCCCATCTCTACCCAATTAAAGAGGAACTCAGCATCACGTGCCGCCATGCGAATGCAACCCCCGCTTTGGAACGTGCCGAGTTGTTCTTCGGTTTGCATGAGGCCTTTTACATTGCAGTGGCCACCGGTCCACGCACAGGTAGGAATTTCATGAAATGCGATGGTGTTCTTGCCATTGGGGCTAATGGCGAAACGAGTTGACCACTTCATTTTAATTTCAGGGAAAAAGATGCTCTGTGAAAATTCGCTCTTACTAAATACGTTGTATGTTTTGGGCTTAGGCACAAGTTCTTTGCCCGAGACGGGAACCGACAGAGCAACAGTTCCATCTTCTTCAATGATCCATACCCAGTTCGCCATGTTTCCATACACAATGCGCCTACCCTTGCCCGACTTTTCAGGAACTGGACGCGGGTTCTCACGTGAATAGACCACCACTGTGGTCGTTGTTGGCCCAGGGGCAGTTGTCGTGGTGGTTTCGGGAATAGTGGTGACCGGAATCGTTGTGGTTGTTGAAGCAACCGTTGTTGACGTGCTCGATGTAGCAGAAGCACTGCTCGATGATTCACCCGAAGCAGCAACGGCGATGACCCCACCAAGGATGATGACGGCTGCAACTGGTGCCAGTAATTTCACGAGTGTCTGCGTCTTCACATATTTACAGTAGCAATGCCTGCGTACCCAAACTTGGGACTACTTCGCCAAGTAGACACTTTTCTTTGTTGGCGCTTCTCCATTAGCTACTCCAACTAGTCCATCTTCGTTCAGTTTAATGAGATGTGCGTAAACACTTCGGCTCGCAGCCTTATGTAGTTCCTTGTGCACATCGGCATAAAGAACCTCCACCATTTTCTTAATGGTGCCTACTCCTGCGCGCACTTGTTCAAGTACTTGCGCTTCACGTTCTTCTCGATGTTCCAAATATGCCCGTAAAAAAGGTTGTGGGTCTGTAACGGGGTTTCCATGTGTAGGCCAGAGCACCTTGTCATTGCGTAATTGCAATTTACGGACGGAGTCAAAGTAGTCACGCATATCTCCATCGGGTGGTGTCACCACAGTTGTGCTCCATCCCATGATGTGATCACCTGTGAAGAGAGCCTCTTCGGCGTCGAAAGCAATGCACAAATGATTTGAAGTATGACCAGGAGTATGCACACCCGTTAACGACCAATTGCCCACCGTCAGGAACTTCTCGCCGTCTTTCACCAAGACATCGGGCACAAATGCAGTGTCTACGTGCTCGCGCACATCAGTTTCCGTACCAGATGTATCGACAACATCTTTTTCATCGTCATCGTCATCGTCTGCAACTACTTCATAATGCGGATGTGGGCCAAATGCATAAGTTGGCGCACCGTAGGTTTCTTTCATCCACTGTGCAAGTGGAGAATGATCGCCATGACAATGTGTTGCCACAATGCCCACCACACGTTCACCTCGTAATGCATCTTCTAATGCCGTTCGATGAGAGTCAAGAATGGGGCCTGGGTCAATAACAACAACATCACCATTGCCCACGATGTATGTACCCGTACCGCGATACGTAAATTTTGAAGGGTTGTTTGCTATTACGCGCCGAATGAGCGGCGACACCTGCTCACATGAACCGTATTGCACATTCTCTAGTGCAGGCACAAAAGGAATGGGCATTACTTAATTGCGATTCTTCTTTACACGTCGCACGCGTTCTTTGGCAGGCACAACATGCGTGAGTGGACTTTCAATTACTTCGTGGCGTATTCCCCAGTCACTGGAAATTGCCTGAATCATCGCCGCCCCCGGCAATGCAAGCACAGCACCAACCGGCCCGAGCACCGCGGCACCAGCTATTGCAGAACCAAATGCGAGCGCTGGATGCAGCTCCATGGTGCGAGCAGTAATGCGTGGCGAAAAGAG
>CAMCZG010000081.1 GCA_945886445.1 Bifidobacterium breve | reverse complement strand
TTGCGCAGGTTGACTGGTGGGCGGCCAGTAATAGTGATGAAACAGTTCACGGCGCTAGGCGCCTTGCAAGCAATTCAGCGTTATGGCATTACCGGAACCACCATGGTGCCCACGCATTTCTCGCGTTTGCTCGACGTGCCAAATGAAGTGCGCACTGCGTGTGATGTGAGTTCACTTACTTTGCTCGACCACACTGGTTCTTCGTGCCCCGTTGCGGTGAAAGAAGCAATGATCAACTGGATGGGGCCCATTTTGGTTGACCGTTATGGCGGTACTGAAGCAGGCACCGTGTGCACCATCACTTCGCTGGAGTGGTTGCAGTACAAAGGCTCGGCAGGAAAGTGTTTGCCGCGTTTTTCTGCGCATGTCGTAGACGACAACGATGTGGAAGTGCCAATTGGCCAAGTAGGCCGGTTGTATTTCATTGACCACAGTGGTGAAGGCGTGGTGTATTTGAATGCGCCGGAGAAAACAGCTGCTGCACATATTCGCCCAGGTGTGTTCACGCTCGGTGACCTGGGTTATGTGAATGCAGAGGGCTATGTTTTTGTGACGGGGCGTACTGCCGACACTGTGGTGTCGGGCGGGGTGAATTTGTATCCAGCAGAAATTGAGCGCGTGTTGCTCGATTGCCCGGGCGTGCATGAGGCGGCAGTTGTTGGAGTTCCCGATATAGAGATGGGTGAGAGCCTTCTTGCGTGCATCGTGAGAGATGATGCAGAACTCAACGAAGCCGACATCATTTTATTTGCTAGGGAAGTACTCGCGGGGCCAAAGGTTCCGCGGAAGTTTGTTTTTGTAGAAGAGTTGCCGCGAAACCCTGTGGGCAAACTCGATAGAAAAGTGTTGCGGGAAATGCACGCAAAAAACTGAGTTAGTTTGATCTGTGCACGGGGGTGCACAATAAGGGGGCAATATGACATTTCCATCTCAGCCAGAAGAACTCACGTCGGCGTGGCTCACGCAGATGCTGCGCAATAAGGGCGCACTAGGGGCAGAAAACTCGGTCACCGATTTTTCACATGAAATCATTGGCGCCGGTGTAGGAGTGGTGGGCATGGTGGTACGCATTACGTTGCGCTACGCCTCGCCAGATAGTGCCGGCCCCGTGTCGGTCGTAGCAAAATTTGCTCACCCTGAAGCCGCCAACCGCGCTATTGCCAACAACACCAATATGTACGAGCGCGAAGTGGACTTCTTCAATAAAACTGCCCACAACGTGGCAACCCCTATGCCCATGTGTTATTTCGCCTCCATGGACTACGACACCGGCGGAAATATTGTGGTCATTGAAGACCTTGCTGCATACGACCTGGGCGACCAGGTAACGGGCGCAACGCCAGAACGCGTGCGCATGGTAATTGATGCTTTAGTGCCATTGCATGCGCGATATTGGAACACGTGGCAGCTGTCTTTCGATAACCCGATGCAAATTAATAACGACAATTACATCGAACCGTTTGTTCCTGGCTTCTTTGGCACATGGGAAATGGCTATTGAAAAGTTTGCCGACAGCTTCACGCCGGAACTTATTGCCTTGATGCCAAAATATGTTGCGGGTTTGCGCACCATTATGCGCGAGATGGGGAATCGCCCCATGACACTCATTCATGGTGATGTGCGCATGGACAATGCAATGTTTGGAAACGGTAAGCCGGGGTTGTTGCCAGTGGTGATGATTGACTGGCAAAACGTCATGGTGTCAACCCCGATGCAAGACATGGCATGGATGCTTGGTACCAGCGTGACCACCAAGGTGCGGCGCCAATACGAAGAAGAGTTTTTGCAGTATTACGTTGATGAAGTTAATGCCGCAGGTATTACTGACTATTCCTTAGAGCAAGCACGTGATGACTACGGCATTTCGTTGCTGTTTATTTTTAACTACACCATGATTATGGCTGGCGCATTTGACCCAGCAAATGAGCGGGGCCGTATGATGGCGCAAGAAGGTTTGCGACGTGCTATTGCGTCGTGTACCGATCGCAATCTTTTCTCACGCATACCGGGGTAGAACATGGGTCAATTAGACGGAACCGTTGCCATTGTGACGGGAGCAGGTAGAGGCATTGGTAAAGCTTTTGCCAAGGTGTATGCCCGTGAAGGTGCTCGTGTTGCTGTGGTGTCGCGCACGCAAAGCACGCTCGATGGTGTAGTTGCTGAAATTCGTAGTGAGGGTGGCGAGGCCATTGGTATTACGTGCGATGTTGGCGTGCGCGAGCAAGTGTTTAGTGCGGTAGAGCAAACGCTGAGCGCTTTTGGCACCGTAGATATTTTGGTGAACAATGCTCAGGGCTTTGGCACCCAAAGTGCGCCGCGTTCATCAACCAAGTTCATGACCGTTGAGGAATACCCCGACGATGAAATTGAATACATCTTTCGCACGGGTGCGATGTCGACCCTGTGGGGAATGCAAGCGGTGTTTCCCACCATGAAAGCCAATGGTTGGGGCAAGATCATCAACTTCTCTTCCACCTCGGGCATTTTAGGCACTACGGGCAACACGGCCTACAACATGACCAAAGAAGCAGTGCGTTCGTTGTCGCGCACTGCCGCCAACGAATGGGGTCAGTACGGCATCAACGTGAACATCATTAGCCCTACGTTGCGCACCGATGCTTTTGAAGCGTGGGAAGTAGACCGCCCCGAGTTTGTGAAGGCGTTGCGCGAAAACTTGCCCATGCGCCGCTTGGGCGACCCCGAAGCAGACGGTGGGCCACTTGCTGTGTTCTTAGCAAGCCATGGCAGCGACTACATCACGGGGATGACGTTCATGTTGAACGGCGGAAAGATGATGCCATGAGTGGGCTCGGTGATGCGATGCAAAGTGACTTACTGAATAGCTTCGACCGTTTCGGCGAAGCATTTCAGCAAGACCCGTTTCCTTTTTACGACGCCATGCGCGCGGCTTCACCGGCTTGGTTTCATGCGCCGTCGAACATGTATTTCATTACGAGCTACGAACATGTGAATGCAGTGGTGAAGAACCCCACGGTGTTTTCTTCCGAGTATGGCGTGTCGGCCAATGAGCCACCCCAACCACACATTGCAGAGCAAATTGCCGAGATTAAGAAAAAAGGCTGGGTGCGCCCGGCAACGCTGATGACTGTTGACCCGCCAAACCACGCGCGGTATCGGGCAACTGTGGCAAAGGCATTTAATGCTCGCGTTATTGCGGCATTACGCCCGGCATTGGAGGTAATTGTTGAAGAGGCACTCGATGCGCTCGACTATTCGCAGCCCGTAGACGTGAAGCATCTGTTTTCTGAGCCAGTGCCAGTGAAGGTCATTATTAAGGCACTGAATATGCCCATTGAAGATGCGGCAAACGTGAAGCGCTGGAGCGACGACACCACCGCAGGCATTGGCTCTCGGTTGTCTGACGAACGGGCTATTGAAGCTGCTCATGGAGTGGTGGAACTACAGCAGTTCATGCACGATGAAATTCAAAAGCGCATCGCGAACCCCACCGACGATGTCATCAGCATGTTGGTGAAAGCCGACCTGCCATTGCCCGAACCCGATGCGCAAGGCAACACCACACGTAAGTTGACGCTCGAAGAAGCAATGGGCATTTTGCAGGCGCTTGTGGGTGCGGGCAATGAAACCACCACAAAGTCGTTTAGTGCGATGTTGGTAGACCTTGCAACACACCCCGCAGAGTGGGAAGCCTTGAAGGCCGACCCCGACCGTGCCGCATTGGTGGTGGAAGAGTCGTTGCGGTTGTCAACACCAAGCCAAGGCTTGTTCCGTGTGGCAAAGGTTGATGCAGAAGTGGGGGGCGTGCCCATTCCTGCAGGGTCGAAGATCTTCCTTGCGTACACCGCGGCAAACCGCGACCCATTGAAGTTTCCCGAACCCAATGCGTTTATTCCCGACCGCGAAAATGTGCGCGACCATATGGCCTTTGGTGGAGGAGTGCACTTTTGTATTGGTGCGCCGTTGTCGCGTTTAGAAAGTGTCATTGCGCTTGAAAAAATTGCACAGCGTTGGAACACGATGGAAGTGACCAATGCAAAAGGCCACCCCGAAGAGTGGCCTTTGCGTTACGAACCAAGTTTTGTGTTGCGCGGGCTCACGAGCCTGCACTTACGTATTACGTGTTAATTACTTCAAGCCGAGGCAAGCGCAACTTATAACCAGGCGGGGCGCTTGGCTTCGAAGCTAGTGATTTCCGATTCATGCGTCATGGTGATGCCAATATCGTCGAGGCCATTCAAGAAGCGATGCTGTGTTGGTGCATCCATGGGGAACGAAGCAACAATGCCGCGTGACGGAACTTCAATTTGCAATTTCTCCATGTCGACGGTGATGTCGGTGGTGGGGTCGGCCTCAATGGCGTCCCACAATTGTTGAACAATGCTTTCTGCTACTTGAACTGGAACGAGACCGTTCTTGGTGCAGTTGTTGCGGAAAATGTCGGAAAATGACGGAGCAATAACGGCGTTGAATCCGTATTGCAAGAGCGCCCACACGGCGTGCTCGCGGGAAGAGCCCACGCCGAATGATGGGCCGGCAACCAAAATAGATGCACCGGCATAACGCTCGTCGTTCATGACGAAGTTGCGGTCGTCGCGCCAGGTAGAGAAGAGGCCTTTTTCGAAGCCAGTGCGCTCAACGCGCTTCAACCACTCTGCAGGAATAATTTGGTCGGTGTCAACATCGGAGCGCTTCAAGGGAAGTGCGGTGCCTGAAATTACGCGAACAGCTTTCATTGTGTGTTCCTTTCGAACTTTCTTATTTCAAATCTGATGGGGTAGCGAAGTGGCCAGCAACTGCAGTTGCTGCAGCAACAGCAGGCGACACGAGATGTGTGCGTCCGCCGCGGCCTTGGCGACCTTCGAAGTTGCGGTTAGAAGTAGATGCAGAGCGTTCGCCCGGAGCAAGTTTGTCGGGGTTCATGGCAAGGCACATTGAGCAACCAGGTTCACGCCAGTCGGCGCCCGCATCGGTGAAAATGGTGTGCAAGCCTTCAGCTTCTGCCTGCAATTTCACACGGTGCGAACCAGGTACAACCATGACGCGAGGTGCAGTGACCTTGCGACCTTTCAATACAGCTGCTGCTGCACGCAGGTCTTCAATGCGTGAGTTGGTGCACGAACCAATGAACACGGTGTCGACCTTGATGTCGCGAATGGCGGTGCCAGCGGCAAGACCCATGTACTCAAGAGCGCGAGCGATGGTGTCTTTTTGTGTTGCGTCGTCGGTGTCGTCGGGAGATGGAAGTTTTGCATCGATGCCGAGTACTTGGCCGGGGTTTGTGCCCCACGTAACTTGTGGTGTGAGTTTTGAAGCGTCGATGACTACTTCTTTGTCCCACTTTGCACCTTCATCGGAAACAAGTGTGCGCCAGTCGGCAACGGCTGCTTCCCAGTTGTCGCCCTTTGGTGCATGATCGCGGCCCTTTAAGTATTCAAAGGTGGTGTCGTCGGGGGCAATGAGGCCAGCGCGTGCGCCAGCTTCAATGCTCATGTTGCACACGGTCATGCGACCTTCCATAGAAAGTGCGCGAATGGCAGAACCGCGATATTCAATAACGTGGCCAATGCCGCCGCCGGTACCAATTTCACCGATGATGGCAAGGATGATGTCTTTGGCGGTGACGCCTTCTGGTGCAACACCTTCCACCGACACGCTCATCCACTTCGGGCGCGACTGGGGAAGTGTTTGTGTTGCAAGAACGTGTTCTACTTCGCTCGTGCCAATGCCGAATGCGAGTGCACCAAATGCACCGTGTGTTGCTGTGTGGCTGTCGCCGCACACCACGGTCATGCCGGGAAGTGTGCGACCTTGCTCGGGTGCAATGACGTGCACGATGCCTTGGTCTTTGTGACCCATGGGGTAAATGGTGACGTTGAATGCTGCAGCGTTTTCGTTGAGCACTTCAAGTTGACGCTTCGAGATGGGGTCTTCAACAGGGAGGTGAATGTTCTCTGTCGGCACGTTGTGGTCGGCAGTTGCAATGGTGAGGTCGGGGCGGCGCACGGTGCGACCAGTGAGGCGCAAACCTTCGAATGCTTGCGGGCTTGTTACTTCATGCACCAGGTGCAGGTCGATGTACATGAGGTCGGCTTCGCCGTTGCCGGCGTGAACGACGTGGCGTTCCCATACTTTTTCGGGGAGAGTTTTCGGTGACATGTTGTTGCTCGCTTTGTGTTGAGAGTTTCTCAATATGTGGGATATACTTCCTAACTAATGGACATGCTATCGGGAGTTGGAGTTTTAGACAAGTCGATGCTTGTGGTGCAGGCGCTTGCTGCTGCCGACGACGGCTTGAGCCTGGGCGAATTGCAAGAGGCAACGGGTTTGCCACGTGCCACAGCACATCGTTTGGCGAGTGCATTGGAAGTGCATGGCATGGTGCGTCGCGATGCAAATGGCAAGTATGCGCTGGGCTTTGCTTACGGGGCATTGAGTGCGGCTGCGCAACGGCAGTTTCCTTTGGCGGCGTTGGCGCGGCCGGTACTGGAAGACCTCGTGCGCACGTGTGGTGAAAGTGTGCAGCTATATATTCGTGACGGAGCCGACCGCCGTTGTGTGGTGTCGTTGCAGTCGCCACATGGGTTGCGATGGATTATTCCGGAAGGCTCGTTGTATCCGTTAGGGCGTGGTTCAGCGGGGCACGTGCTTGCCGGTGAAAGCGTGTCGCGTGGCGGGTGGATTGAAAGCGTGGAAGAGCGTGAAGCAGGCGTTGCTTCGGTCAGTGCGCCGGTGGTGTTACGTGGCGGGGAACTTGCTGCAGTAAGTATTTCTGGGCCTATTGAACGCTTGTCGCGTCAGCCAGGCAAGAAGTTTGGGTCTGCAGTTGTGGGTGTAGCACGTTCTATTGAAGTTGCGTTAAAGGGTTCGTAAGGCTTGGTTACGTACCCGAGTGTGTAGTGCCGCACTAGCGAGTGGTGATTTTTGAGACGGTGTTCGCGCGAGAGTTGGCG
>CAMCZG010000080.1 GCA_945886445.1 Bifidobacterium breve | reverse complement strand
ATTAATGACCGCCACGAAGTCGGACCCGACCGACCCTTCTGGCCCGGTTGGGTCGCAGAACACCACCATCGACGCCACCACAGGTGGCACCGCGTTGCCGTTGTTTGGCCACTGGTAAGAGGTGAAATCCGTGATGGAGTAAGGCTAGTAGGGAGACCTAAAAAGGCTCCCCACTGACACCCAAGTGCTTGCAAAAATTAGCAGTGCAAGATACCCTTTACTTGTGAACATTCCGAGCGACTTTCGCCTTCCCTCGTGGAAAATACCCATTATTGAGGTCGATTTGTCAGAAATTGACGTGCCTCAGATCGCTGAAAAAGTCTCTGAATACGGCAAAGAAGCCCTGTATGTCACAGTTGGCACCGGAGTTCTCGCCTTTCAACAACTTCAGGTTCGTCGTCGCGAAGTGATGACCACTTTGCAGACAGAAAATCCAGATCTTGAAACACATATTTCTGAAGTTGTAGATCATGCAAAAAGCATTGCAACAATTCTTTGCAACAAACTGCGCGAACGCTCACCACTACGCAACGCATAAGAGCACTAGCCTGCAAGATGCGTGAACAACATCGGCACTAACGAGAAGCGAACTCTCGATGACAGAATTCCACTTCCTGAAGGCACCGTTCCCGTCGGCATCGGTCTCTTAGTAGCCGGAGTTGCAAGTTACGCGTTTTTCAAAGTTGGCCAGCAAGCACTAGGCCAAGAAAACTTCAAACCAATTGTTGCGTTGTGGTTTGCCACTTTTGCTCTTGCACCTGGTTTTTTCATGCCCATTGAACAAGAAGTAGGTCGTGCACTTGCGCACCGCCGCGCTCTTGGGCAAGGCGGCCTGCCCATTGTGCGCAAAATCATTCCGCTCACCATTGGCCTTGCGGTCATTGTGAGTGCACTCGTTCTTGCAGGTAGCCCATGGCTCACCAAAGATTACTTTGAAGGCCACTGGCTGGTCACTGCAGCACTTATTTTGGCATTTGTTGGGTATGCACCAGCGCACCTTGCACGTGGTATTTGTTCGGGCACAGGAAAATTTGTTGACTACGGCATTGTCATGGGTATGGATGGTGCAACGCGCATTGCCGGATGCATTGCCTTGTGGCTTATTGGCGTGAAAGTAATTGGCGCGTACGCAATGGTTGTTGCCCTAGCTCCGCTTCTCGGTGTTGCCATTGTCTATTTCCGCGGGGCTCTCAGCACACAAGACGGCGAACCTGCTTCGTGGTCAGAAATTACTCCGAACCTTGGGTGGCTCTTAGGTGGCTCAATCATGGCGGCGGCTTTGGTGAACGCTGGCCCTATTGGCATGAACATTTTGGCCGATGGTTCTGAATCTGAACTCGTCACCAAATTCGGCAATGGCGTATTGCTGGCCCGCGTTCCGCTCTTTCTTTTCCAAGCAATTCAGGCGGCGCTCTTGCCGCGCCTTGCTCGCCTTGCTGCACACGGCGACCTCACGGAATTTCGCGTGGCCTTTCGCCACCTCACCTACGCAGTGATTGCCATTGGAGTCATTGGTGTTGGCGGTTCCGCAATTGCCGGGCCACCTATTTTGGAAGCGGTGTACCAAAGCGACCTCGACCGCCGCACGCTCACGTTATTGGCCCTTGGCAGCGCGCTGTACATGATGGCTTTAGCCACCGCACAAGCAGTTATTGCACTGCACGGTCACAAGTGGGTTGCGCTGGGCTGGAGTGTGGGAATGATCAGTTTTGTGCTCACTACGTGGCTATCGAGCAATGACCTGTACTTACGCATTGAAATTGCGTCGGTAGTTTCTTCAGCGTTGGCACTTTGCGTGTTTGTTATTGCACTACGCAGTCGCATTGCTGCTGGCGATACACCCGATGTGGAATCGATGATTGAAGCACTAAGTGACCGCCCACTTGAGGGCTAGTTCACTAACAAGTAATTAACGGTGCAGCTTTGCACTTTCAATACGCAAATCATTTTCCACCATCATTTTCACTAACTCAGGGAAATTGACTTCTGGCGTCCAACCCAATTTGGTTTTCGCCTTGGTGGGGTCGCCAATGAGCAGATCTACTTCTGCTGGTCGGAAGAATTTTGGATCTTGGGTGACGTATGGGTGCCAGTCGGCAATGCCCACTTCAGCAAATGCCAACTCGAGGAATTCTTCAATGGAGTGCGTTTCGCCAGTGGCCACCACGTAGTCGTCGGGCTCATCTTGTTGCAACATGAGCCACATGGCCTTCACGTAGTCGCCGGCATAACCCCAGTCGCGCTTGGCATCGAGGTTGCCGAGTGAAATATCTTGTTGCACACCCAACTTGATGCGCGCAACAGCATTGGAAATTTTGCGAGTAACGAACTCAAGGCCACGACGTGGGCCTTCGTGGTTGAACAAAATGCCAGAACAGGCATACATACCGTAGCTTTCGCGATAGTTCACGGTGATGTCGTGACCAAAAACTTTTGCACAGCCATAAGGCGAACGCGGGTGAAATGGCGTGAGTTCTGTTTGTGGCATTTCACGCACCTTGCCGAACATTTCCGAAGAAGAGGCCTGGTAAAAACGCATTGGGTTATTTTGAGCTCCACCCACCATACGAATTGCTTCCAACATGCGCAATACGCCAAGACCAGTTGTGTTGGCGGTCAGTTCTGCCTGAATCCAAGAGAAATGTACAAAGGAAATTGCACCCAAGTTATAAATTTCGGTGGGCTGAGCGCGCTCAAGAGTAGACACCAAACTTGGTAGGTCGGTGAGGTCGCCCGATACCAACTCGACATATGGGAACTCGTCACGTAAGAGTTCAGCACGAGCGTTGTTTTGGCCCTTGATCATGCCAAAGACTTCATAACCCTTTGAGTGCAAGAACTCTGCAAGGTGTTGTCCGTCTTGACCTGTAATGCCTGTAATTAATGCGCGTGCCATATGAACGTTGACTCTAACAGTTGCGCCTCTACGATCAGGGAGATGATGTGGAGCAATAACCCATGATTTGTGTCGTTTCCGGCGGGGTGGGCGCAGCTCGTTT
The DNA here is from genome assembly GCA_945886445.1 of Bifidobacterium breve. Taxonomy (GTDB): domain Bacteria; phylum Actinomycetota; class Acidimicrobiia; order Acidimicrobiales; family Ilumatobacteraceae; genus F1-20-MAGs119. Next base: position 4,307 of record CAMCZG010000080.1, on the reverse strand, counting down.
CTTACGTGGTGTTCAACATGCCGTTGCCCATAACAAACTCATGACAATTGTGAATACCGGCGATGACACGGTGATGCATGGTCTGTCTATTTCCCCCGACCTCGACACCGTTACCTATACCGTGTCGGAGTCAATTGACCCCGAGCGCGGTTGGGGCCTTGCCAATGAAACATTTGTCACCATGGAAAACTTGGCACGTTTTACCGCTGTGCGCCCTGCGCAATCACTTGCTGGAGAATCGTGGTTTGGTTTAGGCAACCGTGACCTTGCTACACACTTTTATCGCACCACTCGCCTTGCCGAAGGCGCAACGCTTGCAGAAGTGACCGCAGAAATTACGCGGGCATTCAACATTCCATTTCGCATTCTTCCCATGACCAACGAACGCGTTTCTACAATGGTCACTCTTGTCGATGGAAGTGAAATTTCATTTCAAGAATACTTTGTGAAATTGCACCATTCAGTTGCCATTCAAAGTGTTCGCTTCGCTGGCATTACTGAAGCAACTGCACTGGGGCTCGACGACATGCGCACAGCCGATGCGGTCATTATCGCTCCATCGAACCCCATCGTGTCGATTGGCCCCATGCGAGCGCTGAAGAACTTCGATGCAACACTGGCAGCACGTCGCGATTCTGTAGTGGCAATCTCGCCCATTGTTGCTGGAGCCGCACTAAAGGGCCCAGCGGACCGCATGATGAGTGAGTTAGGGCATGAACCAAGCGTGGTCGGAATCGCTCGAATGTACGCGCCCATTGCTTCTACTCTCGTTATCGACACCGCCGATGAGCATCTCATTTCAGCTGTGGAACGCGAAGGAATGCGCTGTGTTGCTACCGATACCATCATGAAAACCGCAGAAATATCTGCCACTCTCACCCAAACGTGCTTAAGCGCCATTGGCGTGGCAACATAAGAGCCATATGAGCAAGTTAACCGCGTGGGGTGTTGAAGGAATTGGGGAAATTATTCCCGGCATGCAACTAGGAGACATCATTGTTGACGCTTGTTCAGGCGAACCCAATGGGCCCCTTCTCGACAACGATGTTTTAGTAGTCACACAAAAAATTGTGTCGAAAGCAGAAGGTCGACTCGTAAAGATTGACCCCGACGACCCACTGTCACACAAAGTGCTTGTTGAAGAAGAAGCTGTACGCATTGTGCGCCGAAGAGGCGACCTCATCATTACCGAAACCAAGCATGGCTTTGTGTGTGCTAACAGCGGCATCGACTTATCAAATGTGGAACGCGGTCAAGCTGCTCTTTTACCCATCGACTCCGACCGCTCTGCGCGGCGCATTCGCGACATCGTGAAAGCAAAACTTGGTGTGAATGTTGGCGTCATAGTGAGCGATACCTTTGGGCGTCCATGGCGCAAAGGTGTCACCGATGTAGCAATTGGGGTTGCGGGTATTGCTGGCGTGCTCGACCTGCGCGGTACACCCGATGCACTTGGCCGCGTGATGCAAGTAACTGAAATTGCCGTTGCCGACGAACTTGCTTGTGCGGCAGAACTGGTAATGGGCAAATCGAATAACATACCTGTGGGCGTTGTTCGCGGCGCAGATGCAGCGTGGTTTCGCGAGTCGAGCATGGACGAAATTGTGCGCAACCCAAGCGAAGACCTCTTTCGCTAAAAGGCTTTAGTGCTGTGGGGAAACAGTTGCCACGCCATCAACTAGTGCGGTAAAAGGCGCCCAGGCAAGCTGAATACGTGCACGCACAGGAGAAACCGCAAAGCGCGTAATGTCACTTGGTCGCTGTTTTCCTACTACTGGTTGCAATGTTGAGCCCGCGCTCATCTCTTTCCACAACGCAGCAATGCTTGTTTGCACACCAGTGCCAATATTAATAATAAGCCCATCGCCTTTTGTGGCTGCTTTCACATAGGCGTCGACCACATCTTCTACAAAAATGAAATCTCGCGTTTGTTTTCCTGACCCGTAAAATTCAGGTGCCTCGTTATTCGCAAGCGCTGCAGCAAAGGCCGCCACTACCCCATCTTCTGCTCGTTGGCGTGGGCCATAAACATTGGCAATAGCAAGTGCCGTGTACTCCACTGCATGCACTTCGCGATACACGGCGAGCAACTGCAACAGCGTGCGGGTAATGACGTGCGGAACACTAATGGGTTCACTCACGCGTCCTTCTTTAATGGGAATTTCACGCACGGGCACTTCTCCATATAGCAAATGCGCAGGCACTCCTAGTACAACTTTTTTCACACCGAACAAGCGCGCTGCTTCTAATGCCGCAACAACTGCGGGCGCAGAGGAAAGGGCAAGTGTGGAATGTGATGCACTTGGCGATAACGCGGTGAGTTGCAAAATAACTTCGGGGCGACGCAACGACACAAGATCAAGAAATTCAGGTGTAGTGACATCGATGTTGTGAATTTTCAGATCGCCACCTGAGAGTCGCGCCTGGTGCAAATTGGAAAAGGAGCCAGTGCTGAGGTTGTCGACAACTTCTACTGCGTGCCCTTCAGACAACAAACGATCAACTACATGTGACCCAATAAAACCGGCGCCACCGCAAACTAAAAAGCGCACTAAGCACCATCCGGGTCGGGACGCTTCACGTTGTTCAATACTTCACCTTGTTCCACCACGCCATCGGCGCCAATGATGCAATTTTTCAGTTGTGCAGTGCTGCCCACAACACCCATAATGACACTGTTTTCTATGTGCGTGGAATCGCCAATTTCGCCACCAGCAATAACAACAGAATGCGACAAATGCGAGTTCTCACCCACCACACATAGCGGACCCACCACTGTTTGTTCAATTGTTGCGGTTGGCGCAACCCTGCTTGCCGGGTGCACCATTTTGCTGCCAAGAGCACCTTCCAGAACAGACATATTTGCTGCAATATACGTTTCCGGACGACCCGTATCGACCCAACTGTCGTTCGTTGGCATTGCAAACAATGTGCGTTGCGCAACCATTGCGGGAAATACAACACGCTCTATAGAAGTTTTTTGATTCACAGCAATGCGATCAATAACCGATGGCTCAAGCACATAAGTTCCGGCATTGACATTAAAACTTGTTGTTTCACCAGGGGCTGGCTTTTCTACAAAGCGTGTTACCTGACCATTGGTTGCAGTTTCTACCACCCCAAATTGTGACGGGTCTTCCACTGGGGTCAGATGCAGCGTGCCTTCTGCTGCGCTTTTTTGATGGAATGCCACCAGTGTTGATACACCGAGGCTGGTGAGGACATCGCCATTGACCACAATGAAAGTTTGTGCAATACCCGCAAAGCGCGCAGCAAAAGCAATGGCCCCACCGGTGTCAAGGGGTTCAGGTTCCACGGCGTATTCAAGGTGCACTCCACCACATTGGTTTCCAGGAAATGCATCTATAAATGGTTGCGGTTTAAAACCTAAGGCGAGAACGGCCCGAGTGACCCCAGCTTTTTCCAAACTCGCAATGACCCGCGCCAGAATAGAAATATTGCCTACCGGCAACAGTGGCTTCGGAGTTGTAAGCGTAAGTGGACGAAGCCGCGTACCAAACCCACCGACCAGGATGACAGCATCCATGGGCGGCGTGTTACCCCTTTGTCGTTGTAGTGGTGTTCGCGACAACCGTTGTGGTGGTTGCAGCGGTTGCAGCCGTGGTTGTGGTTGCACCAGCAACAGTTGTAGTTGTTGCACCAGCAACAGTTGTGGTGGTTTGACCCGCAATTGTTGTAGCTGTTGCACCAGCGCCGTCGACTGCACCTAATTCAGGCAAGTTGACTGCCGATTCTGGAAGTGGTGGAGCGTCGGCACCCTTAGGAACAAATGCAATAACGACAACCATGCCATCGCGGTCGATGCGAATATTCTTGAAGTCGGTAATGAGCATTTTGCGATCTTCAGGCTTGTCGTACTGATTCCAGACGTAAGCGCGAAGCTCAGAGTCTTTCTTGTAGCACTTTGTTTCGCCCTCTTCGTACACCATGCCGGTTTGTTGATCGGCTGGGAACTCCAATTTTGTGTCGCTGACTTTGATGCCATACACGGTGAGAAAGAGCCCAAATTTTGCGCGACTACCTGTTGCGAGGCCTGATGGGTGCCAGTGAATGACCCCGTCGTCGTGGCTGTGAATGCCGTACTTCACATAGTTCGGATCGACGGGTTCTTCCTTGTTGCCAATGAGGTTAGGAAGGTACTTATCGCAACCAAAGAAGCCGTATGACACGTGCCAGTGATCGTTGGTGGTTGGTGCTTCGTTGCCACTTGGGGCGCTTTGCCGGGCATATGCCACGAGGCCAAGACCTACAAGGAGAACAACAACAATGACTGCAGGGAAAACAGT
>CAMCZG010000079.1 GCA_945886445.1 Bifidobacterium breve | reverse complement strand
ATATTTGCCGCACTTAATGTGATGATTCGGTTGAGGCCGGACCCACTTGAAGTGAGCGGTGGTCTTAAATCACAAAACGCAGCAGGTGTTCAGCCACCTAAATTTCGCATTGCATTGAACACTGTTGCTGAATCCTCGGCCGCAAAGATTGCCATCTTTGCAATGGTCATTTCACAAGTCACGATGGTTGCCGTGATGACCATGACCCCTGTGCACCTCAAAGCTCACGGACATGAAACTGTCAGTTCTTTTGTGATCTCTCTGCATATTGCGGGAATGTATGCGTTCAGCCCTCTTGTGGGTCGTTACTGCGATAGGAAAGGTCGATTGTCTGCCATAGCGGTGGGGTCGGTTTTATTGATACTGGCTACGGTCTTCGCCGCACTCGCCGGTGAATCGGCGATCTTGCTCTTTCCGGCTCTATGGCTGTTGGGGGTCGGTTGGAGTTTTGGACTCATTGGCGGTTCAAATCTGTTGGTCGATTCCGTACCTCTTGATTCACGAGTTCAAGTACAGGGAACGGCAGATTTCCTGATGAGTCTGTGTGGCGGTATCGCTGGTTTCTCTAGTGGCTTCATTCGTAGAGCTGTGGGCTTCCACATGCTGGCGAACTTTGCTTGCTTGTGTGCTTTTGCGATGTTTCTTGTGGTGCAAAATGCACGAAGAAAACAGACTGTTATTTCAACGCCTGCTTTATAGCCACTCGGTACCAAATTGCCCGTTCACGGCAACAATGAGCAACTTTGCACCATTGGGACCAGCCCACTCAGGGCCGTATGCGTGGCCCTTGGCAACAAACCGAACATCGCCGGGGTAGTACACGCGCTCACCTTCAATATGGAATTCGCCTTCTTTGACGATGTACAAGGTGTCGGACCCGTGTTCATGTTTTCCGAGCCAGGTATTGGGTGGAAAAGTATTCTCTAAAACGGTCGGGTTACGCGAAAGAACACGAACAATGACGTGACCCTTGATGTGCTCGTTTTCAGCGGTGATTGGTTCGACCGTGTCGGGATGAACGGCCCATACTTTGTCGTTATTTTCCATTGCACAACTGTAATTGGTTTATGACATTGAACGGAAGTCGCGTTGTGTTGCCAGTGTGACTAGTACTAGTACGAGCATTAATGCTCCGGTAATGGAAATTGTCTCTGGCAGCGAGTGTAAGTGTCGAGCCGCATAGCCAACGATTAGTGCACCCATTGGAGCGATACCAACCATCATTAAAGAATGCACAGACATGACTCGACCCATTATTTGCGGGGGCGTGTTGTGCTGAATGAGGGTTTGATTCAAATTGAGGTAAAAACCTCCAGTGAGGCCCCATGCAAAAAGCACGAGAGCGAGGTACCAATAGCTTGTGGCTGGCCCAATGAAAATTTGTACTGTTGCCCCTGTGCACAGACCGCACATGAACCACAGTCCTTTGCGCACAATTTTGTGGCTGTTACGCAAGATCCACATTGAAGTGCAGAATTGACCCACACCAAGAAGTGAATAGAGAATGGTTGCCTCACCACCTGTCGCACCAACTTGCTCACGAACGAATTGAGGGCCAAGCACCATCCATGGTGACATCATGAAGAGCACTGAACCAGAGAGCAATATAAAGAGAACGCGAATGTTCTTATTGCTCCAAATATATTTCATGCCTACCTGTAGCTCTTGACCAAGGTTTCGCGGCTCATTTGAATGGGAGGGTGGCGGAAGCTTCAAAGGAATAAGGGTGAGCAGGCCAAAACCGTACAAAACTGCTTGAACCCAAAATGCGCCTTCGATACCCCAGCGAGATATTGCGGGGCCTGCAATAGCCGGTCCGAAAATAAGTGCAAGATTCGTTGCAACTGTAGAAACAATGATGGCGTTCATCAATTGCTCTTTAGGCACCAAGGTCGACACGGTTGCACTGCGCACAGGTTGCCCAATTGCAATAAATACTCCAAGAATTGCCGCACTAATCGTTGCTGAAAGAGTGGTGATATGACCGCTACTGACGTAGATAGCAGTGCAAAGAGTGATAGCAAAAGCCCCGATTTGGCTCGATATAAGTAAAGCTCGGCGGTTCATTCGATCAGAAAAAACGCCGATAGGCAGTGATATAAATAGCGCCGGTACTCCCATGACGAAGAGCAACATTCCACTCACGTCAGATTTTGCACCAAGCTCCAAAATGAGCCAAACAAAAGCAAACCGTTGAGTGGATTGCACGAGTGTAAAGCCGAGGGTGTTGAGCCACAGCAACCGAAACGGTTTGAGACGAAGTACGTCGAAGGAACTTTCGCTCACTTTGCGGTACTGACGCTGTATTTCACGGGAAGGCGTTTATGCCCGCCGACAAAAATGGTTTTCATCAAGGCTGGTTCACCATTGAGTTCAATATTGTCCAAGCGAGGAACAAGTTCAGCAAAGAATGCTTTGAGTTCCATGCGAGCAAGCATTGCCCCAAGGCAATAATGCACACCGAAGCCAAACGAGAGATGCTTGTTGGGCGAACGGGTGATATCAAATTTATTCGGATTATCGAATACCCTCTCGTCACGATTGGCAGATGGGTACGACAAGAGCACCGATTCTCCAGAACGAATGGTGGTATCTGCAACTACTGCGTCTTCTGTTGCTGTGCGCATGAAGTGCTTGACGGGGGTCACCCAACGAATCATTTCATCTACGGCACTGTTGATGAGCTCTGGGTGCTCTTTCAAGAGCTGCAACTGACTTGGGTTCTCGATAAGTGCCAGCATTCCGCCTGCCATAGAAGCAGAAGTGGTGTCGTGACCGGCAGTGGCCGCAATGACGTAATAAGAGATTGTTTGCATATCGGTGAGTGGCTGCCCGTCGATAATTGCATTTGCCACCACAGAAGTGAGGTCGTCTTGAGGGTCGCGCCGACGAGCGTGTGTCAATTCTGTGAAATAGGCAAAGAAGTCGCTGACAACGGCGATGAGATCTTGCCCTGATGGGCCGCGCTGCATTTCTTCATCGGCACTTCCGAAGAGTTCCTGGGTCAGTTGCAACATGCGCGGATAGTCAGACTCGGGAAGTCCGAGAATTGCCAGAATGACATTGAGCGGAAGGGGCATTGCGATGTCTCTTGCAAAGTCGCACGTATTTCCCATTTCGGCCATCTTGTTCACAGATGCGACTGATAAGGATTTCAAACGGCTTTCTAAGCGCTGCAGGCTCTTGGGCAAAAACCAGTCGGAAGTCACTCCACGCAGTGCGCGATGTTCAGGGTCGTCAACGTGAATGAGGGTGCGCAGCAGGTTTCCTTGTTCAGCTGCGCGCTGATCGCTTGCCTTGTCGCCTAAGACGGGGCGAGGCTCATTAATGAAGATGGTATTTCGCGCCTCAATAGACATGACATCGCTGTGGCGGGTGATTGCATAAAACGAGTTGAACTTGTCATTTTCTACAAAGTGAACAGGGCTATGTTCGCGCAGCACAGCACAAGCTTCATAGAAGTACTTTTCGTCGGCATATGCAGATGGGGTAACAAAAACCTGCCCTGCTTCATGAACTGACAACATGCTTACCCCCTCAGGGCAAACAATAGTTGATCAGTGGGCTTATTCGTTACCCACAAGAAACTGTGCGACTTCATCTGCTGAACGACCTGCTTCAGCAAGGCCTTGCAGAATGAAAGTGTCAATTGTTTTGTGCATGTGGCGCAGGCGACCCTCTTGATAGTTACCAAAGGTGACGGTCTTTTTGCCAGTGGACTTGAGGCCTTGCTGTACAAAACCGAAGTTCGACATGTCTTGTTCAAAAACATCTGCAAGACCGGCCATGCCAGGAGCTTCTTTCCAAGCTTGGTCTAAGCGCAACTTCGTAGTGACTGATGGTTCTGGAATTTCTTCACCATCTGGAAGTGGTGCCATACGGTACACGTCCATGAAGCAAGAGTCTGGTGTGCGACCAGGGCGCCAGCGGTACATGAGTGGCTGACCGATACCGGCCCACGGGGCAAACGCAGGGAACAGGTGATACAAAATTGCGTCAATGATCTCTGCGTCGGTGTATCCATCGAGGTCGGCGCGGAACATGCCCGACATACGCTCGCGGAATGTTTGAGCAACGTAAGCGCGAGCTTGAATGCCATCTGGTGGCTGTACCTGGCTCTGGTCTGAGTAACCGCGTGAACGACTAGAGAATGCAACGAACTCCGCAGCAACTGTTTGCTCAGTGAGTTGTTCAACGATGTGTGGGCTCTGAACGCCAAATGGGTTGAAGAAGCGGGAAACAAATGGCGACTCTGGGTAGATGGAGTACTCGCTGTTTTCATCGCCGCAGAAAGGCTTGATTTGTGGGTGGGTTGCGATGACGTGGTAGCCCTCGCTGAAAGCTTCCATCACAACTTTCCAGTTAGCTGGAACTTCTTTCACGGCATGGAATGCCTTGTAACGCTTTGAGAGTGGGAAATCTTTGAAGTGTTCGATGAGAGTTGATGCAACTTTTTCGAATGGCTCGCAGTTTGGATCCATGTTGACGAAAACGAGACCGTCCCATAGTGCAACTTTTGCTTGAGGGAGGCATGTTGGCTTGCTGCCGTGAGTGAACTGTGGGAAGTCCCATTCTCCGGGAACATTCTTCAAGTCGCCCTGAACATCCCATTCCCAACCGTGGAAGGGGCACACGAACGAAGCAACTGTGCCGTCGTCGTCTTTGAGGCGAGTTCCGCGGTGCATACATGCGTTGTGGAGCGCACGGACAACGCCGTCATTTCCACGAGTCACAATGAGAGATTCATCGGCAATGTCGTAAACAACGTGCGAACCAGGTTCTGCTATTTCTGCTTCCAAGCAGGCGAACTGCCAGGTCTTTGACCACATGAATTCTTTTTCAAGGTCGGCAAAGGCTTGAGAGGTATAGCGGGCCTTTTTCACGTCCTCTGAACCAACGTATGGGCTAGCGAACTCAGTGAGTGCCTTAGGAACCGGACGCGTATCGGTCTTTAAAATTTCTTGAACTTTGGGTCCACGTGAATGTGATACGCCTGGGTCGTTATCAAGTGTTGTCATGATTGCCTCCCGTTAAGACCGTGTGTGAACACAATCGAAATCTCTCTATATCCCTACCGTAAACCATACGCCTTGTAGGGGTGCGAGTTGGAATATGTGGGTGAAAGAGATTGGTATTTTTTCTCCTGCTACTGTTGATTCCGAGGTGCGAATATGCGTAAAAGATGGAGCAACTGGGCAGGTAATCAGAGAGCAACTCCCCAGAATTGGGTCAAGCCGAGAAATCTTCAAGAAATCGCTACTGCCGTAGGTGAAGCAAGTGCACAAGGTAGGAAAGTCAAGGTGATTGGCTCTGGGCACAGCTTCACCGGTGCCGCAGTGGCACAAGACGTCCTCGTGGACCTTTCTCTAATGACGGGCGTTATTTCTGGGCCCGATGCAGACGGCGTTGTAGAGGTGGAGGCAGGCATCACACTGAGTGCGCTGAATGAATACTTATTTCTCCAGGGTCGGGCCCTCCAGAATTTGGGAGACATCTCGTATCAGACGGTCTCTGGAGCGATTTCAACAGGAACTCATGGCACGGGTGTACATATTGGAGGTTTGGCCCAGCAAGTTGTGGGCCTCACATTGGTCGATGGCACGGGAAACATTGTGGAGATACGCGAGAGTGACGACCTCCTTCGTTTTGCACGTGTGGGAGTGGGCGCACTCGGGGTCATTGGGGAAATAAAGATTCGAACGGTACCCAAGTTTGCTTTGCACGTTGAAGAGAAGCCGATGCGCCTTTCATATGTGCTCGACAACTTGGAAGATCTCGTAGACCGCAATAATCACTTTGAATTTTTCTGGATACCACACACAAAATGGGCATTAACGAAACAAAACAACCGAACAGATTTGCCACTTCAGCCAATTCCGCGCGTGAAGAACTGGTGGCAGAAATCTTTCTTGGAGAACACCGCGTTCGGAATGGTATGTCGTCTTGGCAAACTTTTCCCGTCTCTCATTCCAAAGTTAGCGACGGCACTTCCTGGTTCAGGAAGCACAAGCTACGTTGACGACAGCTTTCGCGTCTTTGCTTCTGAACGAAAAGTGAAATTTGTAGAAATGGAATATGCCATACCTCATGAGCACTGTCGGTCTGCATTAGAAGATATTGAACGTGTCATTGCGGAGAAGAGTTACAAAGTGAGTTTTCCGGTTGAAGTTCGTTTTACTGCCAGTGACGACAATGTGCTTTCAACTGCTCATGCAAGGCAGTCGACATACATAGCGGTTCATATGTTCAAAGGATCCGACTACGGCCCGTATTTTGCGTCGGTCGCTGAAATTATGGCGAAGTATGAAGGTCGGCCGCATTGGGGGAAGATGCACTTTCTCACTAATGAGCAGCTGAGCCGCCTGTACCCCCAGTGGACCGAATTTCTAGAGGTCAGAGACCGGTTAGATCCGCATCGCACTTTTCATAATGAGTATTTAGGTCAAGTATTTGGCGAGTAGTCCTATGAGAAATGTAAAGTTCAGTAGTTCCTATCGTGAAATGAGTTCGTATGACTTCCTTGCCAATTCCTAAGAATCATTTAGAGGTATCTGCTCAGTGGCTGGAATCAGCTTTGAAGGCTGGTTCTGAAAAGAACCTGGGAAGCATCGCCTCTATTGAACTCAAACAAATTGGTGTAGGTATCGGTGTAATGGGAGAGCTCTTTCGGGCATCAATTACCTATGCGTCAGGAACCGGACCAGCTGCAGTCATTGTGAAGTTGCCATCGCAGGCTGAGGTAAACCGTCAGCAAGGCGTAGACCTCGGTATGTACGAAGCAGAAGTCAAGTTTTACGACTCGCTTGCAGAGCGAACTACGGCCCGTTTGCCCATTTCTTATTACACGGCTTCTGAAGCAGGAACTGCAAATTTTGTTATTTTGATGGAAGACCTCGGACATTTGTCAATGGTTGTTCAGATGGACGGAATGAATGCTGCCCAAACTTCTGCCGCTATTAGGTCTCTCGCAGCACTTCATGCCAGCTGGTGGGGCAAAGTTGAAACTCCTGAATTGGAGTGGGTGCCAAGCGTTATTCACGACCGCATTGTCAACTTTGGGGCAATGTGGCCAATGCTGTGGGAGATGTACCAGCCGAAATTCGGGCATGTGTTGCCAGAAGGTGGAGTGGAGTTTGGAAATTGGTTGAGCGTTAACTATTGGGAAGCGGTCAAGGAATTCGCAACAAGCCCGTGGACTCTTTTGCATCTCGACTACCGCGTAGACAACTTGATGTTCGACACAGATCTCAGTTCCGCTGATGCAGTGGCCGTTATCGACTGGCAGAGCGTTGGTAGAGGCCCTGCAGGTTACGACCTGGCGTACCTGCTTGGTGGAAGTGTCACCGTTGCCGACCGTCGTCAGCACGAAGACAAATGGCTCCATGAGTATCACGACGAAATTACTCGTCTTGGAGTGAATTACGCATTCGAAGATCT
>CAMCZG010000078.1 GCA_945886445.1 Bifidobacterium breve | reverse complement strand
TAATGAAGTTTTTGTTGAGCGCATGCATCACACTGCAGGAAATATGCGCGAAGTGCGCCCGGCGGTTGTCTTTTCCGACACCAAATTACGCGTCAGCCGCCCTGCTCCAATGGTGGGCGAACACAGCGATGAAATTGTGAGCGAACTTGGTTTTGATGCAGCGCACTTGCGCTCCATCGGCGCTATTTTGTAATTGACCGACCAACAATTTCTTTCATAATTTCGGTGGTGCCACCGTAAATGGTTTGAATACGGCTGTCGGCCCATGCTCGTGCAATGGGGTATTCCATCATGTAGCCATAACCGCCGTGCAACTGCAGGCAACGGTCAACGACTTTATTTTGTAGTTCAGTGGTCCAGAACTTCGCCGCTGCTGCCTGTTCTGCAGAAAGCTTGCCTTCACAGTGCAGTTCTACACACCGGTCGACATACACCTGAGCAATTTGCACTTCTGTCGCAAGTTCTGCAAGAAGGAACTTGCTGTTTTGGAACTGTGAAATAGATTGCCCAAACGCTTTACGTTCTTTTGTGTAGTCAAGCGTCCAATGCAATGCCGCATCGGCAACAGCAACCGCACCCACAGCAATACCAAGTCGCTCTTGGGCGAGGTTGGTCATGAGATACACGAACCCATTGCCCTCTTCGCCTAATACGTTTTCGGCAGGAACTTCAACGTCGGAAAAGAAAAGCTCTGCAGTGTCTTGAGCATGCATTCCTAACTTGCTGAGGTTGCGGCCACGTTCAAAGCCCTTCATTCCACGTTCAACAAGCAACAACGAAATACCGCGGTGCCCTTTTTCTGGGTCGGTGCGACATACAACAATGACCACATCGCTATTGATGCCATTCGAGATAAAGGTTTTGGCACCGTTCACAATGAATGCACCACCCTTTTTCAGGCCAGTTGTGTGTATACCTGCAACATCACTTCCCGTGTTGGGTTCAGTAATCCCTAGTGCTCCAATAACTTCGCCGGTCACCATGCCCGGCAAAAAGCGCGAACGTTGTTCGTCGTTGGCGAGACCAAGAAAATACGGCAGCACAATGTCGTTGTGCAAGGTGATTCCGTTGGCACTACCAATGACCCCGGTTGTGCCAATTTCTTCCGCCATGATTGCCGCAAAGTGATAGTCGTCTGTGTCGCCGCCACCGTATGCAGCAGGAACATTGAGACCGAGAAAACCTTGCTTACCCGCATTGAGCCACAACTCGCGAGGAGTAATGCCCGCAGCTTCCCACTCCTCGTGATGAGGCACTACTTCTTTATCGAGCCACGATCGGAAAGTGGAACGAAATTGCTGGTGGACATCATCAAAAATTGTGCGTGGGAATGCTTCCATTCACCTCACGCTAGATGTTGATGACGCCGAAAGAAAAACTGTGAGCGAAGTAACTAGCTGGCAAGCACGGCGCGCGCAACAAGATCAACACCAAAAGCAGTGAGAATTGCTAGGTACAAGAGCCCTGTTGCTGCCATTACTGCTGAATAACTGCGTTCTTTCAGTGCTGCTTTTGTGACCACCACAAGCACTGCTGTGGCAACCACACAGGCAATCCAGAACCAACCTAGGGTGCCATTCCAACCATCGTCAATGGACCCATTAATAACGCTCACCATTCCGGTTGGTAAAAGCATTGCGGCCACTTCGAGAGGTAAAGCCCAATACATCACGTCAACAAGATCGTTGAGTAACTTGCGAGGCATTCCCGGCTGCACCAAATACCAGTGACCCAACAGCATGGCATCGGTAATGGCGCCCAAGAACATTGCTCCAATAACGACGCGAAATGTTGCCAACAACGAATCGCCAAGACCGCCAGCCACATCGAGTGCACCAGCAACGACACCGATGCCACCAATGAGTGGCGCAATGAGCAGGCGATGCGGCGGCGTCTTTCTTAATGTAAGCAATGCAAGCGCTGCAACAATGAGCGACGCGCCTTCACGCACAGGTACGACTCCTAAGACGAGCCCACAAGCAAATGCACCCATTGCCAGCGCTGCGTACACGCCATGCAAGAGCCAGGTGTAACCACGGCCAATTTCACTGTTGCGGGTAGTGAGCCAACAAAAAAGCAGACCTCCACTTGCCCATTGCAGAAGTACTGTGGCCGCATCGAGTCGCATCACGACATGCAACCTAGGCGACACAGCCCCATGAACAGTGAATTTGTGACCAAAAACTCCTAGCGCGCGGTCACCGTGTCGGTATCGCGACCCGAGCGCAACAAGGTTCCGGGCCGTGCTGTGAGAATTTCTCCGTTACGTACCGTTTCAACACCATTGATGAGAACGTGGTTGATTCCTTCAGCTTCCCCATATACGCGTCCGGCGCCAGCAGGCATATCGAACTTTGTGTACACCGGACCAGGGCCAACGGTGAGAGGGTCGAGTACCACAACGTCGGCACAGTAACCCACTTCAATGCGACCACGGTTACGCAATCCATACAAACGTGCTGGCTGCTCGGTGAGATGGTAAACCGCTTCTTCAAGGTCCATGAGCTTTTCATCGCGTACTGCGCGAGCAATGAGTGTTGTTGAGAAAGCAAAGCTGTCAATCATGTCGAGGTGAGCACCCGCATCGCTTGCACCCACAATGGCACGCTCATCGCGCCACACTTCAACACGGCGCTTCCATGTTGCCGTATCTTGTCCTTTGTCTTGGTTGGCAATGACCGTGCGCAAATTGTCGTCAATGACGATGTCCATCAAGAGATCCCATGGCTCTAATTTGAGTTCTTTCGCAATGTCGCCAATGAGACGACCTGCATATTTCTGCCACTTGTCGGTAAATGTTTCGAGCAAAATGTATGCACCCCAGTTGCCAATGGAACGAGTGGGGCCTTGCGTGCTTTGTGCCAAACGATTCATTTCTTCGCGACCCTTAGGGTCACGCATCATGGTGAGTTTGACATCGTCGGGAAGAGCCATTAGTTCGTCCCAACCATTCAAGATGTCCAAGATGAATCCGCTCTTGAAGTTCAAGCGAATACGGAAGGTGTCGGGCAACGTGAGTGCAATGACTTTGCCACCGCGTTCTGCGGCAATGTCGAAACCTTTCAACTGATGTTGAACGAGATCCCAGTTCTGGGCATACACCTGCAACAAGTTCCAGTTCAAAGGCCTATTGGCTGCTGCGCTCATATCGCCCATCAGCTCAAAAGTCTCTTGGGCAAATTCACCTACTGCAGGAATGAATTCAAGTGTGGTTCCAGGAAATTCTTCAACCACTGCACACAATGCGATGAGCTCT
This sequence comes from Bifidobacterium breve, assembly GCA_945886445.1. Taxonomy (GTDB): domain Bacteria; phylum Actinomycetota; class Acidimicrobiia; order Acidimicrobiales; family Ilumatobacteraceae; genus F1-20-MAGs119. The sequence goes on along the minus strand of CAMCZG010000078.1, from coordinate 4,391 downwards.
TTACGCGAACCGTGACGCGACGGTACAGGAACACCGGTGTGGTCGTTATGACTAGGAGACCATGTGGAAGAAAAGCCCATGCCACCTGCACGCAAGCCGTCACGCAACAAGTTGCACATTTCTTCAATTTCTTCGTCGGTCGCTTCACGTTGGTTAGCGGCATCGTGCATTACTACGCGGCGCAGTGCGCTATGACCAACAAGGAAACCAGCATTCGGCATCAAGGTGCCATCGAGTGCATCGAGATATTCAGCGGTGGTGGTCCAGTTCCATGGCAGACCTTGCTGTAACGACTCGAGCGGCATGCCTTCAACACGAGCCAACATGCGCATGAGGTAATCGCCATCTTGTGGAGTGAGTGGCGCAATGGTGAAACCACAGTTGCCACCAATAACGGTAGTGACCCCGTGCAACGGCGAAGGGCTAAGAGAGGTGTCCCAAAATGCTTGAGCGTCGTAGTGCGTGTGCAGGTCGATGAAGCCGGGTGTAACTACTTTGCCAGTGGCATCGATGGTTTGATGCGCGGATTCGGTGATGGTACCAACTTGAGTAATACACCCATTGATAATTCCCACGTCGGCACGTCGGCGCACTGCACCTGTTCCGTCAATAACATCGCCACCGGTAATTAGAACGTCGAGCATGATTCCCCCATCTCTCAGACTCTTAATCTATGCGAGAACTGCCAAATCATGCGAGACGTGGTTCATGGCTAATGGTCCTTGGTCGGTCGCCACCACAATGTCTTCTAAACGCATGCCGAATCGTCCCGGGATATAGATGCCCGGCTCGATGCTAAATGCATGCCCAGCAAGCAATGCTTCAGTATTTCCCGCCACGATGTAGGGGTCTTCATGGGCTTCCATGCCAATGCCGTGGCCCGTGCGATGCACAAAATACTCACCAAAGCCGGCTTCGGTAATGACTCGGCGGGCGGCTTCATCGACCGATTCGCATGTTGCGCCCACTTGAGCAGAAGCCACAGATGCCGCCTGTGCTTCTTGCAACACTGCATACGCCTCAACAATTTCTTGTGGCGGTGTACCTAAATGCACACAGCGTGTGATGTCGCTGCAGTAGTCGGCCATTGTTCCACCGAAATCACACAGCACAATTTCACCATGGCGAATGACTCGCGGCCCTGGGTGATGATGTGGGCTCGCTGCATTTTCCCCCGCCGCAACAATGGCGAAGTTCACCACATCGTGACCTTCATCTAAAAGTCGCGCCGAAATATCGGCCGATACTTGAGCCTCAGTGCGCCCGACCAATGGAATAAGACCCGATTGCAATTGCGTAGCTACGCGGTCTGCGGCTGCCCCAGCACGCTGCAATGCCTCTATTTCACTTTGAGTTTTTACTTTGCGCAATGGCCCTACAACATCAACAGCTCGCGAGTAGTGAGCAGAAGGTGCAAAAGCAAGTAGTTCTACTAAGAAGCGGGCCCACATCTGATCGCCCACCGATACTGTGCGGGCACCTTTAGTGAGTTTTGCGACCAGCGCAACCGGATTATCGGTTTCATTCCACGCAGCAAGTGTGAACACCGTGGGGTGCAATGCAACACGAGGAGCCTCTAAGCGAGGAATGACCAACGTGGCAAGCCCTTCTTGTGGCACCACCAACATGGTGAGGCGTTCAAGTGGCATTGCGTGGTAGCCGGTGAGATACGGAAGATCGTGCCCAACAGACAACAACAGCGCATCAATATTTTGCGCCGTCATTTCTTTTTGAACCCGTGCAACGCGCTCTTCGTAAATGCGCGTTGGTAGTGCGTGTGATTCGCGTGAGTTCATCGAACCAGTGTCCCTGCTTGGTACTCTTCGAATGCCTGGGCAATTTCTTCTTGTGTATTCATCACAAATGGACCATACCGAGCAACAGGTTCACCCAGTGGTTCGCCACCAAGTAAAAGCACACTGGCGCCACTGGCGCTATGCACGCGTACCTCACCAGCACTGCGTTCAAGCACCACCATTTGGCCGTCAACAGCTTTTTCACCGTTGACTTCTACTTCTCCGCCAAAGACGTGCACCAATGCAGTGTGACCTTCTTGCGGGGCCCACGCCACTTGGTCGCCTGCAGCAAATTCAATGTGCGCATAAGTAACAGGGCTTGTGGTGTTCACCTTGCCGCGCACACCTGCCACTTCGCCTGCAACAACTTTCATGACCCCGCCATTGGCAAGAGTATGCGCCACAATTTCTTCGGCATCAAAACCTTGATAACGCGGTGCAATCATTTTCTTTGCAGCGGGAAGATTCACCCACAATTGAAAGCCATGCATTTTTCCACCCAGTTTCAGCATTGATGCTGGCGGCAATTCGCTATGCACAACTCCCGACCCGGCGGTCATCCATTGCACGCCACCTGGCGTAATGGTTCCTACTCCGCCTGAAGAATCGCGATGCTCCATGGCGCCATGCAACAGGTACGTGACTGTTTCAAAACCACGGTGAGGATGCTCGGGCGCACCCACTGCTTCGCCTGGGCCGTATTCCACCGGGCCCATTTCATCGAGCAATAAAAATGGGTCAATATGGTCGAGCGATGCAGTGGGAAATGGCCGGCGCACAACAAAGCCGCCACCTTCAACTGTGCGGTGAGCCTGTACTACTTCGACAACTGCTCTCATGGGGCTCACTTATTTGCTCCTTGGGGTTTGCGTGTCAAAGAGACCGCAGTATCAATACTTTTTTGCTCGGCCTCTTCGGCAGATTGGCGAGCGTGATAACTGGAACGAGTAAGCGGGCTCGATTCCACATGGCTGATTCCCAATGCTTCACCATATTTTTTCAGATGTTCAAACTCATCGGGCTCTACCCATCGCGCAACGGGCAAGTGATGTGTAGTGGGTCGTAAATATTGACCAATTGTGACGATGTCGACACCAACACCTGCAAGGTCAACCAGTGTTCCCTCGGCTTCTTCAAGAGTTTCACCCATTCCCATAATGAGACCCGACTTCACCGTGAGGTCGGCGGCCTTCGCACGAGAAAGCACCGACAAACTACGTGCATAGCCAGCACTCGGGCGAACTGCACGTTGCAACCTTGCCACTGTTTCAATGTTGTGGTTAAGAACATCGGGTTTCACAGCAAGCAAAATGTCGAGGGCGTCAGTACCTTTGACATCGGAAATGAGAGTTTCTATTCGTGTCAGTGGCGACACTTTGCGAATGGCAGTAACACATTGCGCTACATGCAACATGCCGCCGTCAGCCAAATCGTCTCGCGCAACCATGGTGAGTACCGCATGTAAAAGCCCCATGCGCTGAATAGCTTCGGCTACGCGGTCTGGTTCATCGGTCGCTGGTATTTCTGGTTTTTGAGTATCGACCAAGCAAAAACCACACGCACGGGTGCACCGCTCGCCTAGCACCATGAATGTTGCAGTGCGGTCAGACCAGCATTCCGACAAGTTGGGGCAACCCGCTTCTTCACAAACCGTCACCAAGCCAAGGTCGCGCACAATCTTTTTTGTTTCCATCACTTCTTCAGTGAGGCGCACCTTCGGACGCAACCATTCCGGCTTACGCTCTTCAATTTTCAGCCCATCGCCCACACCTGCTTGAGCCAGGCGCGAAATGAGACGTACAGGTTCACCCGCACCCTCACCACGCGAGAACGCCGACAAGTCTTCGGGGCGGTGATACCAAGCAACGTCTTGGCGTGCAATGTTTCCGTCGGCAAAAACACGAGCTACATGGCGTGCAACTACTTCAGAAACTTCCTGCAATGAGGTTTCTATTCCCTCTTCGCGCAACGAAGTAACTGGGTACTCTGCAATGCCGCACGGAACAATGTGATCACGCATGTAAGTAAGGTCTGTTTCTACATTGATTGCAAAACCATGCATGGTGCGACCACGGCTGAGGCGCACACCAATAGCGCAAATTTTCCTTGGTTCATTTGCCGCGATGCCTACCCACACACCCGGATAATCGGCAAGACGGCCTACATCGTTCAGACCAAGTTCGTTGAGTGAATCGATGAGCAGCTGTTCAACACGAAAGACATAGTCATTGGTGTCGGCGGGGCCAGCATTGCCTCCGTGTTTTGGTTGCAAATTGAGAATGGGGTAACCCACCAATTGGCCAGGTCCGTGATACGTAATGTCTCCACCACGATTGACCTTTACAAAGTCGGCACCTACTTCACTTGGTACACACTTTAAATTTTTCTTGAGATCGGCACTTGGTCCGTAGGTAAAGACGTGCGGATGTTCAAGCAACAACAAGTGTTGTTCATGAGAATGCTCAAAGAGTGAACGTTGCACTGCAAATGCTTCGCGATAAGGAACTTTTCCTAGCCAACGAACATGCAATGGTGATGTCATGATGAAGCGCTGAATTACAGCTCTGCAGACCAATCGCGAGTTTCAAGAATTTC
>CAMCZG010000077.1 GCA_945886445.1 Bifidobacterium breve | reverse complement strand
ATCATCAATCTTTTTAGTCTCGCGATTGAGACCTTTGAAGCGCTTGCCTACGGTGAGGTCATCAAGTTCTTCTTGCATATTGTCAAAACTCTTCTTAACTTTCTCGAGCGACTTGACATAGTTTTCCCACTGCTTGCGAAACTTGCTCATCATTTGCATAATTTGAGCAGCGGTCTCTTCGGTGTGAAAACTCTCGGTTGCTTGACGCACCACAACGAGAAATGCATACAAGGTGAGAGGTGAGCACAGTACGACCTTGCGCTCGAGGGCCCAATCGATGAGCGTGGCGTCTGCTTCATGGATGAAGCCAGTGATGCTTTCGTTGGGCACAAATAGCAATACATAGTCGAGAGAGTGCTGCGTGGTCGAGACCGCATAGTCTCGTTTTTGCAATTCAGTGACTCGGGCACGTGCTGCAGTGATGAACTCACGTTTTGCAACTTCACGTAGAGCCGTATCGGTGGTGGTCATGCATTTTGTATACGAGTCCATAGGAAACTTGACGTCCATATACAGCACTCGGTTGGGCGGCATCAGGAATGTGTAGTCGGGGCGTCCACCGCCTGCAATGGTGTCTTGCTTTTCGTAGTTAATACCTTCGATAAGGCCGGCGGCTTTGAGTAAATCTTCGGCCATACGCTCGCCCCATTGACCACGGGCTTGAGAACTTGATAACACATTGTTGAGGTTGGATGTCTGTTGGGCGAGTGCTGTCACCGCTTCATTGACATTTCCAAAGCGTTCGACGTTCATTTCGCGCAGGCGTTTGATCTCATCATCCATTTGTTGCATACGAGCACCAATGTTGTCCTGCACTGTCTTGAGCGACGCATCAATTTGTTCGGCGCGACGACCCAACTGATCGCCACTGGCTTGGGCGACGCGGTCGGAAGCCAGGTTGATCGAGTCTTGGCGGTCGCGTTGGGAGCGCTGGTCGAGCGTCTCGAGTGCGTCGGCTAGGGCGGACCCGACGGCTTGTGCGACAGTTGCCTCGATGTCTCGGCCATCGCTGGTATTGGTTGACCGACCGAGGTTGGATTGCCGACGAGAAAGGAAAATGGCTGCAGCACCAATAACTAATCCGAGAACTAAAAAGAGAGTGTTGTTCATTGCTGCAGATTACAGGTGGGGTACTGCGCGGTTGCGCAGAGTCAGCAGCTTGTGCGGCTAGTCACGCGGGTGGTGGCAGGCCACGTAATTTCCGCCGCCCATATCGCGTAGTTGTGGCTCTTCGGTTGCACATAACTCGGTCGCTGCAGGGCAACGAGTACGGAAACGGCATCCTGACGGTGGGTCCACGGGTGAAGGTGGCTCACCTTCAAGAATGACCCGAGAAACTTTTTTAGATGGGTCTGGAATTGGTACAGAACTGACAAGCGCGTATGTGTAGTGATGTTTAGGCGAGTCATACAGCGAATCTGGCGTCGCAATTTCGCACACCTTGCCTAGGTACATCACCAAAATTCGTGTACTTACAGCCTTCACCACGGAAAGGTCGTGTGAAATAAACACCATGGTCAGCCCATAACGTTCTTTCATGTCTTGCAGTAAGTTCAGAATTTGTGCCTGAATGCTGACGTCAAGTGCAGAGACTGGTTCATCGCAAATTAACAATTTTGGTTCAAGCGCGAGCGAGCGAGCAATGCTGATGCGTTGACATTGACCACCAGAGAATTCGTACGCTTTGCGGTCGCCTGCAATTGCTGGATCAATGCCTACGGAGTTGAGCAGTTCATCAACCTTGACCGATTGCTCTTCCGCGCTTCCTCGAGACCAGATTTCCAATGGTTCGGAAACTAGCTGCCTGACCGTGTAGCGCGGATCGAGTGAGCTAATCGGGTCCTGAAAAATCATTTGCATTTGAGGACGTAGATTGCGGACTGCTTCTTTGTCAATTTTTGTCATATCGCTTCCAGCGAACATGACTGACCCTGATGTCACTGGGAGCAAACTCAGTATTGCTTTACCTAGCGTTGACTTACCGCAACCTGATTCACCAACGATTGACAGTGTCTCGCCCTGAATTAAGTCGAAGCTAATTCCTGATACTGCTTGCACAGCAATTTTTTTAGAAAGCGCAAATTCAACGACCAAATCTTCAACGCTGAGCACAGTGTTGCCGGTATTGCGCATATGGACTTTTCCTGAACCGGCCATTATCGTGCTACTCCCAATGGAAAGTGGCAACGGAATTCATGCCCATTGTCGGCTTTTTGAAGTTCTGGGTGTTCAACTTGACACTTTTCTTGCACGTATGGACAACGCGACGCAAACGCGCAACCTGGTTCTTGTTGAGTTGGGTCTGGCAATCTACCCTCAATGACGGCCATCCGACCTGAACTCTTTTGATCAAGTCGGGGAATTGAATTTAGAAGCGCCTCGGTGTAGGGCATTCGAACGTTAGTAAAAAGTTCTTTTGTTTCCGCATATTCAACAACTTCGCCTGCGTACATCACGGCAATTTTGTCAGTATGTCCAGCTACCACACCAAGGTCGTGCGTAACAAGCACCATGGACATGTGCAATTCTTTACGCAAGTCGCTGAGCAGTTGAAGAATTTGGGCCTGAACCGTAACGTCTAGTGCCGTTGTCGGTTCGTCTGCAAATAACAGTTTTGGATTGCACGCGAGCGCAATGGCAATCATCACACGTTGTCGCATACCGCCTGAAAGTTGATTAGGGAATTTGCGTAATGCTTTTTCTGGATCGGGGATACGCACTAGTTGAAGAAGTTCAATGGAGCGTTTTTTTGCTTCTTTTTTTGACATTCCCAATCGGACTCGTAGTCCTTCTGCAAGTTGTGAACCGATTCGTCGGACAGGGTTCAGAGCGGTCATTGGATCTTGGAAAATCATGGCCATTCCCGTACCCCATGTATCGCGTACGGCTTCTCGAGATGCAGTGCTCAGGTCCTGTCCATCAAATACGACGGTTCCTGACCTATGAGCTGTGCTCATTGTGAGAAGTCCCATGCTTGCACGCGACAGGACGGTTTTTCCTGATCCAGATTCTCCAACTACGCCAAGACTTTCGCCGGCCAGAATTTCAAGGTCTACTCCACGAACTGCAGCAAGTTGCCCGCGCGGTGTATCAAACGTAATTCGGAGATTGCTGAGGCTTAGGAGTGAACTCATAGTCGTCCCTCGCGTGAGTCAAGTTGTGAGCGTAAAACGTCGCCGAGTTGGTTGCAGGCTATAACTGTCAGCGCCAAAACAACCACTGGAACGATCATGGAGTGAGGAGCGTATTCCAAGTCTCCTCGGACACGGGCGATCATGGACCCCCAACTCACGCCATCAACAATTCCTACACCGAGAAGCGATAGCGAACCCTCGACCACAATGACTACGCCGATTGCGAGAAATGCAACTGCATAAATTGCTGGCAGAACGTTTGGAACAATGTGTTTCATGATGATCTGAGAGTCCTTCATTCCCATTGACCTGGCAGCAACAACAAATTCGCGGTTTGACCATGACAGCGTGGCTCCACGAGCAATTCGGCCCAGAACGGGAATGATCACAATCGTGAGTGACAAAATGATGACGACTACACGTCGGCTAGTAGGCACCTCAATGTTCGGATCTGGATTGGTAGCAAGTACGGCTACAAGGGCCAATCCCAAAACGAGTGCTGGTACGGACAGCACGATGTTGAAAAGAGTGTTGACGACGTAGTCGAGTTTCCCACGTTTGTATGCCGAAATGATCCCCAATGTGCTGCCAATTAGCCCACCGATTCCAACTGAAATCAGCGATATAAGCATCGAAGGTCGTGCGCCGAGAATCACATTTGAGAGCAAGTCGTAACCATTTGAATCGGTACCCAATGGGTGCTTCAACGAATCAAAGAGACCAACACCCATGGCGTCAATGTCAAAGTTGGTGGGCTGAGGCAATGGAATCCACTGTCCAAAAACAACCATAAATATCACAAGGCATAGCCAAATTACACTGGCCTTAGAGAAGATTCCCAGTTGCTTAAATTTCATTGTCGTCGTTCCCTTGATCGAGGGTCGATACGACCAATCGTGAGATCGACAATCACGTTAAAGAAAACGTATCCAAATGCGATAATGGCAATGTATGCCTGAAGTGCAAAATACTGACGTGATGCAATTGCAAGGGCTATTTCGAAGCCAATTCCGGGAATGCTAAAGATGGTTTCAATGACCAATGCGCCGCCAATTAGCCCACCCATGTTGAGGGCGGCCGAAGTGAAAAGTGTTATAGATGAAGGGCGAAATACGTGAGTCCAAAGAATCCGCTGATTGGAGAGACCCTTTGATGCCGCCATCGTGACGAAGTCTTCTCGCAAGGTAGCGATCACATCAGTGCGAAGGAGTCGTGTATAGGAAGCGATAAGTGGCACTGACAGAGATACAACCGGAAGCACCATTAATTTGAAATGTTCTCTGATCCCACAAGCATTTGCCCGATCAATGTCTTCTGCCGAGCAGAACGGTTGCGCGTAGCCCAACGGTGGCACCCATCCGAGTTTTACTCCAATGTAAAATGCGAGTATCAGGGCCAAAACAAAACTTGGAATCGACGAGAAAATGAACAGGCCATTGCTGATAAATCTGTCAATGCGCGTTCCGACTTTGTACGCAGACAATAGGCCGAGTGGAATTGAAATAGTCAAGGCAACGATTTGTACATAGAAAATGAGTTGCAGCGTTACAGGCAGTGTGCGGGTGATGTACTGAGAAACTGGCACGAATGTTGGTCCGGGGTATACATAAGAACCAAAATCGCCGTGGATGAAGCCGTTGAGCCAACGCAGGTAGAAAGCAAAGGGGTTGAGGTCAAGGCCTAAGTTGCGAATTTCACGCGCTCTCCCAGCAGGATCTGGATTGACGACGTATATGTCTTCGAGGCCAACAGGGAGCAGACGAATAAGTATCGAGACAAGAAATGTGCTTCCAAGCACGACCAACACAAGTTGGGCGAGTCGCTTTAACGGTTCGGTTGATTTCATTGTTCAGTCAAGTCCAACTCTTAGTGTGAAATTAAAACCTTAGCAATTTGTAGGTGCTAAATACGAATTGTGAACAAGTGTGCAAATTGCAAGAGGGCGGTGCTGCTACTGCAACACCGCCCTCTTTCTTTACTACTTAATTACTTTGAAATGTAAACTCCGGTCCAGTTGATACCTGCATTGGTCATTGGCTTACCTTTACCGCCCGAAGCGAGCGTGAAGGTGTCAAATCCCTTCAACTTTGGATTAAGTCCAAAGAAGTACACCAACGTTGGTGTCGGCACAACCATTCCTGAGTTCTGCACTACTTCAGTTGCACCCTTCAATGCTGCTGCGGAACCGTCGGCGCGTGCATCAAATAGAGCTTTGTCTACTGAAGCATTTTTGTGACGGGTAAGCGATAGCAATGAATAGAACGGGGCAAGACCAGCAAGTGGTCCCTTTCCGCTGAAGTTTCCAGTGTCTGCTGCAGTGTTTGAAACCAGGAACGGAATCGTGAACGACGTTCCCTGACCTTCGAACAACAGAATTGGAAGTATCTGATAAGGGTTACCTAGTGAAGTACCAGGTGAAGGGAAGGCCTTGGCAACAATTGCTGATCCAGTTTCTTGGTTCAAGGTGACCTTGATACCCGCCTTGGCCATGATCTGCTGAATTGCCTTTGCGTTTGCCATTGATGCAGTGGTTTCTGCAACTGGCAACGTGAATTCAAGGTCTTTCCCAGTGTCTTTCTTGTACAACTCAAGTTCTGTTGTTGCATTAGCAAGGTTGTACTTCTTGAAGCCCTTGGTGTTGTACATCACGTTCGCCTTACCAACGATGCTGGTAGGGATTGTACCGATGCACTTGCCTTTCACGCAGTTGCGAGCCTTGTAGAACGTATTGACGTCGTACGCGTATGCAAATGCGAGTCGAGCATGCACATTATCAAAAGGTGCAATTGCTTGGTTCAGGAAGATGTTCGGGTAGTACTCATCAGGTGAAGTAATCATTTGCACCTTCTTATCTGCTTGCAACGAAACGATCTGTTGCACTTCAGATGCTGAGGAGAATTGAGCTGCATCAAGTTTTCCTGAACGAATTCCATTGGCACGCTGTGAAGGCTCTGAAACATATTTGAAAGTAATGGTGTTCAGGTAAGGCAATGCTTTGCCCGCAGCGTCCTTGCGCCAGTAGCCCTCGTTCTTGGTGACCTTGAACTCGGTTTCAGTTCCTGAAACGAACTTGAAAGGTCCAGTACCAATTGGTGCTGCCTTGCAGGCTGCTGCAGTCTTGATCTGTGCAGGAGCACGCATGTAAAAGCGTCCTGATGCATAGAGCGAGTCTGGGAAGTCTGGCTGTGCGCGCCACAGCTTGATACTGAATGACAAGTTGTCAATCGCTGTAACCGCGGCTATTTGTCCGGTAAATGGAACTGCAGAACCCAAAGTGTGCAGTCCGTAAACACTGGCCAAACGACCCAACAATGCGTTCATGTTCAGAACAATTGCTGCAGTGTTGAGGTCTTCGCCGTTATGGAATTTAATTCCTGAACGAAGTTTGAAATTCCATGTGATGTTGTCTGTTGAGCTGTAAGCCTCTAGGAGGTATGGAACAACCGTGCCGTCTGTCTTCTTTTCCAAAAGGCCCTCATACACGGTCTTGATTGCGCCCAGTGCCGAGTTCGACAAGTTTGGTGAATAGCAATTGCTGAGCATCAAGTCAAAGATTCCAACGGTGATATCACCGCCCGGAGTCGGAGCTTGTACTTTCGCTGCGCTGCTTGAAGAAACTCCGATGGTTGAGACTGCAAGTGCGAGTCCTAAACCAATCGAGAGTTTTCTGAACAGCCCACTTTTCGTGGATGTTTGATTCATGTAGGAATTTCCCCCTGTTGATTCGTGTGAAGCCGGAATGACCCCAATCCGATTTGTTCACTCTATGGACATATGCCCGTCATAGTCAAGTCCTTGGGGGGGGGTAAACCCAAGTGACTACGAGGTCTGAACGGTGCGCAATTGGTCAAGCGGTATGTGGCAGCGCATGAAATGACCAGGCTCGACCTCGGTCAGGGCTGGCTCAACGCTTGTGCACAAGTGCTCCACATCGCTGCCAGCCATGCGCGGGCAGCGCGGGTGCAAAACACAACCAGATGGCGGGTTTGACGGGCTTGGGATAACACCAGTGAGAGGAATGCGCTTTCTGACTGACCCGTCAATATTTGGTACCGACGACAACAATGCTTCGGTGTATGGGTGGTGTGGACCCTGGAAGACTCGATTGGAGTCTCCGAACTCGACAACACGGCCGAGGTACAGCACTGCAATTTTGTCGGAAATGTATCTGACAACGCCGAGATCGTGGGAGATAAAAATAAAACTGGTTCCGTCTTGCTTTTGCAAGTCAACCAACAAGTTGAGGATCGTTGCTTGGACAGAAACATCGAGAGCAGAAGTTGGTTCGTCGCAAACAACAAGTTGCGGTGCTCCGGCAAATGCGCGCGAGATTGCTACTCGTTGCTTGAGACCACCAGAGAGTTGCACTGGACGTGCGCTATGTAGCGTCGCTTCAACGCGCATACCTGAAAGTAACTCGTGCGCGCGCTCGGTCGAATCGTCGGCTGACATGCCGCGCAGTTTTTGTACTGCACGCCCAACAATGCGTGTCACGCTGTGGCGACGGTTAAGTGCTTGGTCTGGGTTTTGAAACACGATCTGCATTGCACCGACATCTTTGACGTCGCGTTTATTGAGTGTGCCAGCCAAATCTTTTCCGTCGAGCACAACGTGGCTGCCACTGTCGGAGCCGTAGAGACCAAGAATGAGTTTGGCGATTGTGGTTTTGCCCGCACCAGACTCACCAACGAGACCAAGTGTTTCGCCTACCCCAACTTG
>CAMCZG010000076.1 GCA_945886445.1 Bifidobacterium breve | reverse complement strand
TTGACGCCGGCGTGGAGCATCCGGAACGTGAACATTGGCGGGCCATGGAAGAACGATATCCATACCCGATTAAGAGGTGGGGGATACATGACGACCACCCAACCCATATCATGTGGGCATGAGCAACTTGCCCCCGCCACCACCCCCCTCACAAATTCCAGGGAGCACACCCCCATCACCTCAAAAAAATGGCCGCCAACCACGTAAAAGCCCATTCGGTGCCAAGCGCAATAATTCAGACCCGTCTGCCCCAAAATCAGAAAAGCAGCAGTTGCCAAAATGGGCTGTATGGCTCATTGCTGTTTGCGCTCTTGCACTCATTTTTGGCCCACGCTTTCTCCCCACTAAGAACTCAGAGAAGCTCACCTACACCGAATTTCTCTCGCAGGTTCGCCTTGGCAAGGTCGACAAGGTTTCCATTAATAACACCACCAATGTGTTGTCGGGAACACTGAGCGACGGACGCAAGTTCAGCACCACCGGCGCTCCCCTGCTCAGCGATGCCGACGAAAAGCTCTTGAAAGACCAAGGAGTCGACTACAACTACAACACTCCTCAGGCCAACTGGTTCACCAGCCTCATTCCTATTTTGTTGCCGTTCTTTCTCATCATTGGCATTTTCATGTTCATGCAACGCCGCGCTATGGGCCAAGCCGGAAACATCATGTCTATTGGCCGCAGTCGCGCCAAAACCTATAACGCCGACAAACCTTCCACCACGTTTGCCGATGTTGCTGGCTACGAAGGCGTCAAAATGGAAATTAAAGAAGTTGTCGACTTCTTGCGCATGCCTGAACAGTTCAAAGAAATTGGTGCACGCATTCCCAAAGGCATTTTGCTCGTTGGTCCTCCAGGAACAGGTAAAACACTCTTTGCCCGCGCAGTAGCTGGCGAAGCTGGCGTGGGGTTCTTATCTGTGACTGGTTCAGACTTCATGGAGATGTTCGTAGGCGTTGGCGCAAGCCGTGTGCGCGACCTCTTTCAACAAGCTCGCAAAATGGGGCGCGCCATTATTTTCATCGACGAAATCGACTCAATCGGTCGTAAGCGCGGAGCCGGTCTCGGTGGTGGGCATGACGAGCGTGAACAAACGCTCAACCAAATGCTTGCCGAAATGGACGGCTTTGAAACAAGCGAAGGCATTGTCATCATGGCGGCCACAAACCGCCCCGACGTACTCGACCCTGCGCTATTGCGCCCTGGTCGCTTCGACAGGTCCATCATTGTTCCGTTGCCCGAATACGAAGAGCGCCTCGCCATCTTGAAGGTGCACTCACGCGACAAGCGCATGGGGCCCGAGGTGAGCCTTGAAACCATGGCTCGCGCGACCCCTGGCATGAGCGGTGCCGACCTTGCCAACTTGGTGAATGAATCTGCACTATTTGCGGTACGCCGTGGCGCAAAACAAGTGGAGCACATCGACTTCGAAAATGCACGCGACCGGGTTGTTTTGGGTGCGAGTCGCGAAAGCCTCGTGCTCAATGCCGACGAGAAAAAAGCAACTGCGTACCACGAAGGTGGCCACGCTGTTCTTGCATCGGTTCTTCCACACAGCGACCCTCTCCACAAGGTCACCATCTTGCCCCGCGGCATGGCACTAGGCGTTACCTGGACCCTGCCCGAAGAACGTCACACGTATTCGAAAGAATATTTTGAAGACATCATTTGCAAAGCAATGGGTGGCCGTGTTGCCGAAATGATGGTCTTTGGCAACTTAAATAGTGGTGCGGCGAACGACCTCGAACAAGCAACGGGCATCGCTCGGCGTATGGTGCGCGAATGGGGAATGAGCGAAGCAGTAGGCCCCATGGCCTGGAATAGTCAGCAGCAAGTTTTTCTTGGTGAAGACCTCATGACCAATGGTCGCGAGTACAGCGACGACACTGCCAAGTTGGTTGACGGTGAAATTGCTCGCATCTTGCGCGCACAAGAAACTCGTGCTCGCGAGGTGCTCACCAAACATCGCCGTGGTCTCGACCTTGTTGCCCTGCGTCTACTGGAAGAAGAAACAATGGACGGACCAGCCGTATTGCGCCTTGTTCAACAGGGCTTAAGCGAGTCTGCTTCTCCGTTGTCTTCTACAGCGGAAGTTGCACAACCCGAAATCGCTCGCGACCCCGGCTGACGCATCTCTGCAACACCAGCCCATAAGTCGGTTGCTGTTACCGGCCCAATGAAACTGCCGAGCACGACCCCCTGTGCATCGGCAACAACAACGGTGGGCACTGCATCAATGCCATAACGGTCGTGCAAGTCTTTGCGCTCTGGGTACTCCACGTTCGCTACAGCAACTTGAGAGGTAGCCAAAGCTTGCGCTTTCGAGACCACGTCTATGCACGTAGAGCACGTAGCCGACGAGAACACTGCGACTAACCACTGCGCTTCTGACTGCGGAAAATCACTTCTGTCTAGCTGTACGGGCACTTCCATTTTTGTCTGCGTTGGAGCTTGCGGTTTGCGACGCTGCAGAAATTGGGCCAGCAGAGCGGCAACTACAACTACCGCAACGACCGCAACGAACTTCACGCTCCTACCTTACGCATTTACTTGTTTACGCTTCCAATCATTGTAAGGTCGGTGCTACCTGCTATTTCTTAAAGAAAGATTCACCTCATGCTTGAAGGATTCCTCGCATTTCCCCTCTGGCTCATTGTGCTCATCAGCATTGGTGTTCCCGTCGTCATTGTTATTCCAGTTGTGAAGGCAATTTTCAACGCTCGCATTCAAGCCGAAGGCGACGACACCGAAGGTCTTGTCGCGGTATTTGGCTTCATCGGCACCGCATTCACGTTGCTTCTTGCATTCATCATCGTGAATGTATGGAGCGGCCAAGTAGATGCTCAAAATATTCTTTTTGATGAAACCACCACCTTGGAATCGATCATTGTGGAAACGCGAGCTTTCGACCCAAAACTTGCCCCTGTCATGAAGGGGCTCACAATTGATTACCTCGAATCTGTTCGGAAATATGAAATTGATACCGACCCGCCAGCTGGTGGCGACCCACGCGCTGAAGCAGCTTTTGAAAAACTTCTCGAAGAATTCAATGTTCTAGAAAAAGACTTAGAGAGCGACGATAATAAAAAGGCCGAAGCTCAAGTGATTTTGGAAGAAGTAAAGCAACTAGTTGATGACCGCGAGAACCGCGTGAGTAGTGCCTCTGGTTCCCTCGACGCCATGACCACTCTCATTTGCGTCATTCTGGCATTACTCACCGTTCTCACCATGGCGCTGCTCCCCGCTCCTAGCCGACGTTGGATTAAGTGGGTGCAATCACTCGGAGTTGCAATTTCAGTGGGCCTCGTCATGTCGCTCGTGTTCTACATCGCCTCCGACGACTACACCCGCAATGCCGAAGACGAACAAATTAAACGTGTAGAACAAGCATTAGAAATGCAGCTTGCTGAATAGCTGATTTACTTCACAGGCAGTGCTGTAACAAGATCTCTTCCCTTCACACCAAAAGTGCGGGGAAGAGAACGCACCACCATGAGATCTTGCGTAGAGACAACTTGAAGTTGCCCAAGCACCACACCCTCAGGCAGCGCTACATAGCGCGTTGCGCCTGGCTCAATAACAATTGCATCTAGGCCCGCGATGGGCAGCGCGCCTGCTGGCCCCACCCCTTCAATACGTGCGCTCGCCTGCAATGCAGTCACATTGGTGAGCGCTATAGCATCGGCTGTTCCTGGCGTAATGGGAGACGCAATAGCCCACCGCTTTGCGGCCATCACAAATGGCACTCCGAGCTCAACGGTAGTTGCCATCGACTTTTCCAGTTGGCGTGTTGACACGTGTTCCACCACAATACCGGCACCTTCAAGAACAGAAAAAGACACCGCAAAACGATTCTCTGTTAACCCGGCGATATTTGACATGGCAAGAGACAACACGCGGTGTGCAGGCACAGTGAGGTTCAGAGGCGCAACGCCAACACCACCATCACCTGAAAATAACCCAACAACTTTGGCATCATCCTCTGTTGGGTTGAATACAACAATTTGCTCGTTGGGTTTGCCGCGGTAGTCACCTGTTGTCACCCACCAGTCGGCGGCAACGTCAGGAGCTCCTAATTTCAACGAATACCCCAAGCGGCCTGTGCCTAAATAATGCTGCGCTCGCGCAGCCACAAAAGTGCCACTGACGGCACGAAGTTCTACACCAACAAGGTCTTCACCACGAGCACCTTGGCTTGCAATATCGAGTACCCGCAATGAGTGAGGTGGAAGAACGTAACCCTGAAGCGCTGAGGGTTGACGCTCACCATCTTTTGTAACGAACCGCACATTGATGACAGTTGCATCGGGCAATGGATTCGTGAGCAGAAGATCTTCTTTGCTGTCGCTCGCCGTGAAACCATCGGCGAAATACCACTGTGCCGAAGGCTGGTTCACGCAAGGTTGCGTTGAGTCGCCAGCAGGGTAAATGGCTCGCTGCTCAACCGATGTTCCTTTGCCGCCAGCTAGTTCCACCAATGCGCTGACATATGCCCCACGTGCACCTTGGCTGAAGTTGTAAATGAGGGAATCGCGCGGTGGAACAACAATTGAAACGACCTCGGGTTCATTTTCTATTGCAAAGCGCGTTACAACACCTTGCACTTCTGTATCGGTGGGATTCGAGATAGTAATGGTTCCGCCGTAGTCGTTACCCGCATAGGCATCGCCACCGAGTGGAACACCAGGGCAGTACCACGAACTACTGATGGCCGCAATCCTTGCTACGTGTGGAAAAGCTTTCTGCACGTTGGCCGGCGCAGTATCAACTTCCTGGCTTTCGGTATCTTTGCGTGATTCAGACAGCAACAACACCCCGGCTGCACAACCTGCGACCACAGCCAGCGAAAGAATACGACGCCATGTCTTCATTGCGTATCACCGCCAAAGGAAATACCGCGGGCATCTGAACTCAGAGAAACTTCACTTGGGCGCCGGCGCCTGAGACGAATACCGAGGGCGAACAGAACTGCAAACACCCACATTGCAAATTGTGTAACCACCAACAGCACATGTTTCCATGGTCGCGAAAAGGTGAGCGTTGCAACGGTGTTCGCAGGTACATCGGCAGGAATATCGAACGCCTGAGTAGCGCCAAAGGCTGGGCGTGACAACACTTTTTGATTCTTTATTTCTAATCGCCAACGTGATGATGATGGAATGGCAGCGCTCACTGTTCCACCGCTGACATTGAGTTTTTGAGTTGCACGGCCCGGAATAAAACCAGTTTTTACTGGCGTTGCGCCGCGCAGGTCAGACAAAATGAGTGCTTCACTGCCTGCATTTTTACTCGCAGCAATGCCAGCTTCTGTGAGCTGCGCAAGCGTTGGTGCCCACGCAACATTTTCATAAATTACTAAATCGCTCGCAAAGTATTGACGCCGAAAATCGAGTTGAACTTCAAGTGTGCTCAAGAGTCCTTCTGGAAGTGGCAAGGGCTGTGCGCGAGTGCTTCGTGATCCGTCAATAAGAGGCACGACGATATAGCGCACACCAAGCGGGGCGAGCAACCGACCAATGCGCGGGGAGTTGCCTTCGCCCATGTCTTGCAAGGTCTTTTCTAGTGAAACAACTGCGGAAGTCTTTTTTGCTGCCCACTGGTTGTACAAAGTTGCAGCACCATCATCGGTAATTGCGTATCCCAATTGTGCGCTCTCTGCAGACCCAAAGGGAATGGTTCGTGGGGCTGCGGGAAGCAACAGTGGGTTACCCAAATACAAAATGCGGTAGTCACCCTCAACAGGGTTTTTTTGCAACTGTGACAACAGGCTTGACAGTGAAGATGACGGCTGGTTCCAACGGCCATTTGCTGCATTCACCGCTAATGGGAACACTCCCACTGCTATTGCGCAGAGCGCCAAAACGCTTGCTGGCTGTTGCCAGCCAAACTTCCGGCCCTTCACATCTATTTCGAAAGCTTCCACTGCAGCAATGGCACCAAGCGCAAGACCCAATGCCACCGCCGTGAGAAGTACAGCGGGGTCGGGCATTGCCGCATTCACCAGGCGAGTATCGCCCACTACCGCAAAACCCAGAAATACAACAACAAATATTGCGCCACGCAGCGCAAGCACGAATCGTTCACCGCGTGCAGTACCAAGACCCACAACAAGTACGAAGAAATACAGCAGGGCAAAGGTTGCAAAATGAAAACGACCAAAGTCGAAACTTGCTAATTCTTTGAGCCCCTTATGCAGGCCAACACCCGAGTCGAAACCGACAATTGTTTGCCACCAATTGCTGTTGGCGTAGTTGGTCAGCCACATGAATTGCAACAGCAGTGCACTGCTCACTCCTACACCAAAAATGCTCGCAGCGCCACGAACAGAAGTTGTTCCACCTGCAACGACGCCACTGAGCCACCACAGCCCAAAGAGCACTACGCATAACGGAACAAAGGAAGACTCAAACGCCGCTACAACACCAATAACGAGTCCGAGTCGTACTCCTTGACGTACGATGTCGCTGGCGCGCGCTGTGTCTACGTGACGTGCAGCATTAAAAGCTGTAATGACCCATGGAAGCGCTCCGTAGCTTGCAAGTGCTCCCCAACGACCCGTTGCAATACATTCATACCCGATGGGCAAGGCAAGGTAGGTAACGACTCCGGCAATGCGGGCCCTGCTTGAAGACGCAGCAGCACTGGCATGCCACATCCCTATTGCAGCAATAAGCAGTAACCCGACTATGGCAAGTGTTCGTAAAAGTGCCGGGTTCCCCAATGAAAAAAATGAGGCGACTGCAACGAGCGCGGTTCCTGTTGGCGCAGGAGACAAGGAGCCAAAACCAGCTGGCCACCAACCCAATCGATACGCAGCTGCCAACGACCTCCACGACTCGGTAAAGGGCACAAATTGACCAATATTTGCTACTCCGCGGAAAAAGAGTTGACGGCTTCCTACCACCACAATTGCGGCCAGCATGCACCCAACAACCACAGAAAAACGCTGACGGCGTTCTCGTTCTTTGGCGACCACAAACGACGCACGTCGGCGCGCATCGCTCGCGGCGCGGCGCATGCGCAAAAAGTTGGTTGCGCGAGCACTACCACGAACTTGCAAGTAATGAACTTCAGCATCATTCACTAGTCGCGATTGCTGCACAATACGGCGGCGTTTTACTACTGAGGCCAGTTGAAGCACACCACCGCACGTTGCTTGCAGTGCCGCTACCCCTTGTTTCCATTTGCCAGTTGCAATAGCAATGGGCAGTTCTAGCAACGACAAACCAAGCATTTGAAAAAAGACAGGCAATAGTCGCGCACTAGAGGTGCACGACAAAACTGTTGCCACCCTGTTTGTTTCACTCATTTTGGTGAGTTCAATTGCTGGTTGACGAGAAGTGAAATTTTCACGGTGTTGCGCTACAGCACTTGGTACCACCACAACACGACCACCAGTGAGATGCACACGCCAACACAGGTCTATTTCTTCACCACCGAAAGTGATACCCGGATGAAAACCACCGAGGGTACGAAACAGATCTGACCGCACAAGCAAACATGCACTTGGCAAGCAGAAAACGTCGGCCACTGCATCGTGTTGTTGTTGGTCTTTTTCGCCGGGAAGCACAATGGGGTCTATTTCGCCACAGCGGTCGACGCCCATACCAACGTGTTGCAAGAGCGACGGGTCGTCCCATTGCACAAGCTTCGGGCCTACTACTGCGGCATTTGAACGCGAGAGTTCAGTGACGAGTTCACTTACTGCATTGCTGGCAAGGCACACATCGTCGTGCAAGAAGAGAAAGAGGCCATTGTCTCCCTCTACTAAACGCGCAGCGGCATTTTGGGTTGGTCCATAGCCAGGATTGCCTTCCACCCTGCGCACGGCGGCGAGCGGCAAATGTTGGGCAATATGACTTTCGTAGGCTTGTCGCACGTTGTCGTCTGGACCAACAAGGAAAAAAAGGTACTGGAGCAACTCGTAGTCTTGGCTCACCAAGGCATTAATGACCGCCACGAAGTCGGACCCGACCGACCCTTCTGGCCCGGTTGGGTCGCAGAACACCACCATCGACGCCACCACAGGTGGCACCGCGTTGCCGTTGTTTGGCCACTGGTAAGAGGTGAAATCCGTGATGGAGTAAGGCTAGT
>CAMCZG010000075.1 GCA_945886445.1 Bifidobacterium breve | reverse complement strand
GCCTTCTTCATCAACACGCACGGGCACTGCATCGACGTATACCAAAGGCACGCGATCGCGGATGTCGTTTAAGACGTCGGGTGATACCCAACCTGTGCTGGTGTCAATTTGCTCGCTCACATCCCCATCCTGCCAAACCCAAGGGTTCTAGAACGGTTATTTGATGGCTGCGAACCCAAGATCGAGGTCAGCCAAGATGTCGGCGATGGATTCAAGACCCACCGACAAACGCACGAGACCAGGGTGAACGCCACTCGAGAGTTGCTCTGTTTCGGTGAGTTGGCTATGTGTTGTAGATGCTGGGTGGATGACCAAGCTGCGCACATCGCCAATGTTGGCAACATGGCTGTGCAACTGCAGTGCTTCAACAAACTTCTGACCGGCTTCACGGCCACCCTTGACGTTGAACGCAATGATGGATCCAAAGCCACGGCCTTCGAAGTATTTCTTCGCACGCGCATGCCATGGGCTCGATGGCAAGCCTGCCCACGAAATGCTCTCAACGCCTGCTTGCTTGCCAAGGTAGTCAGCAACTTTGGCCGCATTTTCCCAGTGACGATCCATGCGCAATGAGAGTGTTTCTACACCTTGCAAGATGGACCATGCATTGAACGGGCTCACTGCTGAACCAAGGTCGCGCAACATTTGTACACGAGCTTTAATGATGTAGCTACCTGCGCCAAGTGCTGGCCAGTATGCAAGACCGTGGTACGAAGGGTCTGGCTCAGTGAAGTTCGGGAAGCGGCCACTTGCCGAGAAGTCGAACTTGCCGCCGTCAACAATTGCACCAGCAATGCTGTTGCCATGTCCGCCCATGAATTTTGTGAGTGAGTGCACAACAATGTCGGCACCCCACTGCAACGGACGAATGCCGTAAGGCGAAGGAACGGTGTTGTCAACAATGAGGGGAACGCCTACATCGTGTGCAACTTTCGATACACCTTCAATGTCGAACACATCGTTTTTAGGGTTAGCAAGAACTTCGCCGTAGAACGCTTTGGTGTTGGGGCGCACTGCGCTCTTCCACTGCTCAAGGTTGTCGGGGTCGTCAACGAAAGTAACTTCAATGCCCATCTTGGGAAGTGTGTAGTGCAGCAAGTTGTATGTTCCGCCGTAAAGCGAAGGTGAAGCAACAATGTGACTACCTGCTTCAGCCAGCGTAAGAATTGCCAAAGCTTCTGCAGCCTGACCCGAGCTCACAACCAATGCACCAGGCAAACCCACAGCTGTAGTTGTTGCACCTTCAAGGTCGGCAACGCGTGCTTCAAGCACACCTTGTGTGGGGTTCATAATGCGGGTGTAGATGTTGCCAATTTCGGCAAGAGCAAAAAGGTTCTGAGCATGAGCCGAGTCGCGGAACTGATACGACGTGGTTTGGTAAATAGGAACAGCACGTGAGCCCGTTGCAGAGTCTGGTGTTTGTCCGGCGTGAATTTGGCGGGTATCGAAACCCCAAGATGCATTTGTCATGGGAATGACTCTACCAACCAATTCCCGACCTAACAAGTCGGGTATTGCGATCGCCAAAATATTTTCGGAATTCTTCCCAAAAAGTGTCCAATATCGAGGGGCTCAAGCATCTATATAAGGAAGGTTTCCTCATATTTGAGATCTTCATCCCGCCACCCCTAATGGCGGGAAACGAAAAGGCGCCACCAAACGGTGGCGCCTTTTCACTTTTCATTTTTTCGGCGCGTAGCGTGCCGATTAACGGTACATACGGCGCCGAGAACACTCAGCCGCCGGAGGCGTCGGACACCTTCTGCTTACCAGCCGAGATCCATGGCATCATCGAGCGCAAGCGCTTGCCCACTTCTTCGATCTGGTGATCGGCTCCCGCTTTACGCAGTTCGTTGAACTTCACGCGACCGCCTTCGCTTTCCGCAATCCATTCTTTCGCGAACTTGCCGCTTTGAATTTCCTTCAGAATTTTTTGCATTTGCTTTTTGGTGTTTGGTGTAACAATGCGTGGTCCGCGTGTGACGTCGCCGTACTCGGCAGTGTCGCTGATGCTGTAACGCATTCCAGCAATACCTTCTTCGTACATGAGGTCAACAATGAGCTTCACTTCATGCAAGCACTCGAAGTACGCCATCTCTGGCTGGTAGCCAGCTTCAACGAGAGTTTCGAAACCAGCTTGAACAAGCGAAGTGACTCCGCCGCACAACACCACTTGCTCGCCGAACAAGTCGGTTTCAGTTTCTTCGGTGAATGTGGTTTCAATAATTCCGGCACGTGCGCCACCAATTGCTTGTGCGTATGACAAAGCAACTGCTTTTGCATTACCTGTTGCATCTTGTTCAACAGCAATAAGGCAAGGCACGCCGCCACCTTCGGTGTACGTACGACGCACTAAGTGGCCAGGGCCCTTTGGTGCAATCATGATGACGTCAACACCCTTTGGCGGGCGAATGCGCTTGAAGCGAATGTTGAAACCGTGTGCAAATGCAAGTGCTTTGCCTGGCTTCATGTAGCGCTTAATGTGATCGTTGTACGTTGCCTTTTGCTCAGTGTCTGGCATGGTGAGCATGACAAGGTCTGCCCATTTGCATGCATCGGCAATGCTCTTCACGGTGAGACCGGCAGCAGCGGCTTTAGCAGCCGACTTTGAGCCTTCGCGCAAACCAACAACAACCTGCACGCCACTTTCTTTCAAGTTCAATGCGTGGGCGTGACCCTGTGAGCCATAACCAATAATGGCCACTTTGCGACCCTTAATGATTGACGGGTCAGTGTCTGCCTCGTAATACAATTTTGCTGCCATCAGCTTGCCTTTCCTTTCACAGCGCGGGAATGCGCTTCGCGATCGAGTTTTGGTAACGCAATACGGCCTGTGCGCTGTAATTCCACAATGCCGTATCCACGCAGTAATTCTTCAAAGTCATCGAGTTTTTCGGGTGAACCTTCCAAAGAAAGGGTAAGGGCGTCGACCCCCACTGCCAAAACCTTCGCTTCGAAGATATTGGCTAATTCCACGATTTGCCCCCGATTTTCCCCATCAGTGCGGACGGTAGCCATGAAAAGCTCCCTTTCAACCGATTTTTGGGGGTCAAGTTCAGAGATTCTCACCACTTCAATGAGTTTGAACAGCTGTTTGACGATCTGCTCGAGGGTGGTTCCTTCCACATCGACCACGATGGTGATGCGGCTGAACTGTGGGTCTTCGGTGGGGGCAACCGCCAACGAGAAGATGTTGTACCCACGGCGGGCGAACAAACTTGCCACCCGGGCCAGTACGCCCGCCTTGTTTTGCACCAGCACCGACAAGATGTGGTGACGCTGTGGAGAGGGATATGTGCTCATCGTAGATACTCCCGACGATCGTTTTGCGAAGGAGGCAAGATGATGTCGTCATTACTTGCACCAGCCGCAACCATTGGAAACACTTTTTCAAATTCTTCAACACGGAAATCAACAACGACGGGTCGGTCGTTGATGCTGTTGGCCCGCTCAATTGCTGGCGCAACTTCTTCAGGTGAATCGACACGAATGCCAACACAGCCCATGGCTTCTGCCCACTTCACAAAGTCGGGAACGCCACCGCCAAGATCAACTTCGCTGTAACGCTCGCCGTAGAACATCTCTTGCCACTGGCGCACCATGCCGAGGTATGAGTTATTCAAAATGCCGACCTTGATGGGAATTTTGCTAATGGAAGCCGTGATGAGTTCTTGTGCAGTCATTTGGAAACAACCATCGCCGTCAATTGCCCACACCGTTTTGTCGGGGCGACCAACTTTTGCGCCAATGGCTGCTGGTACCGAGAAGCCCATTGTTCCGAGCCCACCAGAGTTGACCCATGTATATGGTTCATCGAAGTGCCAGTACTGACTCGACCACATCTGGTGCTGGCCAACACCAGACACCAAAATGGTTCCTTCTGGAGCGTGGTCACGAATTTGCTCTAAGCAAAACTGTGGCTTCAATGCAGCGCCAGGAGCACTTGGCTCGTACGACAAGGGGAACTGCTCTTGCCATCCGCTGCAACGGCTACGCCAAGGCGCAATGTCGGCTTGCACTTCGCCACCATCGAGAAGTTCGCGTAGTGCCTTCAAAATTTCAATGCTGACAAGCTTGCAATCGCCAACAATAGGAACATCGGGACGACGTACTTTGCCTTGTTCTGCAGGGTCAATATCAACGTGAATAATTTTTGCTTCTTGCGCGAATGCCGAAACTTTTCCAGTTACACGGTCGTCGAAACGCGCACCCAATGCAATGAGCAAATCGCTTTTCTGCATTGCGGTAACAGCAGCTGCTGTTCCGTGCATACCTGGCATGCCTAAGCACAATGGGTGACTATCGGGGAATGCGCCTCGTGCCATGAGTGTTGTAACAACGGGAATGTTCAACAACTCTGCAATTTCACGAACGACTTCTGCCGCACGCGATTTCAAAACGCCACCACCTAAATACAAAACAGGTCGCTCTGCAGCAAGTATTAACTTCGCCGCTTCTTTGATCATCCGTGGGTGACCTTTTGTTGTGGGGTGATAACCAGGAAGGCTGGCTTGCACTTCTTCATCGGTTGGCCAATGCCATGTCATGCTGTTCTGCAAAACGTCTTTTGGAATGTCGATGAGTACTGGGCCGGGTCGACCTGTTGTTGCAATATGAAATGCTTGACGAATTGCAAGGGGAAGATCTTCTGCACTCATGACCAACTCGTTGTGCTTCGTAATGCTGCGCGTAATTCCTACGGTGTCGCATTCCTGAAAAGCATCGGTACCAATTGCCGAAGTGGAAACTTGCCCAGTAATGGCAACCATCGGAATGGAGTCCATGTAGGCGTCACACAATGGGGTGACCAAGTTGGTAGCAGCAGGACCGCTAGTAACCATGGCAACTCCGGGGCGGCCAGTGACGTGCGCGTACCCTTCGGCCATGTGCCCAGCACCTTGTTCGTGGCGCACCAAAATGTGGCGAATAGATGACTTCAAGAGAGGGTCATAGGCAGGCAAAATGCAGCCGCCCGGATAGCCGAACATGACGTCGACACTTTCCATCTCGAGCGCTTTGATGAGCGCTTCAGCTCCTGTGATTTTCATTTGACTCTCCTGTATCACTCGTTCTTTTGTATTCAATTCAGACAATTCAGACCACTTACTGCGTCTTATTCAGGCGTGTGTTGCGTTTTAAGCAACAAAAAAGCCCCCCATCTGGGAGGCTTACCGGCACGCGTGATATGTGACGCGTGCCTACACGACGACGACCACCACAAGAACGGAAGTTGACGAACGATGCACGTGAGAAGTCTGCCACGTCTGAGTCGCCTTGACAACCCCCTCGTTAAGATCTTGACGGCAGGGGTATTTGCACTTAGGGTGCAAAAACATTCACCATTGCACTCAGGGGGAAATATGGACATTATCCGCACACCAGACGACCGCTTTTCAGGCCTCACCGCCTGGCCATACGCCCCGCGTTACACCAACATCGCGCGCGGCGACGGCTCGGGCACGTTACGCGTGCACCATATAGATGAGGGTGCCAGCGCTTCTGACCCCGCTACCGAAACCATCTTGTGCATGCATGGCGAACCCACCTGGATCTACCTGTACCGCAAAATGATTCCGGTCTTCACTGCAGCAGGGCACCGCGTTGTTGCCCCCGACCTCGTGGGCTTTGGCCGCAGCGATAAACCCACCGCGATGACCGACTACACCTACCAGCGTCACGTTGATTGGATGGCCGAGTGGCTTACCACAAATGAACTCACCAACCTCACATTGGTCTGTCAAGACTGGGGCGGGCTCATTGGACTACGCCTCGTTGCACAATTCCCCGAGCGCTTTGCACGCGTAGTAACCGCCAATACTTTTCTTCCTACTGGCGACCGCGACCCTGGTGAAGCATTTCGTGCATGGCGCACGTACAGCCAAATAACACCCGACTTCAATGTAGGAAAAATTGTGCAAGGTGGTTGTGCACAACGTCCTATTGGTGACGAACACGTGGCCGCATACGACGCTCCATTCCCCGATGACTCGTACAAAGCTGGCGCTCGCATCTTCCCTACTCTTGTACCCGGCGAGCCAAATGACCCTTCGGCTCCTGCTAACCGCGCTGCGTGGGAAGTATTGAGTGCTTGGACAAAACCTTTCCTCACAGCATTTGGCGACAGCGATGCCATTACTGGTGGATCAGAAAAGCATTTCAAAAAACTTATTCCTGGTTGCGAAGGTCAAGCTCACACCATCATTGCTGGTGGTGGACACTTTATTCAAGAAGACAAAGGTGAAGAGCTTGCCGCAATTGTCAATACTTTTATTGCAGCTAACCCCAGGTAACAATGTCTTCCACAGAAAATAATGCTGTATCGAATGATGGGCGCATTGCGCGCGGGGAACGCACGCGATCCTCTATTGCCGACGCTTTGTATGAACTGTTGGCCGATGGTGCAGAGAACCCGAGCGGTCGCGACATTGCCGAGCGGGCAAATGTGTCTTTACGCTCAGTATTTCAACACTTTGATGACATTGAAGCCGTTTATAGCGAACTCATTACTCGCCAACATGAACGCGTTGCGCCGTTTCTTGAACCCATCAATAAAGAAATTCCACTCAATGAACGCGTTGAAATATTCATCGAGAACCGCGACTCAATGTTTGCTCTTGCAGCACCGCTGCGCCGCAGCATGGGCACATACCGCGGTATTAAAACCTCACACACCATTCGTCGCGCAATGACCTATTTGCACCGAGCTCAACGTGACCAAATTGCGCAGAGTTTCGAGCCTGAGCTCAATGGCAATGAACAATTGCTATTGCAACTAGAAGTGTGTCTTTCCTTTGAAACGTGGAATCAATTCACGAGCCAACATGGCCTGTCGCGCGCGGCCACACGTGGGCACTTGCATAATTTGGTAATGACCATGTTGGCAAGTTCTTAACTACGAAATTTTCACGCCCTGTAGCGCTGCTGCTGTCAAAGTATTTTCTAGCAAGCACGCAATTGTCATGGGTCCAGTTCCCCCTGGCATTGGGGTAATTGCACCTGCAATGTTTTGCACTGCATCAAAATCAATATCGCCAACAATGCCTTTTTCAGTCCGTGAAATTCCTACGTCAATAAGAGTTGCGCCTGGTTTGCAATGATCTTTGCCAATCATTCCTGCTTGACCGCTTGCCCCAATAACAATGTCGGCCGAGCGGCATAGTTCGGCCAAATTGCTCGTGCGACTATGCGCGATAGTTGCCGTTGCATCTACACCTTTTCGCGACAACAAAATAGCTAGCGGTGTTCCGACCAAAGTACTGCGACCAACAATGACCGCATGCTTGCCTGCTGTTGCAATGCCATAGTGCTCGAGCAAGCGCAGTACTCCGAGTGGAGTACATGGAACCAGACCAGGCTCGCCACGCACCAAACGCCCAAGGGACTCTGCCGTCAGACCATCAACATCTTTGTCGGCTGGCAAAAGTGCCAACACCGCATCATTATTGAGATGGCTCGGCAGTGGTTGTTGCACCAAGATGCCGTGCACCGTTGGGTCGGCCGCTAGCGATGCCACCAAAGCTTCGGCTTCGTCTTGGGTGCAATTGGCGGGCAAGGTTTCGTTGCGGCTCACGAGGCCTGCTTTGGCGGCAAACTTGTGCTTATTGCGCACGTAGGTCTGGCTTGGGCCGTCTTCGCCAATAAGAACCGTGGCCAGGCAAACATGCGGGTTCCCTGCGGCAGCCA
Organism: Bifidobacterium breve; assembly: GCA_945886445.1. Taxonomy (GTDB): domain Bacteria; phylum Actinomycetota; class Acidimicrobiia; order Acidimicrobiales; family Ilumatobacteraceae; genus F1-20-MAGs119. The sequence goes on along the minus strand of CAMCZG010000075.1, from coordinate 1,665 downwards.
TACGAGCGCCAATTTGACCAACAATGAGGTCGCGCAAGGCGTTCCCGTCCATGAGGAGCGGTTTTTGGTCTTCCGGCTGAGGGGAGGTGCCAGGAACTGTTGTCATATGAAGATGGTAGGCGACCCTCGGAGGCTCTAGCCTTATCAGTCGCGGCTCTCGTCATGCCTATGAGCCCAAGGAGTACCCATTCATGTCTAACCTCACCCCTTCCCCCAAGAGCGTTGCTCCAGCCGAAGGAAAACTCGGCGTCCTTACTGTCGGTCTTGGCGCAGTTGCCTCCACCCTTATTGCAGGCGTTGAGCTCGCCAAGCGCGGCCAAGGAACACCCATTGGCTCAATGACCCAAATGGGCACCATCCGCCTCGGTAAGCGGACCGAAGGCCGCACGCCGTTGGTGAAAGACTTCGTTCCACTTGCTCGCCTAGAAGACATTGTGTGGGGCGCATGGGACGTCTTCCCCGACGACGCATACGTTGCTGCATCACGTGCTGGAGTTCTAGAGCAGGGCAAGCACATTGAATCAATCTCTGAAGCACTGCGCGACATTCGCCCAATGAAGGCTGCCTTTGAGCGCCGCTTTGCACGCAACCTCGATGGCACACACACCATGGAGACCATTGATAAGCGTTCCATGTTGAATGCAATTCGTGCCGACATCAACCGATTCCGTGACGAGAAAAAAGTAGATCGCGTAGTCATGATCTGGTGTGCGAGCACCGAAATTTATATTGAGCCAGGGCCACAACACGCCACCATTGAAGCTTTTGAAAAAGCAATTGATGCCAACGATGAAATGATTGCGCCATCCATGCTGTACGCATACGCAGCATTGCTCGAAGGTGTTCCTTTCGCTAACGGTTCACCAAACCTCGCAGTCGACATGCCCTGCTTGCGTCAATTCGCAACAGACAAGAACATTCCTATCTCTGGTAAAGACTTCAAGACCGGCCAAACACTCATGAAGACCGTGCTTGCACCAATGTTGAAGGCTCGTCAGTTGGGTCTTGCTGGTTGGTACAGCACCAACATTTTGGGTAACCGCGACGGAGAAGTTCTTGATGCTCCAGAAAACTTCAAAACTAAAGAAGAGTCAAAACTCGGTGTACTTGAAGACATTCTTGACCCAGCGAACAACCCCGAGTTGTACGGCAATGTGTTCCACAAGGTGAGCATTAACTACTACCCACCACGTGGCGACAACAAAGAAGGCTGGGACAACATCGACATTTTTGGTTGGATGGGCTACCCCATGCAGATCAAAGTCGACTTCTTGTGCCGCGACTCTATTCTTGCTGCGCCTCTTGCGCTCGACCTCATCTTGTACTCCGACCTTGCACAACGTGCAGGCCTTGGCGGTATTCAAGAGTGGTTGTCGTTCTACTACAAGAGCCCACAAACCGCTCCTGGTCTACACGCAGAACACGACTTGTTTGTGCAGCTCGAGAAGTTGCACAACACCTTGCGCTGGATCATGAACGAAGACCAAATTACGCACCTCGGCCGCGAGTACTACGACCAAGCCTAATTGAGTGTTCTCGGCGCGGTATGTCCCGCTTTATGCAACGTTTCGCGCCGAGAAACCTGATTTTTCCTCAGGTGTTTTATCGCTGTCATCGTTCACAGCAAAATCTGGTTTTTCGCTTCGAGGCATAAGCGCAAATATT
>CAMCZG010000074.1 GCA_945886445.1 Bifidobacterium breve | reverse complement strand
TGGAATGGCAAATTCGTGTTGCCAGCGGTGAAAAACTTCCCATGACACAAAAAGAAGTTCTTGCTGCACGTCGTGGTCACGCCATTGAAATTCGCATTAACGCAGAAAACCCAGCGGGCGGCAAGTTCCTTCCCTCACCTGGTCTCATTACCAAACTCGTTACACCCGATGGTTTCGGCGTGCGCTTCGATGCTGGTTACGAATCGGGCGACACCGTGAGCCAGTACTACGACAACCTCGTGGGCAAACTCATTGTGTGGGGCAAAGATCGCCCAACGGCAATTGCTCGCACCATTCGTGCGCTCAATGAAATGGTTGTTGAAGGTGTACACACCACCATTCCTGCCGACATCGCAATTTTGGAACACCCCGACTTCGCAGCAATGAAACACTCCACCAAGTGGGTTGAAGAAGTTCTCGACCTGTCCAACGTGGGCACCTCTGCACCAATTCCTGCAGGTGAAGCCGCTGAAGAACTCATTGAGCGCAAAACCACCGTGGAAGTCAACGGCAAGCGCTTCAACGTGAAGATGTGGGTTCCTGAAGGTCAAGCAGTTTCTGCTGGCCCAGCAAAGGCCAAGAAGCCAGCACGTGCAGCTTCTGCAGGTGGCGCAATTGGTGGCACCGGCAGCGGCGACGTTGTAGTGCCAATGCAAGGAACCATTGTGAAGGTGCTTGTTGAAGTTGGCCAAGAAGTAGAAGTTGGTCAGTCGGTTGTTGTACTTGAAGCCATGAAGATGGAAAACCAAATTCAGGCCGAGAAGTCGGGCAAAGTCAAAGAAGTAAAAGTCAAAGAAGGCGACACCGTCGGCTCTGGCGACGTTGTTGTTGTTATTGAATAACGCTTCTTAGATACTTTTTATTCAGCTGCTTCGCTGAGAGCCTCGGCGAGCGACGGATGCACCAACAAACTGTCGAGCAAGTCGGCCACTTTCAAATTGGCTGTAACTGCTAACGCCACAACGCTAATCAGTTCGCCTGCATGGCGACCCACAATACTGCCACCTAACACCACACCCGTATTGGGGTCGGAAATGAGCTTCACAAAACCACGTGGGTCGTTATGAATGAGCGCTTTTGCTGTGGAAGAAAACGGCACTTTCGTCACGCGAATTTTGCGACCCGAAGAAAAGGCTTCAGCTTCAGCTAAACCCACATCGGCTAGTTCTGGCTCGGTGAAAATGGCTGAAGCTGCTTTGTCGTAGTCGAGGTGACGATGGTTTGCTTTCGTGCCCACCATGAGGTGCTCGGCAATTTTGCGACCCTGCATTGAAGCAACCGACGACAAGGGCAACTTGCCACTCACATCGCCTGCTGCATAAATGTGGCCCACATTGGTTTGGCAATGTTGATCAATGTTGATGTAGCCACGTGAGTCGAGTTCAACACCGGCTGCTTCTAAATTGAGACCTTCCACATTGGGCTCTGAACCAATAGCAAGTACTGCATGCGTGGCGCGCACTTCGCGACCATCGGAACACTTCACTATTACTTCGTCGCCGCTGCGCTCAATGCTCTCGGCACGGGCACCTTTCAACAGTTCAACGCCCTTATTGAGAAACGTTTCCTCCAAAACTGCAGCCGCTTCGGGGTCTTTGCCCGGCAGAACTTGTTGACGGCTCACAATGAGCGACACCTTTGCACCGAAGGAAGCAAACATGTGCACGAATTCCACACCTGTTACACCAGAGCCAACAACAGCAATGCTCTTCGGGAAGATTTTGGGTGGGTAGCACTCACGGGTAATGAGAATGCGCTCGCCGTCGGGTGTACACCACTGCGGAATGCGCGGGCGCGAGCCGGTGGCAATAATAAATGCGTCGCCTTCAATGCGTTCCTCACCTGCAGCAGTACGCACTGTCACCGTATGAGGGTCAACAAAACTCGCTTCACCGCGAATGATGCGAATGCCTTGGCTGTCGAGCAACTGTGTAGTGGTATTTTCTAAACGCGTACGAATACCATCAATACGTTCTGCCAAGTGGTCAACGTCAATTTCAGCGGTCTGTTGTTCTAGGCCCATACCTGCAAACCGCTTGGTGGCACTCACTGCCCCTCCAGTTGCAATCATTGCCTTCGAGGGAATGCAGTCAAGCAAGTGTGCAGCCCCACCCATAATGTCGCGTTCAATAATGGTGACCTCGGCTCCAAGCCGTGCTGCCCACGTAGCAGCCGTATTTCCACCAGGGCCACCACCAATAATTACCAAACGAATTGTCACGTTTTTAGGTTATCTCTGCGTATCCACGATCTTGGGGCGGCATCGCGATGTTGTCGCTACGTTCACCAATAGTCATCAATTGTTAGTACCTAAAACCTACATAGGAACTACGGTAGAGAGTTGTGAGCAGTGAACCGACCCCTCCCCAAGACGCCGCCGACGAACCCATTGACGCGGCCGAACATGCCAGGGGTCTTTCCCTCGAGCGCTCACGTCGTTTAGGCCAACTCGATGCCATGCGTAGTGCTGGCACCAACCCATACCCCTACCGTTTCGACCGCACGCACACCCTCGCCGACATTCGCAAAGAGTTCGGTGCTTTAGAAGCCGCCACCGAAACTGAAGTGCACGTAGAAGTAGCCGGGCGCATGTTGTTGAAGCGTGACCAAGGCAAACTCATTTTCGCTTCACTACGCGACCGCGACGGCGACATTCAATTGTTTGTTTCCAAAGCCATTGTGGGCGATGAATTGTTCGACGCCATCAACGCCCTCGACCTTGGCGACTGGGTCGGTGTTTCTGGTTTAGTAATGACCACTCGCAAAGGTGAGTTGTCAATCAAAGTAAACAAACTTGTATTGCTCGCTAAAGCAGTGCGGCCTCTTCCCGACAAATGGCATGGCCTCACCGACCCCGACACTCGCTACCGCCAGCGCTATGCAGACCTCATTTCCAACGACGAAGCCCGACGCGCATTTGCCATTCGCCACGCAATTATTGCATCGTTTCGTAAAACACTGTCGGCAAAAAGCTTCATTGAAGTAGAAACTCCAGTTCTGCACGCTGAAGCAGGCGGCGCACACGCTCGCCCATTCAACACACATCACAACGCCCTCGACATGCCACTCTTCTTGCGCATTGCGCTCGAACTGCACTTGAAGCGCCTCATTGTTGGTGGCATGGAACGCGTGTATGAAATTGGCCGCGTATTTCGCAACGAAGGTATCTCTACACGCCACAACCCCGAGTTCACCATGATGGAGCTCTACCAAGCATTTGGTGACTACAGCGACGTTATGGCCATTACCGAAGAACTGTTCGTCGCCGCCGCCCTCGATGCCATTGGCACCACCATTGTCGACATCAATGGCACTGCCACCGACCTCGCCGAACCTTTCCGCCGCGTACGCATGATTGACCTCGTTGCTGAAAAAACCGGCGTCGCAGTTCACCCCTCAATGGAGCGTGAAGAGTTGCGCGCACTTGCTGACAAGCACAATGTGCATGTACAACCACAATGGGGTACCGGCAAAATTATTGAAGAAATGTTTGAAGCACTCGCTGAACACGAACTCATGGCCCCAACTTTTGTAACCGGACACCCGGTGGAAATTAGCCCGCTCGCCCGTGTAGACCGCAACGACCCATTCCTCACCGAACGCTTTGAGTTATTTGTTGGCGGCCGCGAACTTGCCAACGGTTATAGCGAGCTCAACGACCCCATTGAACAACGCTTGCGTTTTGAAGACGAGCAAAAGGCCAAAGAAGCTGGCAACGCCGAGGCAGGCACCGTTGACGAAGACTATTTGCGCGCTCTCGAATTCGGTATGCCACCCACGGGCGGCCTGGGCATTGGTATGGATCGTCTCACCATGCTCATTGCTGGCGTGCCCACCATTCGCGACATCATCTTGTTCCCCACACTTCGCCCAGAAGTTTTTGAATAACACCAGAAAGGTATTCCTATGACCACTTCCGCTTGGGGCGTTGGCCTCGCCACCGTGGCCGCCGACGGCACCGTTCTCGACACACGTTTTCGCGCATTGGGTTTTGGCGATGCCATTCCCGCCGATGCACCACGCAGCAGCATTGCCGCAGCCGCACCTGGCGACCCCGAACGTGGTGTTGCCTTTCAACCAGTAGAGCTACTCATCGACACCACTGCTGCACCCACTAGTGCAAGTGATGTGTATTTACGCTTGCACTTGTTGTCGCATCGCATGGCCTTGCCACGCACACTCAACCTCGATGGCGCCTTTGGGCTTCTTGCCAACGTTGCATGGACCAGCCGTGGCCCTGTTGCACTCGACCAACTGGAAAGCATCACCTGGAACTTTGCGCAACGCGGCGACTACCTGGTGGTGAATGGTGTCGACAAGTTTCCTCGCATGACCGACTATGTAGTGCCATCGGGCGTACGCATTGCCGATGCCAGCCGCGTGCGCTTAGGTGCTCACTTAGCTGCAGGCACCACCGTGATGCATGAAGGTTTTTGCAACTTCAACGCCGGAACTCTTGGCGCCTCAATGGTGGAAGGTCGCATTTCCGCTGGTGTTGTTGTGGGCGATGGTTCCGATATTGGTGGCGGTGCATCCATTATGGGCACACTCTCGGGTGGCGGCAAAGAAGTCATTTCAGTTGGTGAGCGTTGCTTACTTGGCGCCAACTCGGGCCTTGGCATTTCACTGGGCGACAACTGCATCATTGAAGCAGGCTTGTATGTAACAGGCGGAACCCTTGTGCGACTTCCCGATGGCGAAGTCGTGAAAGCTCGTGCGCTGTCGGGCGCCAACAACTTGCTCTACCGCCGCAACAGCACTAACGGCGCTGTTGAAGCTTCACAGCGCGAAGGAACTTGGGGTGGCTTGAACGCCGCTCTCCATAAGAACTAACAATGACACCACAAGACCTTGCCCAACTCATTCGCGCTCGTCGCAGCAGTTTGCTCATCGACGCACAACGTGAAGTGCCACGCAACATTGTTGAAGAGTTGTGTGAGTTGCTCACCTGGGCACCTAACCACAAGCGCACCTGGCCGTGGCACATTGCGGTGCTCTCTGGCGACACACGTCGCGAGCTGGGTGAAGCCATTTCTTTAGTAATGGCTACTCAAGGCGAAGAAGACTTCAAGGTCACCAAGGCTCGTTCAAAGTACTTACGCTCGCCCATCGTTATTGCCGTTGGTGCCGCACCTGGCGACTCTGAACAACGCACTGCAGAAAACCGCTACGCCGCTGCAGCAGGCATACAGAACCTTCTCTTGGGCGCCGAGGCACATGGCCTTGCCACATTGTGGGGTTCACCACCAAAAGGTGCCAACGATGCCATGAACGCTGTATGCCAGTTCCCCGCCACCACCGAAGTAATGGGTCTCATTTATGTGGGCTACCCCAATGGAGTAGTTGAGTCACCGGGCAGGCCTACTGCACAGGTGAACTGGTTGTAGCTGGGCTTAACGCCCTGGCTGGTAGGTGCCAAAGATCTCACGTAAGGCATCACTTACTTCGCCCAATGTTGCATTGGCACGCAACGCTTCTTTCATGGGGTACAGCAAGTTGTCGGTGCCACGAGCAGCAGTTTTCAACTCTTCCAACTTGGCAGCAACAAGTGCCTGATCGCGGTCGGCCTTGAACTTCTTCAGGCTGGCAATTTGGTTCACCTGGAGTTGTGGGTCGATAGGGAAAACCTTTGGCTCTGGCTCTTGGCCAATATTGAACTTGTTCACGCCCACAATGACACGCTCATCGTTGTCGATGGAACGCGCATAGTCGTAAGCAGCTTGTTCAATTTCATCTTGCTGGAAGCCGGCTTCAATGCCGTCTACTGCTCCACCCATTTCGTCGATGCGTGCGATGTATTCCCACGCCAAACGCTCTACCTCATCGGTGAGGTTTTCAATGAAGTAGGAACCAGCAAGTGGGTCGGGCGTATCAACTACGCCACTTTCGTATCCAATAATTTGCTGTGTACGCAATGCAATGCGAGCGGCTTCTTCTGTAGGCAAGCTCAGTGCTTCGTCGTAACCATTGGTGTGCAAGCTCTGTGTTCCACCGAGCACTGCAGCAAGGCTTTGCACCGCTACGCGCACAATGTTGTTGAGCGGCTGCTGAGCAGTAAGCGTGCTGCCACCTGTTTGGGTGTGGAAGCGCAACAACTTGCTCGACTCTTTCTTTGCACCGAAACGCTCGTCCATGATTTTGTACCACATGCGTCGTGATGCACGGAACTTCGCAACCTCTTCAAAGAAGTTGTTGTGACCATTCCAGAAGAAACTCAAACGTGGAGCAAAGTCGTCAACATCGAGACCAGCATCTACTGCTGCTTGAACATACGCAATGGCGTTGGCAAGTGTGAATGCAATTTCTTGAACTGCAGTACTTCCCGCTTCACGAATGTGGTAACCAGAGATAGAAATGGTGTTCCACTTCGGCACATGCTGTGAGCAGTACGCAAAGATGTCGGTGATGATGCGCATGGAAGGCCGCGGTGGGTACACGTAGGTACCGCGTGCGATGTATTCCTTCAAGATGTCGTTCTGAATGGTTCCGCTGATGGCACTAGCAGGAATGCCCTGCTCTTCAGCTACCAATTCATACATCAACAACAAGATGGCACCTGTTGAGTTGATGGTCATGGAGGTCGACACTTTGTCAAGTGGCAAGTCGGCAAGCAACAACCGCATGTCGGCAAGTGAGTCAATAGCTACGCCAACTTTTCCTACTTCACCTTCGGCACGTGGGTGGTCGGAGTCGTAACCCATTTGCGTTGGCAAGTCGAATGCACACGACAAACCTGTTTGCCCTGCACCAAGCAGAAACTTAAAGCGCTCATTCGTTGAAGTAGCAGTACCGAAACCGGCGTACTGACGCATGGTCCACAACTTGCCGCGATACATGGTGGGGTAAACACCACGTGTGTAAGGAGGCTTGCCCGGGTCGCCTAACTGCGTGGCTGGGTCCCAGCCCGCAAGGTTCGCACCGGTGTACAGGGGTGCAATGGGAATGCCCGAGTCGGTACGAGGGTCGAGGGAATCGGGGGTGGGAGTACTGCTTGCCATAGACCCAAAATCGTAAGGCTTCTAGGAGTGTTCTCGGCGCAGTAAAGCCCGCTTTTCGCAACATTTTGCGCCGAGAAATGGTGATTCAGCGCGCAGCCACCACGGAAATCTCCATTCGCCACTCAGAGCGAGCCAAAGCCGGCACAGTTACCAAAGTGCTCGCTGCTAAATGGCCCTGCAGTACTGCATCGCGAGCGGCCATCACCACAGCAAGTCGCGTGCTGAGGTCGCCTTGTGCACGCTCTTCAGCGTTCTCCACCACATAGGTAGTAATAGAAACAATGTCGCGCACCGACAACTGAGCCTCGGCCAAAATGGCGGAAATATTGCCCCACACCACAGCGGCCTGTTCACCTAACTCGCGGGGAACCGTTCCATCGGCACGTGTGGGCACCACTCCAGAGGTAAAGACCCACGACTCTGCCCCGCTCACTTCAATGCCGTGTGCATAGGCCGCGGCGGGCTTAGACATGGTTGCGGGCTGCAGAATTCGGTTCATGTGGTGGAGGGTATCGGCGTAGTCTGTGGCTATGGCAATTATCGACGATACCACCACTGCCCCCGGTTCCATCGACGGCATTCCCCTCACCCGCAAAGAGGTGAGCCTCGACGGGCCACCAAAATTTACGAATAGTGCCGATGAGCGTTTGCATGTGAAGCAACGCCTCGCAGGTGCATTGCGCGTGTTTGGCAAGTTCGGTTTTAGTGAAGGCGTGGCTGGCCACATCACCGTGCGTGACCCCGAGTTCCCCGACCACTTTTGGGTGAACCCTTTTTCCATGTCGTTTCGCCAGGTAAAAGTAAGCGACCTCATTTTGGTGAACCATCATGGCGACGTGGTGTACGGCAAGCGCCCCGTGAACCGCGCTGCATTTGTATTGCACTCAGCAGTGCACGCTGCTCGCCCCGACATCAATGCCGCAGCACACTCACACTCGGTGTATGGCAAAGCATGGTCGGCTCTTGGCCGCACACTCGACCCCATTACACAAGATGCATGTGCGTTCTACAACGATCACAGTGTTATTACCGATGCTGCTGGAAAAGTCGTGTTTGAAATTGAAGACGGCGAGCGTTTCGCCGAATGCTTTAGCTCGGGCAAAGCTGCTATTCATCAAAACCATGGTTTGTTTACCGCAGCAGAAACTGTTGATGCTGCTGCGTACTGGTTCATCAGCATGGAGCGCAGTTGCCATGCACAACTTCTTGCGGAAGCTGCTGGAACACCAAAACTCATTCCACATGAATGGGCGCAGTACACGCGCGACAACACTGCTCATCAAATGGCAGGTTGGTTGAACTTCCAACCGTTGTGGGACGACATTTGTGTGTCTGACCCCGACCTGTTCGACTAGGCAGCGTTGACTTCCCCAGCACCTTCGCCTACACCCAATAAGCGTCTCAAAGGTTTTGAAGCAGAGTTACTGTTCATTTTCTCTGCCTTTGCTCTGAACGCGGGCAATGCAATGGGAAAAGCGCAATTCGACAACGTTGCACCAGCAACGATGGCCTGGCTGCGCATGTTTGGGGCCATGGTGGTTGCCGTGTGCATTGTTGGCCCGCGCCGCCTTGCACCAAAACTTTGGACACGTCAGGAATTAAAAAGCGCTGCGATCCTTGGCCTCTCTACTGGCCTCACCAGCACATTTTTTTACATGGCAATTGATCGCTTGCCGTTGGGCAAAGGCGTATCAATTGAATTCATCGGCCCCATTACTGTTGCCGCACTCTTTACGCGCACCAGGCGCAATGCAGTGGCGCTAGTTGTAGCAGTCATTGGCGTTGCAATTTTGAGTGGCGTTGAGCTGAGTGGCGAACCGTTAGGCGTTCTCTTCATTTTCATTGCAGCTATTTTCTGGGGCATTCACATTGTGTATGCGGGCAAGGTTGCCAATGCGCATGGCGGGCTCGACGGCTTAGCCATGTCGTTCATTTTTGGTGCGCTTCTTACTTTCCCCATGGGCGCCCCCGACATTGGCACGGCAATTACCCACCCGTATCTCATTGGGCTCGGCATTGTTGTTGGCGCACTAGCGAGTGTGACCAGTTACGGAATTGACCAACGCATTTTGCGCATCGTTACGGTGCGGCACTACTCAGTGCTCTTAGCAATGCTGCCCATTGTTGCCACCATCTTTGGCTACATGGTGTTTCACCAAACCCCGCAAGGCTGGGACTACTTAGGAAGTGCGTTGATTATTGCCGGAATTATTTTGCAGGAACGCCGGTAAGCAATTTCCACGACGCAGGCATTGCGGCGCGCACTTGGCTTGGGTTCATGCGCAATGTGGTTTCAGGAACCATGTCGGCAATAACACGACCCTCGCTGTAATGGGCAGTTACATGAGCAACGCCTTCAAACAATGCACGGCGGCACTCAACAAGGTCGGCTGGTGGCGAGGCATCGAGCCAACCCCAAATGGTGAGCGCGATGGTGAGGTCGTGAACAACTGGCGCACGACTAAA
>CAMCZG010000073.1 GCA_945886445.1 Bifidobacterium breve | reverse complement strand
GAACTTGCGAACCAGGTCAATGAGGTCATCATGCCGTTGGCAAAAGCTCTTGGCATGTTCACCACCACCATTTACGGTGGCGTCGGCTACGGCGGACAACTCACTGCTTTGCGCAAAGGCGTAGACATTGTTGTTGCTTGCCCAGGTCGTTTGGTTGACCACTTGAATTCACGCAACATCAACTTCTCTGAAGTAGAAGTAACAGTTCTCGACGAAGCCGACCACATGGCTGAACTTGGTTTCTTGCAACACGTTGAAGAAATTCTTCGCCAGACTCCTGAAGATTCACAGCGCTTGTTGTTCTCGGCAACTCTTGACCGTGGTATCGACCGTTTGGTGCGCAACTACTTGCACAACCCAGTAACACACGAAGTCGACTCAGAGCAGTCACCTGTTGATGCAATGGCTCACCACGTGTTGCACATTCGCAACGACGACCGCTTCGGAGTACTCAAGAGCCTGTGTGCAGCGCCTGGAAAGACACTTGTCTTTACACGCACCAAGCACGGTGCTGCTCGTCTTGCAGAACAACTGATGAAAGCTGGCGTTCCGAGCGTTGAGTTGCACGGCAACTTGTCGCAGGCTGCACGCGCACGTAACTTGTCGGCATTTTCTTCAGGTCGCGCCGAGACTTTGGTAGCAACCGACATTGCCGCTCGCGGAATTCACGTTGATGACATTGCTTTGGTCATTCACGCAGATCCACCAGAAGAGCACAAGGCGTACCTGCACCGTTCGGGTCGTACCGCACGTGCCGGCGCAACTGGCACTGTTGTTACCCTCATGACCGACAACCAACGTCGCAATGTTCGCGCACTCACCAAGAGCGCAGGCATTGAGCCAACCACAACTCGCGTAACGCCAGAAGACGACTTCCTTGCCGAACTCGCACCTGGTGAGCGCGTATTCCGAGAATCAACGAGCATTGTGTTGCATGAAGAGCGTCTCGACTCATCACGTGGCGGCGGACGTCGTGACGGTGGTTCACGTGGTGGACGCCGTGATGGCGGCTCACGCGGTGGCGATCGTGATCGTGCTCCTCGTTTTTCTGACCGTTCCGATGCACCACGCGCAGACCGTAATGACGGCCCACGCACAGAACGCAATGATGGACCACGCCCAGAGCGCTCCTTTACTCCTCGTAGTTCTGGCCCACGTGAAGGCGCACCACGCGAAGGTGGATTCCGCGATCGTGGACCACGCACTTCAGAGCGTTCATCAGCACCTCGTGAAGGTGGATTCCGTGACCGTGGACCGCGTGAAGGCGCACCACGCGAAGGTGGATTCCGTGACCGTGGACCTCGCACAGCAGGCCTACGCGATGGCGCACCACGCGAAGGTGGATTCCGTGACCGTGGACCTCGCACAGCAGGCCCACGCGATGGAGCACCACGCGAAGGTGGATTCCGTGACCGTGGCCCACGCACAGCAGGCCCACGCGATGGAGCACCACGCTCTTCAGCCGGTGGCTACCGCGGTGCACGCGATGGCGCTGCCCCTCGTTCAGGAGCACCACGCACAGGTGGCCCACGTGAAGGTGGTTTCCGCGGTGCACGTGATGGTGAGTCAGGTCGTCCAGCGACCGCAGCTCGCAAGCCTTACGGTGCGTCAGCGGGCAAAAAGCGCTACTAATACTGGCGCAACAAAAAGCCCGGGGAGCAAGCTTCCTACGCGAATTGGTTTCACTTCCATAAACCGAAGTGCAATACCCAAAATCATGATTCCGCCTGTTGCACTCATCTCGTGCACCATACGATCAGTCAGAATTGCATCAAGGCCTGAGGCACCTAGTGTCATCAGGCCTTGATATATACCCACAATGACTGCGCTAATGGCCACGCCCCAACCCATGGTTGCGGCAAAGAGAATCGATACGAGTCCGTCGAGGGAAGCCTTGACAATAAGTATTTGCGCTCCCCTGCCGAGACCATCATCGATGGACCCGAGTATGGACATCGGCCCAATGGAGAATAAAAGTGTTGCGGTCACGAACCCTTCAACAAAACGCGGGTGCAATGTTGTGAGTGAACTGCGCGACAACCAACCCGTTTGAGTTTTCACTTCCACTTTGCGACGCACCCAATTGCCCAACGTCTCAAAGCGTTCCTCAACGCGCAACAACTCACCAATAATTCCACCCAACACAACACTGACGAGTGGAAAGACAATGTTGTCTGTTTTCGCTGCGGTAGCGATACCAAGAACCAATGTGGTCATTCCCACGGCTTGTTCAACGGTGAGACGCATGCGTTCAGATATGTAACGCCCCACAATGAGCCCCACCAGGGTTCCCCCCGCAATAGTAAGGACATTTATAACTGTTCCTATTCCACGCATTTACGTAGCCTACGGCTGGTTCAGGCCACCTCCCGAGGGGTCTAAGGTAAAGACATCTCGACGGGAGTTGATTTTCAAAATTGAGGGGGAACCATGAAGGCACTCATCAAAGTTGCCTGTGCAGGAGCATTGCTCATTAGCTTTGCTGGCTGTGCGGAAGACCCAAACGACACAATGGGCGCAATTTCAAGCTCAAGCGACACGGCAGCAGACGGATCATCGCTCGTCATTGCAAGCGTGAATGAATGGCAAGTGACTGCCAATCGCAACACTGTTCCGGCTGGCCCCACCACATTTCTTGTATCCAACATGGGCACAATCAAGCATGAGTTCCTGGTGACCAAAACCGACTTCGCTGATGGAAAAATTCCTATTGAACCAAAAACAAATCGCTTTTCAGAAGAAGGCGAAGGGATTGAAGTGGTAAACGAGATTCCCGAATGGGATCAAAAAACTACTGAATCACTGACGCTTACTTTGTTACCCGGAAACTATGAGCTTCTCTGCAATATTGAGGCGCATTACGCAAACGGCATGCACACCGTATTTACCGTGAGTTGAGAATCTTATTGATTCAAACGCTGCACAAGGCGTGCTAACGGAATACGAAAATCATCGAGCAGAGTGAGACCTGCTTGCGTTAACGCTTTATTTTCTAACACCGAATTCGCCGGACGCGGCGCTGGCCGTGGTGGTTGCAGGTCTGCTGTGAGTACGGGCTGTACGCGCGCTGGGTCGAGCCCTGCTGCGCGCAGCACTTCTTGTGCAAAACCATGCCAACTCACAGCACCTTGGTTCGTGACGTGAAAAATTCCCTGCTGCTCATGTTCCACCAGGGTGGCAATCATCCCTGCTGCATCATCGGCAAACGTGGGGTTCCCTATTTGGTCATGAACAAAAGTGAGTTCTGGTTGAGCAGCTGCAATTCGCAAGATGGTCTTCACCATGTTTGCGCCGTGAAAGCCACACACCCACGAGATACGCACTGTGAGATCGATAGGGCGCAATGCCTGTTCGCCTGCCAGCTTCGAAGCGCCATATACGGATTGTGGGTTCACAGTGTCTGTTTCCACATAAGGCGATGTCTTCTTGCCATCAAACACATAGTCGGTGCTCACATAGGCAACACGTGCGCCTACTTTTTCTGCAGCACTGACGAGAGATGCAGTTGCAGTTCCATTCACCGCGAATGCTTTTTCTTTGTCTGCCTCACAGGCATCAACCGCAGTCCATGCAGCGGCATGAACAATGAAGTTTGGCTTGACCGACAAAACACACTCTTGAACCTGGTCTGGCTGTGAAATATCGAGCGTGGCGTGCGTAGTGCCCACCGCTTCGTGGCCACCGCGTTGAAACACTTCAACAAGCTCAGTCCCCAACTGCCCCGCAGCGCCAGTAACTAGAACTTTCATTGGGGAACTACTTCTTGCCCTTTAGCGGCTCCCACCACCAACGGTTATCGCGATACCACTGCACTGTTTCTGCAAGTGCTTCGTCGAGAGTGCGTTCTTTCTTCCAACCCAATTTTGTGATCTTGTCGATGTTGACGGAATAGCGACGGTCATGACCTTTACGGTCTTCAACGTACTGAACCATCTCTTCACCGACGCCAAATGCTTCAAGCAATTTGTTCACCAGAACTCGGTTTGTTGTTTCGTTACCAGCACCAATGTTGTAGATCTCGCCAAGGGTTCCTTTGGTGAGAACTAAATGCACACCAGAACAATGGTCGTCGACAAACAACCAATCGCGCTCATTGAGGCCATCACCGTAAAGTGGAATTTTCTTACCATCAAGCAAGTTGGTGGTGAACAACGGAATGGCTTTTTCTGGGTATTGATACGGCCCAAAGTTATTGGTGCAACGGGTTACCACAACTGGCGTTCCATGCGTGTGGTAGTACGCAAGAGCGATGAGGTCTGACCCTGCTTTTGAAGCAGAGTATGGCGATCGTGGTTCTAATGGGTCGGTCTCCAACGAGGATCCCACTTCAACCGAGCCATACACCTCGTCGGTGCCAATATGCAGAACTCTGCTCACCTCTAACTTACGAGCAGTGTCGATAACAGTATTGGTGCCAAAGCAGTTGGTATGAATGAAGTCTTCAGAGCCATTAATAGATCTATCGACGTGGCTCTCTGCAGCAAAGTGCACCACAGCATCGTGGCCCTTCATTGCGTCTGACACTGCCGTTGAATCGCAGATATTTCCTTTAACGAACTTGTAGCGCGAGTTATTCTCTACATCGCGCATAGTCGATAAGTTGCCTGCATAGGTGAGCGCATCGAACACAGTGACTTCGTCATCGGTGTTGTTCAAGATGTAACGCACATAATTGGAACCAATAAAACCGGCTCCACCAGTAATGAACTGCTTCATGTTTTAACCTGCCTAGAAATAAAGAGTTACGGGCGCAACGCCATGTGCGGCTGCCACTGTGGTGAAATATCGCGACGCAAAGGGTTCTGCTGATCGCGGTTCGACAAAATTGGGTTGGTCACTCCCCAATCGGCACCCACGTCGGGGTCGTTCCACGCCACACCAAGTTCGTCGGCGGGGTTGTAATAACCATCGACGAGATACGTAATAGTCATTTTCGACAAAGCCGAGAAGCCGTGCGCCACGCCTGGTGGAATGAAAATACCGCGGTGGTCGTGCGTGCCATCGGCGCGTTCGCCGAGATCGATGACTTGAGTTTTGCCATCGGTAGGCGAACCCTGTCGCAGGTCGTGCAGCACCACGCGGCATTTGCCAAACGGCACGTACCAATAGTCGGCTTGATGCAAGTGATAATGCAAACCAACAAGACAACCAGCTTGGCGATCACCACGGTTCGCCTGAATCATTTCACGACCTTGCGGAAACCATTCACGTCGGTACGTCTCTATGAAAAATCCGCGCTCATCGCCGTGCATGGCGGGTTCAACAATGTGCACGCCAGCAATGACGTCGGAGGGGGTAATGATTGCCACGTTGTTCCTTTCGAGAACTATTCGACTTCGACCGTGCTGTCGTCGCCCAACATGAGACGAAGAGCAGACGGACGCTGATGTGATTTCTTCACCACCACATTACGACCCACAAGCGAGTCGGACATGCGATTGATATCGGAGATGGAACTGCCATCAAGCAAAACAGAGTGTTCAATTTCCGAATTGGACACCGTGCACTTGTTGCCTACCGAGGTATATGGGCCGATATAGCTATTACGCACAACAGAGTCGGAGCCAATAACGACGGGGCCGCGAATGCGTGAATTTTCGATGATCGCACCCTGTTCAATGACCACACGACCCTCAATTTGTGAACCGGCGTCAACGCTGCCCTCGTTCTTTGATTGCAACACTTCAAGCACCAAGCGGTTGCATTCAAGAAGTGGGTCTTTCTTGCCGGTGTCGATCCACCAGCCCTTGAGCACTTCATGAGTAACGCGATGCTTGTTGTCGACCAGCCACTGAATGGCATCGGTAATTTCCAACTCTCCACGAGGCGAAGGTTTAATGCTGCGCACTGCAAGGTTGACGGTCTTGTCGAAAAGATAAACACCAACGAGAGCCAAGTTGGACGGTGGGTCCGATGGCTTCTCGACCAACCGCACTACTTCGCCAGAAGCATCGACTTCTGCCACACCAAAGTGACGTGGGTCTTCCACCTCACACAAAAGAATTTGCGCACTCGGAGCATCGGCACCACCAGCAGCGCGGGCATTTTCAAAACGCTGAACAAAACTCGACAGGCCCTGCTGCAACATGTTGTCGCCGAGGTACATAACGAAGTCGTCGTCGCCAAGGAAGTCTTGAGCAATGAGCACGCAATGGGCAAGACCAAGCGGCGCATCTTGCGGGATATAGGTGACCTTCACTCCGAATTTTGAGCCGTCGCCGACAGCGGCACGGATTTCAGCCCCGGTATCGCCCGTGATGATGCCAATTTCAGAGATGCCCGCTTCGGCCATGGCTTCAATGCCGTAGAAAAGGATGGGTTTGTTAGCAATGGGCACCAATTGCTTGGCGCTGGTGTGGGTAATGGGCCGCAAACGCGTACCAGCACCACCGGAAAGAATGAGACCCTTCATTGCTAGACAGCCTAGGCGATCTACCATCTAGAGATGGCTTCCCCATACCCGCGCTTTCTGCACCCCTTCGCCAAACCCACCCGCACCGATTTCATTGAAATTGCCCGCGGTGATGGGGCCCTGATCTACGACACCGCAGGAAATGAATACATCGATGGCATGGCGAGCCTCTGGTATTGCGCCATTGGTCACGGCCGCGCAGAAATGGCGGCAGCTATTTCCGCCCAGGTATCCACCATTGAGGCATACTCGTCGTTTGACCCCTTCACCACAAAAGTGGCTGAGGAACTGTGCGAACGCATTGCATCGCTCTCCCCCATTGTCGACTCGAGAGTTTTTCTGTGCAATAGCGGCTCAGAAAGTATCGACTCGGCAATGAAACTTGCGCGGCTTGCTCACGTGCAATCTGGCCACCCTGAACGCACTCTTATTATTTCTCGTGGTCGCGGATACCACGGCACGAACTATGGAGGCACAAGCGCCCAGGGAATTCCCCTCAACCGCGAAGGTTACGGAACGCTTCTTGCCGATGTTGTTCAGGTAGACCCCGACGACATTGAAGCGATGTCACTTCTTATGTCGCAAAATGCGCATCGTCTTGCCGCAGTCATTACCGAACCACTGCAAGGTGCTGGTGGAGTGTTTCCGCCGAAAGAGGGCTACCTGCAACAACTACGCAAACTGTGCGATCAACACGGCGCGTTTCTTATTTTTGACGAAGTCATCACTGGCTTCGGACGACTCGGCACATGGTTCGGCGCCCAGTACTACGGCGTGACTCCCGACCTTCTCACATTCGCTAAAGCTGTGACGTCGGGCTATCAACCGCTCGGAGGCGTCATTATGGCCCCAAGTGTTTGTGCACCGTTAGAAGCTGACCCCAATTTCCTTCTACGCCATGGGTACACCTACTCAGGTCACACAACGGCATGTGCTGCAGCACTGTGCAACCTCAATATCATCGAGCGCGAAGGCTTGTTAGAGCGCGCGGTGCACATTGGTAAACAACTTGAATCAACACTGCAGTCACTAGCGAGTGATGGAATCATTCACCACGCTCGCGGAGCAGTAGCCGTATGGGCAGCTGCGCATCAGCCAGGAATTGACGCCTTTGCTGTTCGTGATGCAATGTTGAAACGTGGTGCCATTACGCGTGCGTTATCGGCCGACACCAATTCATTTTGCCCACCACTGGTCATTTCCGACAAAGAGCTCACCACGTTGCTCGACATTTTTGCCACTACAACTATGGAATTCGTTAAACAAAAGAAATGAGGAACTCATGACACAACATCGCATTCTTGTTACCGGAGGCGCTAGCGGAATTGGTGCTGGCATTGCCCGCCACTGGGCCAACATGGGCGATGACGTACTCATTGCTGATGTAGATGATGCGCTCGGAACCGCGCTTGCACAGGAACTTGGCGCGACTTATCGGCATCTCAATGTCACGAGTGAAGGCGAATGGAAGCAACTTGCATCACAACACAAGCCCTTCGACGTGGTGTTTCTTAATGCTGGCGTAGCAAGCGGTGAAAATATTTTTGCTGCAGCAGTTACGGAATCGGTTTTCGAGTTTGACCTCGATAATTACCGTCGTGTGAGTTCCATCAATATCGACGGCGTCGTGCTCGGTGTAGCTCACCTTGCCGATGCCATGGCGAAAAATGGTGGTGGCGACATTGTGGTAACAGCATCTATGGCTGGCCTCTTTCCCATTCAAGCCGACCCTATTTATGGCCTCACCAAACATGCAGTACTCGGGTTTGTAAAATCTTTGGCCCCAACACTTATTGAACACAATGTGTGCCTCAGCGCCATTTGCCCATTCTTTGTCGACACGCCATTGGTGAACGCCGAATCACAAGCACTGATTCGCGAAACTGGTTTCGACATTCTCACTGTCGACCAAGTCATTGAAGCCGCACAAACCGCAGTTGCTGAACGCAGTGCAGGTTCACAGTGGGTTATTTTCCCCGGGCTACCAGTAACGAAGGCTCCTGAACCAGCTCTACTTCCGTAGAAGCGAAATCAAACTGCTGGTATCCCAGCGTTTTCCACCGCGTGCTTCCACTTCAGCGTAGAAGGAATCGACGAGCGAGGTCACCGGAAGTGATGCTCCGTTACGTTGTGCTTCGTCAATGCAGAAACCTAAGTCTTTACGCATCCACTCCACCGCAAAGCCAAAATCGAATTCATTACGCGACATCGTTGACGACCTATTCACCATTTGCCAAGAGCTCGCCGCCCCTTGCGAAATAACAGACACCAGTTGTTCCACATCGAGACCAGCGGCTTGTGCAAAGTTGATTCCTTCGGAAAGCGCTTGCACCATGCCCGCAATACAAATTTGATTCACCATCTTGGCTAACTGACCAGACCCAGCGTCGCCCAAACGTTCGCACGCTTTTGCATAAGCCATCGCTACTTCGCGAGCAGTGTTGTACACAGCCACGTCGTTGGCACCGCACATCACACTCAAAGCACCATTTTCCGCACCTGCTTGCCCGCCAGATACCGGCGCATCAACGAATCCCACTTTTGATGATGCACACAATGCAGCCATTTCGCGAGCAAGTTCAGCCGACGTAGTGGTGTGGTCGACCACAATTCCTCCAGCAGTTATTCCAGCAAGAACTCCGTCGGGTCCCGTCATAACACTGCGCACATCGTTGTCATTCCCCACACACAACATCACCACATCGCATGCAGCCCCTACCTCTCGCGGGGTGGCAACAGACTTTCCAGTAAACGCATCTAACCACGCCTCGGCACGCGCCTGGGTGCGATTGAATACCGTCACCTCATGCCCTGCTTTTACTAAATGCCCTGCCATGGGGTAACCCATTACGCCTAACCCAACAAACCCGATACGTTCCATAGGCACTCAGTTTGGCAGGCTGACAAGGTGACGCAGAACTCTTTACCCACCTCTCACCCGCTTCATGGCGCCGACTTCGGCCCCGTCGTGCAGATTGCCTATGTGGTGGAAGACCCCGAAACTGCTGCTCTTGAGTGGGCACAACATTTCGGCGCTGGCCCATTCTTCATTAACCGTCATATTCCTGTT
>CAMCZG010000072.1 GCA_945886445.1 Bifidobacterium breve | reverse complement strand
CATAGAAAACATTTTTGCCATTCCTGGTTTTGGCTTTGAAATTGCCTACGCCCTCGCCACAAAAGAGTTTGTAGCCCTGCAATCCTTCATCGCCATCACCGCAATTGGGTACGTCATCTTTAACGTCACTGCCGACTTACTCATTGGCGCCGTCGACCCCCGCACGCGAGGATCTCGATGATGAAAGCTATTTGGGAAAAGTTGCGCAAATTTTCTATCCCCACGTTGCTCTCGATGACTTGGCTTACCATCATCGGCCTCATCGCAATTGTGTATCCGCTTCTCTCTTCAACTGACCCGAAGTTTGTGTATGAAAATGACCTCGGTGTTGGCCCATTCACCAATGGCCATCTCTTTGGAACCGACACGAATGGCTACGACATATTCCGCGAACTCCTCCACGGAACTCGCCTCACGCTTCTCGTAGCTGTTGTTGCTGTAGGAGTAGGTGGCGCCATTGGCAGCCTCATTGGCATCCTTTCTGGCTATGTACGCGGGAAAATCGACGCGGTGGTCAATATTGTCTTTAGTGCAGTACTTTCAATACCCAACTTGGTTTTAGCGCTGGCTCTGGTAGCTGTACTTGCCACTGCTCCCGATGTGAACTCCACTGTTTCTAATTGGAGAAAAGTATTCGTGGTTGTTCTAGCCCTCACCATTGTCATTATTCCTATCCTTGGTCGCATTGCCCGCGGCGCAACGCTGTCGTGGTCGAATCGTGAATTTGTCACTGCGGCGAAATCGATGGGCGCAAAGAACTCCACCATTTTATGGAAGCACATCGTGCCGAACGTCCTACCTGCGGTCATGGCAATTGCCTTTTTGGCGGTCGGTGTGGTCATCGTTGCCGAAGGTTCACTTTCGCTGCTTGGCGTCGGCATTCCCGACGGAAATAGTTGGGGTGCAGTTTTGGCAGCTGGGCGCAACGATATGGAATACACGCCACACGTTATGTATTTCCCCATTATCTGCATTGCGCTCACAGTTATTTCCTGCAATCAAATTGGTGATGTTATTCGCCAGAGCCTCGACAAACGTGAGGCACGCATATGAGTGATCCTCAGCCCATGTTGTCGCTGCGCGACTTCTCTGTTTCGTTCGATACCGCACGTGGGCCCTTATATGCGGTGCGCAATGTAGACATCGACGTGGCCGATGGTGAAAGCCTCGGCATCGTTGGCGAATCGGGTTCAGGAAAAACTGTTCTCTCTCGCGGGGCGATGGGTCTTCTTCCCAAGCGCGCAGCACACCGTTCTGGCACGGTCATCTATGACGACCACGATCTTTCTGAAGCGCCACGTAAAGAATTGCGTGAATATTGGGGTACGGGAATGGCGATGATCTTCCAAGACCCCATGACCGCGCTCAACCCGGTGCGCAAAATTGGTTCACAACTCACCGAAGGTCTGCGCATCCGCCTGCAGATGAGCAAGCACGATGCCAAAGCACGTGGGCTTGAGTTACTGCACCGAGTGCGTATTCCCGACCCCGATGCAGTGATGGAGAAGTATCCATTTCAACTCTCGGGTGGTATGCGCCAACGAGTGATGATTGCCATTGCATTGGCATGCAAGCCTCGGCTGCTCTTTGCAGATGAGCCGACCACGGCACTCGACGTCACCGTTCAGGCACAAGTAATGCAACTGCTCAGCGAACTGCGCCACGAAATGGGCATGTCAATGGTCATTGTTACTCACGACCTAGGTGTTGTTGCGGGGCATACCGACCGCATTGCCGTGATGTATGCCGGTGAAGTTGTTGAAATTGCCCCGACCAAACGGCTTTTTGCCAATATGCAAATGCCGTACACAGAGGCTCTCATGAAGTCCATTCCTCGGCTCGATACTCCAAGTGGTCAACGTTTGCCCGTTATCAGTGGACGCCTACCCGACCCAACACAGCCAGAAACTGGATGTTCCTTCGCTTCGCGTTGCCCGTACGTCACCGACAAGTGCCGTGCAGAGGCACCACCGCTTGTTGAAGTTTCACCCGGGCACTCGTATCGTTGCTGGTTCCCTATTGGAGGTTCGCGCTAATGGCTGGGTCGGGTAAAGCACACTTACGCAATAACGACAACGTCATTTTGCGTGTTGAGGATCTCACTATGGAATTTCCTGTGGGTCGGAAAAGTTTTGTTCATGCAGTGTCAGGCATCTCCTTCGACATTGAACGCGGCGAAACACTCGCCATCGTGGGCGAATCGGGTTGCGGTAAATCCACATTGGGTAAAGCAATTCTCCAATTGCCCAAACCGACTTCTGGCTCTGTTAATTTTCAGGGTCAAGAACTCACCACGCTCGACAAAGATGCACTGCGCGATGTTCGCCCCGCAATGCAAATGATCTTCCAAGACCCGGCGAGTTCCCTCGACCCACGTCTTTCTGTTGCAAAAATTGTTGACGAACCACTCAAAATTTGGGATCGCGGCGATGAGATGTGGCGCAGTAACAAGGTTGACGAACTGCTCAATGCAGTAGGTCTTGAACCTGCACTAGTGCGCGATCGCCGCTCCTATGAGTTTTCTGGCGGGCAGTGCCAACGCATCAGCATTGCGCGCTCACTCGCTCTTGAACCACTGCTTCTCATTTGCGACGAGCCAGTATCTGCTCTCGACGTGAGCGTTCAAGCTCAAATTCTTAATTTGCTGCAAGACATGAAAGAGCGTTACGGCCTCACGCTCATCTTCATTTCACACGACCTCGCAGTAGTAAAGGCCGTCAGCACACGCATCATGGTGATGTATCTCGGCAAGGTATGTGAAATCTCAGCGCCAGACGAGCTGTACTCGCGTCCACGCCATCACTACACGCATGCACTGGTGAGTTCTGTACCTATCCCCGACCCCAATGTTGCAGCCCGACGCACAACGTTGGAAGGCGAACCGCCATCACCCATGGATCCGCCATCGGGTTGCCGCTTTCGCACGCGCTGCCCTGGGGCTACCGACCTCTGCGCACAAGAAGAACCACAGTTGCATGAAGTCTCAGCTGGCCATTACGTGGCCTGCCACTGGCCCCGCCCCTAAGTGTTCTCGGCGCGGTATGTCCCGCATATCGCAACAATTCGCACCGAGAAAGGACTTACTTTCCTTATGGACGGCCGGCGCCAGGTACATCGACACGTGCAGAAAGTACGCGTCCTGTTCGTGCTGAAGATGCAATATGAGCTTCAGCTGAATCACCCGTGAGCATGAAGAGAGTCTTTCCGTCGTCGCCACCAAGCATGCAGGCAAAACAGAGTTGACCCGTATCAATTACCTCAAGCACTTTGCCGCCTTCGGCAATGCGAACGCATTCAGTAGACATCGGGTTAGCGAACCACACCGCGCCGTCAGCATCGAGACAAATACCATCGGGCATGCGCCCTTCAGTGGAAGCCCATACTCGACGATCTGACAATGAGCCATCAGCGTTAATAGTGAAGGCAGCGATGCGAAAGCCAAGCGTTTCTGCAACGATGAGTGTTTTCCCATCAGGCGTAATAACTGAGCCGTTAGGGAAACACAAATCACTTGCCGCCACACGTACTTTTCCTTGAGGAGATACACAAGCAAGCTTGGCCAACGGTGGGTTGGCTAACACTTCTTCTATTGATCGTGTAGCTGCCTCTTCGTCGATGTTCATGCCGAAGTTGCCTACGTAAGCTCTGCCCTGCGCGTCAACCACCATGTCGTTGCAGTGAAACGTTGCAATGTCAGACAGGTTGGCCCAAACGCTCAACTTGCCATCGGTGTCTCTGCGCAACACCTGTCGCTTGGTCATGCCCACCACGAGCAGCGAGCCGTCGGGCATCCAACCGAGCCCCGATGGCTGATCGTCGATCGACAATTCGGTTCGTAGATCTCCTTCTGCACTTACAGAAAGCACTGCGTGCTCATAAAAGTCGCTGAACCACAGCCGACCTTCATGCCAACGCGGCGCTTCGCCGAAATACAAACCATCTACAACTTCTACAACTTCACGCTTCATGACTTCCCGATTCATGTGGATGGTGAGATTTCTCGGCGCAGAACGTAACGAAAAACGATACGGACGGCGCCGAGAACACTTGAGTTATTTGTCGGTGGAACGACGGCCTTCTTTACGGCGCCAGATGAGTGGGTCGCCTGGCTTCATAATTTCATGAGCACGACGCCACTCGGCGAAGATGCCAAGAATGTGTGGTGGGTCACCGTGAATTTCGGTGAATCCACCTGTTACTTCACGTGTGTCGAAGTATGAGGCATTCACGCCATCGGCAAACAATTCACATGCAGGCGCAAAACCCATGTCGAGCAAACGCTGACGCTCTGCTTGGAAATCGGTCACGAGGTATGCAATGTGATGGAAGCCCTCTTCGCCATTTTTGTACATGTCGCGATAAATCGATGGCGTCTCGTTGTGCTGCACAATGAACTGAATCATCGTGTCGCCCAAGTAGCCAAATGCATACGACACATCGGCCTCTTGTGGCGTGCCGCGGTAATCGAAAGTGTCGCACTTGTGATGATCAGTTACAGAGAATGGCCCCGCACCGAACAAGTCGTACCACTTCTGAATTGACTCCTCAATGTTGTTGACTAAATATGCTTGCTGAAATAGCGGATAGTTTCCCAAAATGCCCATGATTCCCCCTTGGCTGTTTTCTTCACCTTAGCGATCTTCACAGACACGGAAATTACTGGAGACTGGCCGCACCAACGGGCTCAACGACCCACCCCTCGACCTGTGCGCTGGGCTCACATAGTGCAACCACGCAGCCCCCAAAGCCCCCTCCTGTCATGCGTGCGCCGTAAACGCCTGGAGTCGCCGCGAGTTGAGCGACGGCTTGATCCATCTCTGGCACCGATACGGCAAAATTCTCCGCCAAACTTTTGTGGCTTTCCTGCATTATTTCACCAGCTAATGAGAAATCGCTGACCGATAATGCTGTCGCAAAGGCAGACACTCTGGCATTTTCAGAAATGACATGCGTGGCTCGTGATCGCACAATTGCGTCGGGGATCTTCGTTACATCGCTCATGTCTGCAACGCTCAACGGCCCTACAAAATGTTCAGCGAGTCGGCACTCATCAACACGTTGTGCGTACGCCGAACCTTCTAGTTGACGAGCCGTAACGAAACGCACCACCACCTTCACATCATCTGGAATGGGAATATGTGTTACTTCATACGTAGAGCAGTTAATGAGGCTTGCGGTTCCTGCGACGGCAGAGGTAATACACAATTGATCCATAATCCCACACGGCACTTGGGTGGCCATGTGCTCGGCACGTTGCCCGAGTAGCGCTAAAGACAACTCATCTCCTTGAAAGCCCAAGGCGAGCGCGAGCGCCACTTCCAATGACGCCGACGACGACAGACCTGCACCTATCGGAAGAGTGCTGCGGATGACACCTGTGAGCCCCTGCGGTTCTTCAATGAGCGATAGAACAGCGTCAACATAACGCCCCCACAACAAACCAATTTCGGGATCGCTTCTATCCGACAACGCACGTCGGTAAATGCCATCCTCAGATTCAGATCTCAGATCTACATAGTTTTCCTGCAATGAAAACTCTATTGACGTGAACATTTTGATGGCCATGGGCAACACCAGCCCACCGGTGTAGTCGGTGTGATCTCCAATGAGGTTCACTCGCCCTGGGGCAACTGCTCTATACGTACGCGATTTAGGCATAAAAGTTTTCTGGCAGTACATCTCTATGAGCCAAGAGAAGCTCATCTACCAATTCCCAAATTTGTTGAAGGTTGAGTTCACTAGCAGTACGTGGATCGAGCATTGCAGCGTGGTAGATATGGTCGCGACAACCAGTTAATGCGGCTTCAACTGTGAGCGCCTGCACATTGATATTTGTTTGTATCAATGCAGCCAATTGTGGAGGAAGTTTTCCCACCGGCTGCGGAACAATTCCTTGAGCATCTACCGAGCAGGCAACTTCTACACAACAATCGTCCGGGAGATTCGATATGAGACCTCTATTGGGCACATTGCCAAACACCACTCGTTGCTCACCGGTTTCCAAACTGTGAATAATTCCAGCTCCGTACTCCATGCTGCGGTGCACCTTGAGCTGTGCTTTTGGATCCAAAAGTCTTGTTTGCAAACTCTCCCAACCAGCAATTTGGGTTTGGCAACGCTGCAGATACTCATTGATAGGAATACCGAATTCCTCAATGAGGTGAGGTTGATGCGACTTAATGAACCAAGGAACGTATTCAGCGAAATGTTCGCTTGACTCCGTCACAAAATAACCCAGCCGTTTCAGCATTTCATAACGCACGGCGTCTGAAAGCCCTGAAGTGCCACCATCACTACGGTTTTTCTCACCGCGCATGGGCAATGGAACTTGCTCACCACGGCGGCGTATTGCAGGGTAAAGATCAACATCTCCCTTTTTTGTTGCGTGAACGAAGGAAAGATAAAACGACATGTGATTAATGCCCGCACACTCGTAGCGCACCTCTTCATACGGAACATCTACATCACTTGCCAACTGCTGAGCCGTATGCTGCACGCTGTGACATAGGCCGATCGTGCGTATTGAAGATGACTTCGAGACTGCCCAACACAATATTGACATTGGGTTGACGTAGTTCAAGAGCAATGCATCTGGACACACTTTTTCCATGTCGCGACAGATATCTAGAAGCACAGGAATGGTGCGCAAACCCCGCATAATGCCGCCAATTCCCAAGGTGTCGGCAATCGTTTGCTGTAAACCAAATTTTTGCGGTATCTCGAAATCGATGACAGTAGATGGTTCATAGCCACCCACTTGAAACATGGTGATGACATAGTTTGCCTGATTGAGGGCAACGAGGCGATCTGTTGTTGATTCTATTTTTGCTCTCGCACCAAGAGTTGCAACTATTTTTCTACCGACTGCTTCAGATACAGCCAGACGCTCTTCATCAATATCGTGCAGAACAATGGTGGCATCTGAGAGTTCAGGGAAACTCAAAATGTCACCCATCAGGTTTCTTGCAAACACGGTGCTTCCCGCTCCAATGAACGTAATGCGTACACTCATTGTTATTTCTGTTTCACTGGAGCTTTCGTGAACTGCATTGCCCCATCGTCAAGCGGAGCACGCCTGAACATTTTCTTATCTCGGGCAAAGTTCTGCGGGTTGACCCACGGGGCATGGTTCCCCTGCCGCGGAAACATGTGCATGACGCGGCTCATATAACCAGCACTAAAGGAGTCGATCCAGGGTCGTTCTGGCATGTTGAGGTCTTCGTCACGCAATTGGGGAGTGCACTGTGTGGTGCTCGTTTTCGCCATGTGATTCAGCAACCGGCATACGTACTCGCAGGTGAGATCTGAGCGCAGGGTCCATGAGGCATTGATATAGCCAAACGACGACGCCAAATTGGGTACTCCCGAATATGCGACACCCTTATAGGTCCACGTGTCGGCAAAATTGATTGTCTTGCCATCGACTTCGAACTGCACTTCGCCCAACGTGACCAATTGCAAACCTGTCGCCGTCACAATGACATCTGCTTCGAGATGCTGCCCAGACGACAGAAGAATTCCCGTTTCATCGAAGGTGTCAATGGTGTCGGTGACGACCGAAGCCTTGCCTTCGCGCATTGCTTGAAACAAATCGCCGTTCGGAGCCAAACATAAACGTTGGTCCCACGGGTTGTACGTAGGGGTGAAATCTTTTTCTATGTCGTAGTCGGGGCCAAGCTGCTCTCGCACTGCAGTGAGCAAAATTTCTTTTACTTTGTCTGGATGCGTTCGTGAACGCTGATACACCATCTGTTGGTATTTTGTATTTTTCCAACGGGTGATTGCATAGGCCAATTTTGATGGCAGATACTTGCGTAACTTATTTGCAAATGCGTCAACGTCGGGCCGTGCAGCAATGTACGTTGGCGAGCGTTGCAACATGGTTACATGTTCAGCGTCGTTTGCCATTGCAGGAACAAGCGTGATTGCTGTCGCGCCCGAGCCAACAACAACTACACGCTTTCCTGAATAGGCAACATCACTCGTCCATTTTTGAGGATGAACAACCTCTCCACGAAAACGGTCTCGCCCCGCAAACTCGGGCGTGTAGCCCTCGCGGTAGCTGTAATAGCCAGAGCACATAAACAAAAAGCCGCAAGTAAATGTGACAACGTCACCAGTACCCACTCGCTCAGCATGAACAGTCCACTGCGAGGTCTCACTTGACCACTGAGCAGTTTTCACCAAATGCCCGAATCGAATATGACGAGCAATATCGAATTCGTTCATTGTGTTGTGGAGGTACCGCAAAATGTCTGGCCCATCGGCAATGGCTTTTGCTTCGGTCCACGGTTTGAACCGAAAGCCCAACGTATGCATGTCGGAGTCAGAACGCACTCCCGGGTATCGGAAAAGGTCCCAAGTGCCGCCGATATCGGCACGCCCTTCAAGAATTGCATAGGTCCGCGACGGGCACATGGTGTTGAGGTGATAGCCCGCTCCGATGCCTGAAATACCTGCGCCCACAACAAGAACGTCTACGTGTTCGCTAGGTGCTGTGGAAGCGTCTTGAACCATCGAATTACCCTACATCCCTGCCATGTGACAGCCCATTTGTACTATGGAACCGTGCAAACCATTTTTGGGCTCATCATTGGCCTCCTCATCGCTTCACTCGCTTTCCTCATAGTTCGCCAGCGCTCAGCACTTGGCAACGTGCAGACACCTGTAGACAACACCCCTATTGCTCCCGTCATGACCAATGAGCAAATATCTGCAACCGTCTCGGCCACGGTCAATACAGAAGTCAGTAAGGCAGTTCAGAGCGCTCTAGCTGAAGCACTCACCACCATGCGAACAAACGCCACCCAAGACCGCGAAGAGTCAATCAAATTAGCTTCTGCACAAGTCGTAGAAAAAGGCGATGAACAGTTGGGCAAACGTGCCGACATCATCGACAACACACTGAAGGCGGTACAAGACAACGTCACTCAGCGTCTCGCCGAGTTGAACACCGAACTCAAGTCGCTGCGCGATATGAACACCGAAAAGTTCAAAGGCGTCGACCAAGCAGTGTCAGATCTAGCCAAGCAAACCACCGACCTCAACAATGTGCTTTCTAGCTCACAAGCCCGCGGCCAGTGGGGCGAGCGC
Organism: Bifidobacterium breve; assembly: GCA_945886445.1. GTDB lineage: Bacteria > Actinomycetota > Acidimicrobiia > Acidimicrobiales > Ilumatobacteraceae > F1-20-MAGs119. The sequence continues at coordinate 566 of CAMCZG010000072.1, read as the reverse complement.
ATGACCGAAGACCTTTTGCGCGCTGCCGGTCTGGTGGAAGGCATTAACTACGAAAAGCAAGACACCATTGAAGGTCGCGGCCGCCCCGACTACACGTTCTTGCTTCCACCCAACCGCGTTCTATATATGGACGTCAAATTCCCCCTCGACTCGTATGCAAAATACGTTGCTGCTACCGAGCAGGCTTCGCGCAATGTGTTGAAAGCCGAATTCTTAAAAGCCGTTCGCGCCCGCGTCACGGAACTAGAAAAGCGCGACTACGCAACCAAAACCAACGAAATTTCGCTCGACTATGTGCTGTTGTTTGTTCCCAACGAAGGCATCAGCAGTTTCATTCATGAAGCCGATTCCACTCTCATCGACTGGGCCCTTGAACGCAAGGTCGTATTGTGCTCACCACTCTCGTTGTATTCGCTACTCGTTGTTGTGCGCCAAGCTGCCGACAGCTTCCACACTGAAGAAACAGCCGAGCAAATGATGCAGTTGGTCAACAAGTTCAAAAAGCAATGGGAGCTGTACGTTAAGTCGCTGGAAAAAGTAAAAAAGGGCTTCGACTCCGTGCAAGA
>CAMCZG010000071.1 GCA_945886445.1 Bifidobacterium breve | reverse complement strand
GCAATTGCAACCAACACAGGACTCACCGCTTCGACATAACGTCCGTAAATTAAATGATCAGCTCGTGTGACGTGAGCTAATTGCACAGACGAGGTCAGCGCAACCGCACCCACTATTGCGATGACATACATCGCGGGCATTGCCTCTCGCCATGATCGTTTCGACAAGTGTTGCCACATGGCCAGAGATAAGACAGCGAGGCCAACAAAGGCGAGCCCAAATGACGTGGAGACGAGGTACCACATTTGTCCTGCAGCTGACCGCAAGATACTGGGCCACTCGCTCAGCGTTGTCATGCGCTCCAGAATGCGATCTTCCTTGCCAACCGATGCCACATAGAACTCGTTGCGAAGATACATGTTGAGTTGATCAAATGTGAGGTACACAACCACGCATGTGGAAAGCCCTGCTACCAGTGCCTGGTATCGCCTCTGCTGAGCGAACAATGCAACCCCAATCATCGCGAGCACCGTCAGGGGAAGAAGTAATACAAATCGGCCATGCACCACTGGAAGAAAAGCGGCGACCGCCCCAGTTCCAATCATCTTTGACACAGTGGGCGACGCACTGATCTCAAACACAAGCAGAACGACAACTGCGATCAATAAACGACTTAACGATTCTGCGTATGCAAATAATGAGTAGGCAGCGACTGAAGGAGCCACGGAAATACTGGCAGCAACGAGTGCAGCCCAACGTGCAGAGATGGACAAGTGACGTATCATTAGCGCATACAGCGCAAGTCCGGTTAGCAACACAAAAAACATGTTCATAAAAAGTGAGACACAGAACTGCACGTCAATTGAGGCACCAAACAGCGCGCCGACAGCAGTCACCATGCTGTAACCGGCTTGATAGAAGCCGCGAACGCCAGGCAACGGTGTTTCGTTATGACCTGTGAGTACGCGACCATTCAAGAGGTAACTCAATTCATCGGGTCGTGTTGACGGTCCGTGAATAAAAAAGATGGAGACTGCGAGAACTACCACCGTAATGGTGGAAAGTGCGCCGACATACCAGAGCGCCCAACGAGGAGGCTCTTTCATTGGTGGTATTGCGCTGAGACTCATCTGCTCCACCTGCTCTTACTTTCTCTCCATCGTGTGTCATTCAAATTTACAACACAAGCAGATTCACGTTCCAAACGGTTACTGAAACCCCGCTACTACCCCACCCGACTGATTTTTAGGGAAGTTTTTTCGCCAAGAAGAGAAGCTTTTCACAGACCCTCCATGCGGCATCCTCAGCCACGGATACGGATAGATCTCAGCAAGGTTTTTGAATTTCTTAAATGAAGGAACTGGCGCGAAAGTTGTGGCAACTGGGTGGTCCATTGCGAACTGATATGGATCGCCAAGAAACACACGAACGTTTCTTCGTGCAGACAAATCTTGGAGAGTCTGAAGATAGAACGCAATTCGTTGCGAACTCAGTTGAAGCTTTCGCAAGGCAGTCTCATTAAACACAAACACAACTGGAAGTTCCGGATGAGCAAACATTGCCGGGTCTGCATCCCCGAGTGAATCAATTGTCAATAACACATACTCTGCACTCTTGTTGAACTCTGGCACTACGGGTCCTCGAGTTGCAGGAAGGTCAAGGTCTGCTTCAAGTCGTTCATTGCTTGCACTGTGAGGAAGAGTCGTCTCCTCAGGAAAATCTGCAACCGGACAATTCCCAACTAGCGAACACTTCGCGCATAACCCTGGTGCTCGTTTGTCAACTTGCCACTTTGAAAACCCGTATGGCTTTCCGGTTCCGGCACCAACTGTCCATTGCCAGCCAAGAAGATTTGCAGCTCTCGACCCATCGAGAAGTTGTTGATGCATCCGTTCTTGCCCGAAGAGCCAACCCTTCTCATCACGGACCGTCCATTGAGAGGCCAGCCACATACGTGTCTGGTTCACTAGCCATCCGTCTATTTCTAATTCGGAAACAACTTCATCTACACAACGCATTTCCCGATTCCAACCATCACCAGCTTGGTCTTTATTGGCTTCGAATCGAAGGTTCTCAAAAAGCTGCACACCCACGCGGGCATATAAATGCCTCGCATACTCTTGCCATAAAAGTTCATCCTGAAACTTTTCACGATCTTTGTAGGGCGCCTTGCGAACCGCTTGATAGACGTCACTCAGAGTCAGAATATTGTGGCGAATATAGGGCGACAACACCGAGGCGCCACGACTTGATTTTGGGAAGACCTGACTTCTTGAGTTGGCGTATCCCGTGATGTCTAAATTAGCGAGCGCTTCATTCGCGGCAGTTTGTCCACCATTTATTGAACTAACGCCTAAGGCACCCGAGTAGAGACCTTGAAAATCACGCTCAATAATGGCGAGAACGTCTTCCATTTTCTGAATGGAAATTTGCAGCATGCTCTGAAAAATAACAGAGTTCCCTCAAGAAGCGGAGGTAGTGCGCAAGATGATCTAACTGACGGTGATTGTGCCTGTCATTGACGGGTGAATTGAGCAGAGGAACGAGTACGTACCAGCGCTTGAGAACGTCCGTGAGTATGGTGCTCCAGTTGCATCGCGACCGGGATCTCCATTTCGCCACGTGACGTCGTGCGATGCATTGACGACAAAAGTCACTGATTGGCCAATTGAGATACTGAGACTCGTCGGCGTAAATGCAAAACCGCTTTGAGTAATAGTTCTGGTGGGTGCAGCGGTAGTAGTCGTAGTCGGCGCACCTGTTGTTGTAGTCGGCGGTATTGCAAGTGTGATTGTTTTCGTTGACGATTTCGCTGGATAACTCTTTGCTTTGGCAATCTTCAGCGTCAGCACGCACGAACCCGTTGACCCCATCGTCACTTTCGTTGGCTTGCTTGCTGGCGTTAACGTACAAGAACCTTTTTTTGACCATGTTTTTACACCTGGAGAATTTGTTGAAACTACAGCCGACAAGTTTCTCGCTTCACCTGCCATTAAAGAGGAAACTTTCCACGACACGGTCGTGCTTGGGGCAGCCCCCGCAGAACTGCCAACTAGGACACTGGCTAAGACGCCGACAAGAAGCAAAACCGACTTTGAAGAAATGTTCATATATGAAAGTTAAATTCACGCAATTCGCCGTGTCCATTTGTCAAGAGAACTTTCGCCACTCGTCTTCCGTCCAGTGCTGGCGCAATTCCTCCGTTATAAAGTCAGTGACCCATCTCACCGATTCAATCCATGGCAAATCTTGTGACATCACCTCGGTAAAGGCCATTCCCTGCAGCAACAATGCAGCGTCATCAATTCCAAGCAGCACACCCTCTTCTTCGCCAGGTGCCATGAGCCGAGCCTCTAGATCCAGAATACGCTCCGAATTCCAATCACTGGAATTTTCAGTGTTATACAAATCGTCGAGCATGATTCCAAGTATTTGAGATAATGCCAAGACTGCATCTTGTTCCAGTAGCACCAAACGTGGTTCGATCATGAAACAACTTCTCCATGGTTTGGCACGACTTTTTTAATCAACATAATCTGTAACCATATGAGAGAGGCAAAGACCAAGAATGGTTTTGCTCCAAAAATTTGCGCCACATGCAATAAAGCCTTTGAGTGGCGAAAGAAATGGGAGCGCAACTGGGATCAGGTTCGTTACTGCAGCGAACGTTGCCGACGCTCGTGAAAGAACGCAATTAAGTAAGGGAAATCGTGCGGCAGAGGTGATTGAAGGCGTCGGCGAACGGTGATGATTTGCGCCACACAAGTCCAACTGTACGGCTGGGTGATTGGTCGGCGAATTTACGTGTGACGATTCCCCGGCCAGGACCTGCCTCTATTTTTTCTGCACACTCCGGCAGCAACGTCACTCCTAAGCCGGCAGCCACCATCTGTGCCAGTGTGGCCATGCTGGTTGCCTGAATCTCACTTGGTTCGCTGAATGCCAGCTGACAAACCTGTGTGACTTGATCACGTAAACAATGCCCATCTTCTAGAAGAATCACACGCTCATTGCGCAGCACTTCCAATTTCACGGGTGATTTACCTTTTGCAAGCGGATGACTCAGAGGCACGGCCAAAAGAAATTTGTCTTTACCTATGGAGGCCGTTGCAAACTCGTCGGACCCAATGGGTAGAGCTAAAAGTCCGAAATCAATTTCTCCATAACGCAATGACTCCAGTAGTTGTGCAGTCTGCAATTCTCGAATGTGCAATTCTGCGTCAGTGTGTTCATCGGTGAATGCACGCACAACTTTAGGTAAGACATAGGGAGCCAATGTGGGAATGACGCCAAGACCGATGCGGCCACGCAGGTGGTTCCCATCGTGCTTCGTTGTCTCAATGAGATCATTCATTTCACGCAGCACTACACGGGCGCGTTCCACCACTTCCGTTCCATATGCCGTCAACATGGCTCCACGAGCTGAGCGCTCGAGCAACACGACCCCCAACTTTCGCTCGAGTTCTTTGATCTGTGCACTCAATGCTGGTTGAGAAACGAATTCAACCTCCGCAGCCGCGCCAAAAGAACCGGCGTCAGCAATCGCTACCAGATATCTCAACTGTTGCAAGGTGGGCCATGACATAAGTACTTCTTATGTTAACTGAAAGAAACATCTATTTGACTTATGTCTGAAATACCCTGAAACTGTCGTCATGACAAATAGCGATATCAGCAAGTGCCCTGTCCACGCTGGCGCAAGCACAGCAGCGAATATGGGACCAACTAACTCCACCTGGTGGCCAAATCAATTGAACGTGAAGGTCTTGCACAACAACCCTGCGGCGGGCGTTCCCATGGACCCTGACTTTGATTATGCCGAAGCATTCAGGTCGCTTGATCTTGATGCAGTAGTTGCCGACCTCACAGAACTCATGACCAACTCACAAGAGTGGTGGCCAGCCGACTACGGCCACTATGGACCTTTCTTCATTCGCATGGCCTGGCACTCCGCTGGTACGTATCGCATTCAAGATGGTCGCGGCGGCGCAGGTAACGGCATGCATCGCTTTGCTCCCCAGAACTCGTGGCCCGATAATGGCAACCTCGATAAAGCTCGTCGACTTCTTTGGCCAATCAAGCAGAAGTACGGCAACAAGTTGTCGTGGGCAGACCTCATGATTCTCACCGGCAACGTTGCACTCGATTCAATGGGCTTCAAGACTTTTGGTTTTGCTGGAGGTCGTCCCGATGTATTCGAACCAGACGAAACATATTGGGGTTTAGAAACAACTTGGCTTGCCGACGAGCGTTACACAGGTGATCGCGTACTCGACAATCCGCTCGGTGCAGTACAAATGGGGCTCATATATGTGAACCCCGAGGGCCCGAACGGTGTTGCCAACCCACTGTTGTCGGCGCGCGATATACGCGAAACATTTGCTCGCATGGCAATGAACGACGAGGAAACTGTTGCCCTCACTGCAGGTGGTCACACATTTGGAAAAGCACACGGAGCTGGCGACCCCAACATCTTCGTTGGACCTGCGCCAGAAGGAGCCCCAATTGAAGCAATGGGACTCGGATGGATCAACTCAATGGGTTCCGGTAAGGGCGTAGACACCATTACGAGTGGCATCGAAGGTGCATGGACAACAAACCCAATTGCATGGGACAACGACTACTTCAAGATCCTTTTGGAAAATGACTGGGAACTCACACACTCCCCTGCCGGCGCACAACAATGGATTCCAAAGAGCGGCGCACTTGCTCATGCAGTACCCGATGCACATGATTCAACGCGTTCACATGCTCCCATCATGACCACTGCTGACTTGGCCATGAAGTTTGATCCCGCGTACCTGAAAATTTCGCAAGACTTCTATGCGAACCCCGACAAGTTCGCCGATGCATTTGCGCGCGCATGGTTTAAGTTGACGCACCGCGACATGGGGCCGAAGTCTCGTTACCTCGGAAATTTGGTTCCGAGCGAAGAACTCATCTGGCAAGACCCAGTCCCTGCATCTGGCAAGATTCTTTCCGCAGCAGATGTTGCCGGATTGAAGTCGAAAATTCTTGCCAGCGGTCTCAGCGTGGCAGAACTCGTTCGTACAGCGTGGTCGTCTGCTTCAACATTCCGCGGCACCGATAAGCGCGGCGGTGCGAACGGCGCACGTATTCGCTTGGCCCCACAAAAAGATTGGGAGGCAAATAATCCTGCCGAGCTTGCAAAGGCACTCGCGGTGTTCGAGAAGTTGAATAAGGAGACTGGAGTTTCCATCGCCGACCTCATCGTTCTTGGTGGTAGTGCTGCAGTAGAAAAGGCCGCAGCAGATGCCGGCGTTTCTGTTGCCGTTCCTTTCACTGGCGGCCGAGGCGATGCCTCAGACAAACAGACCGATGTTGATTCATTTGCAGTGCTCGAACCAACCTTCGACGGCTTTCGTAACTACTTACGCCCCGGACATGTTCAACCAACAGAACAAATGTTGTTAGAGAAGGCGACCCTCCTCACGTTGACGGCACCAGAGATGACTGTTCTGGTAGGTGGATTGCGTGCACTCAACGCCAACTACCAACAGAGCGCACATGGTGTATTCACAACAACGCCAGGAGTACTTACGAACGACTTCTTCGTCAATCTTCTCGATATCAACGTTGCTTGGGCTCCTACCGACAAGTTGGAAGAACTATTCGAAGGTCGTGACCGCAAAACTGGAAAAGTTATGTGGACGGGAACTCGCAATGACTTGATCTTTGGCTCGAACTCGCAGCTGCGTGCACTCGCCGAGATATATGCACAAGACCATGCTCGCGAAAAGTTTGTGCGCGATTTTGCGGCTGCATGGACAAAGGTGATGAACCTAGATCGCTTCGATATTTAAAAGTTCCATCAGGCGGACATAGAAAGTCGCTTCGTTCTCAGGACCATAGTAAGGCGCCCCTCCGGTGAGGAAGTGCTGTGCCACATGTTCTTCAGCGTTGAACCAACATGCACTCATTCGCCTACAAACAAACGAAACCGTGCAAATCCCCCATTGACCAGTGGGTCATGATTACCTTCACCCATGAGGGCAATGATCGAATGTGCCCAACTCTTAAAGGATCAACATGAGCAAGCTCACTACGAAGAACGTGATGTGGATTTATGCCATCGTGAATATTTTGATGGGTATCGGAAGCCTCTTCACTGGGAAGTCAACCGCCGAAGCAAGTTGGGGAAAAGCCAACGTTCTCGCCCATGACAAGTTCTACGAGCAGGGGTACGGATTCGCCTTCATTGCAATTGGAATATTGGCATTAGGAATAGCGTTGTGCACCTCAGGAAAAGCGCAAGCGAAGCTCACTCTCCTGTCGGGCCTTGGAACTCTCATCTTTCTTGGTGGTTTTTGGATCACTGCAACATCGAATGATCCGAAGTACACAATCGGAGTTGCTTATTGGTTACCGGCGGTCATCTTGATTATTTTGACGGGAGTCGCTGGAGGCCAAGGCCTCAAGTCCGCTGACTGACAAAGTACTCAAATACTGAGTCCCTGTCGCGAGGCTCACCACTTGTTGCCATGGCCTTAAAAAGTTTTGAACTCCAGTGGCATTGACATGGGCGGCCTAGCACATACTTAGGATTTCCAGAATAGGATTTCTTGTAGTAGTTTACTACAAGATATGTAGCGCCTTGCTACTTTAAAGGTTCCTATTATGGCGAAAACAAAAAAATCAGCGCCTCCGGCCAAAAAGCCGCGCGTCAGTAAAGAAGACGCAGTCCAACTCTTCCTCAATGCAACAATGAACCTGCTTGACGAAAAGCCAATTCTCGATATCACATTGCAAGACATTGCCAATAAGGCCGACCTCAACCACGGATATGTGTTTCGCTATTTCGGTACTCGCCTCGATTTGTTCTTTGCAGTAACCGAAGAGTTAGCGCAACTTGCTGAACACGCTGTGACCAGCGAAATTGAGCGCCGTTTGCAAGTGGGGGAAACCGTCATTCCGTTGAACTTTTCGCTTGCTGAAGTTGGCCGAGCATACTTGCGGAAGCGTCAAGCAGTTATTCAGTATTTAGTGACTGCAGGTGTTGACCCAACGCGGTTTAGTGAAACATCTCGCAAAACGACCGAGTACTTTGCACAGCAATTTGTCTACTTGGGCATGAATGAACGAATGGCCATTACTCAAGCAACAAAGTTGAGCATTCTGTTATGGGCTGAAAGCTCCGTTGCTTCCATTTTTGGTGTGACCAAAAACGAAGCCGATGACATTCGGGCACTGAGCTTAGACATGATTGTTCATGCCAATGACATCAGTAAACGGCTGGGCTGGGACTAGCCCAGTAATACGCCGCGCACAATTAAAAAGCCCACAACAAGAAGCACCAAACCACCGAAACGGGTAAACCAATTTGGTTTCCATGGTTTGCTGCTTGAACGACCAAACCAACTCAATAACGTTGTTATGAAACCAGGCATCCCAAGGAAGACGAAACCGAACGTCAACATTTTTTCTGCATCATCAATATTGCTCGTGAGCAGTTGGCCCCACCAACGCGCAACAAGCATCATGAAAGTCACTTTTAAAATTCCGCGCGGCAAGTAGCGATGTAGCGCTTCTACGTTGGGGAACTTGTCGTCGACAATTGCTACTAACTTCGGCAACAAGAACAAAGATGCTCCTGTCCACAGCGCCCAGTTGTTTCCAATAAAGACAATGGCAACAAACACAAACGACGTGGTACGGATGAGCGAAGAAATAACAATCTGCGTGTTACTTGGATCAGGAAGTGACACCACCGAAAGTTCGCGCAATTTGCCAGGTGTTAAAACAGTCGTTGCATTTTCTAGTGCGTAGCGCAAAACAAGAACGACTAGAACAATGATCTGAATTCGTGACACATCATCTGCATACGACGGACGGAAACCGGTGAGACCTGGCAATGAACCGAACATTGACCCCGCAGCCCATGCACCAAATAGCGCAATCATTACAAAGTCTGCAGCTCTGTCCCAAGCACCAGCAAGGCCGACCGCATCTTTACGACGGAACGGCCGCGATGCGCTAGCCAGCACTGGCACGGCAAAACTAAAGACCCAAATTCCCAGCAAACCTCGAACAGAATCGGATGATTGAATTCCACCGCCAATAACTACGAGCACGCCGAATATTGATGCCGCCATGAATCCTGCAAGAGCATCGAATGAGCCAATGATGACAATCGCAGTGAGCCATGCAAGTGAGGGCATCACTGCGTTGAAGTCGGTGCTTACTGCAGAACCAACGCCTACCACCACGCCAAGCACTGGCAGCAACAGCCACGCCACTCCAAGGAGAGAACGCAGATATGTACCGTCGGTCAGTACACGCCCAACCAAAGGCGATACGCGGGCTAGCTTCACCGGCAAGGACGCGACAATGCGATCAACAAAAGAACTTCTTGGTAGGCGGAGAACATCTTCTTTAACATTTGCTGCTGAGGAGTGATGTTTCACGGTGACGTCTGAAATATCACCGGAACCACGGTCGTCTTTGTTGGCATTATCTGAACCATCATCATCATTTTCACGACGACGGCCAGCAACGGCCATGCCTGCTAGTGCCAAAAGGCCAACCATGTCACCCAATAAGCCAACAACAGCCTTCGGTTCTGATTGTGGATCGTATGGCACGCCTCCAGCTCCTTGTGCACCTGCGCCACCGCCCTTACCCGATGATGAATTTGACGTTGGCTTTTTGTCTTTATCGGTTGGTGCAACCGGCGTATTTTCAGCATCAATCACGAGGAGCCCAATGGATGTTTTACTCAACGTGCCATCTGGCAAATTGCCACTTAATGTCAACGTGTGTTCGCCCAATTCAATTCCTAGAGGAGTTGTGAAGGTGTCGCTAAATGCACCATTCGTATCGGTCATTGCGGTACCAAGTTTGATGGGTGTTGAGTTGACCCACACTTCAATTTCAGACTCATTGGCGAAGCCTTCGCCTTGAATTGAAACTGTGCGGTTGCGGAATACGCGAAGACCTGTGGATCCGTCACTCAGCGCAACGACATCTTCTGGGAGTGTGGGCACGATACGCACCACGAACTGGCCCGGCAGTTCAATGGTCGCTGAATTGTCGTCATTAATAACCACTGTCAGGTCAATTAATTTTCCGTCAATGATTGCTCGCGCTCCACCCGGAGCCACCTGTACGCCACCACTTCCAGGAAGTGTTTCAATTTCTGGCACTGTTGTCGTTACTGGTGTGGTTGTCGGCGTGGAAGCAGTGGCTGCAACAGTT
>CAMCZG010000070.1:0-10182 GCA_945886445.1 Bifidobacterium breve | reverse complement strand
ACAAGAGCAGCTGCATATAAGCCAAACTCTTTTGCCCAGTCGGCCCAACTGGCAACAGCAAGTTTGCGCACGCGCGCAGCAGAGAGTTGCCCCACCCACCACCAAATAGCAGCACTTCCGACAATGGCAATAAGCCAACGCATAGCACCGGTGCGAGCGGGAAGACCAACCATAGGGAGCAGTGGCACTCCGCATGTAATAGCGATGAAGCCGATGGCTCCGAAAAATGCACTACTGGTGAGAGCAAGAACGAGGGCGCCTAAGAGCGATAAGGCGCCAGCAATGCCTACCGCAGTGAACCCACCGCGTTGGGCAAGGTCACGCTTATGAGCAACAATGCCGTCGGGCACGATGCGCGGTCGCTTCGTGCGTAGCTCGCCGGGTGTGCTCATGGGTCAATCGTACGAGACCCACACGGCCCAATGGTGGTTTCATCGTGTTTTGCTCGCGGTGCTCGCGTGCAGCGTGTTCGTGGTGTTCCTCGTACTGCGTTGTCAGGTGGAGTGGAAGAAAGTGGAACAAGCCCCAATGGGGAGTTTTGCTGGTGTTGCCACTTTGGTAACAGACCCAGTGCTGGTGAACGCTGAGAGCCGTAGTTCTGCAGTGCGAGCGGTGTTCGTACTGCAAGGTTGGCGTTACCAGGCAACGCTATACGGCGGTAGCGCACGGCGAGTATCTCAGCATTTAGCGGGGGAGTCGGTGCATCTCTCTGGCGAACGTGGTGAAGTATCGCCATCACAAAAACATCGTCGTGCAACGCAACACATCGTTGGGCAACTCTCCAATGTGAAAGTGGCATCAACATGGAGCGATGGTTCTGCTTTTACTCGGGCAACAAATCGCATTCGCCGCTTACTTGCTTTTGGTGCATCGCGTTTGCCGCCCAATGAAGCAGCACTCTTTTTGGGTCTCGTTATTGGAGATGACCGCAACCAGCCACGCGCAATGATAGGTGCGTTTCGCGACTCGGGGCTGTCACATCTCACTGCTGTATCGGGTCAAAACATTGCATTTGTATTAGCGGGTGCTGCACCGCTGCTCACGCGAATGCGACCACGCACACGGCTTGTTGCAACGCTTTCTGTATTGGCGTGGTTCACTGTGCTCACGCGTGCAGAGCCATCGGTGTTACGCGCTGCAGCAATGGCAGCTGTGACGGTGCTTTGCTTTACTGCCGGCTGGAAAGTGAAATCTTTAGTGGTGCTCGCGCTGTGCGTTGCGGGGCTTGTGGTTATTGACCCCATGTTGATGTGGCAAGTGGGCTTTTGGATGTCGTCTGGCGCAACAGCGGGCCTCATTGTTCTTACTATGCCGATACAGCGCATGTTACGTAAGTGCCGAATGCCGAATCTTGTTGCGCTACCGCTCGCAACAACAACAGCAGCTCAAATTGGTACTGCATTACCCATGTATTTGGTCTTTGGGCGGGTGAGCCCTATTGGTCTCATCACCAATCTTTTTGCGGTGCCTGTTGCTGGCGTTGTGATGTTGGTGGGGCTTCCGTTATGTCTTTTCGCAGGGGTTATTGGCACCGGGATGGGCGACGCGGTGATGCTCCCAATGCGCTTTGGGGTGCGCTGGGTGTGGTGGGTGGCGGTCATCGGACAGCGCTGTGCGACACTAGGGGGGTGACGATTTATCTCATTACCGGCGACGATGAATCGCTCGTATTGGAAGAACTTGGTACACGTGTACACGAGCTCATTGGCGATGGCGACAGGTCGCTCATGCTCGACGACTACGACGCAGAAAAATCGACAGTTGAAGAGGTCGATGCCGCAGTACGTGCAGCAGTCGATGCTGCAAACACCTTGGCGCTGTTCACCGAGCGTCGAGTAGTAGTACTACGCCATATCAATGTGCCAAAAGTCGACGGGCTGCAGCCTCTTGTCGCGTATCTTGCAAGTCCAGTCGCAGCCACCGATGTTATTTTCACTGCAACAGGTGCCGTTGCGAAGTCTGTTCTCGACGCCATTAAAAAGGCGGGCGGCTCTACGGTTGCTACCACGGTCTCTCAAAAGCCCAAAGAGCGAGAACTGTGGTTTCGTGAACAATTAGAACTCGCCGGTTTGCGTCTCGACCCTCACGCCATTTCAGCCATCAATGAAACCTTGGGCAACGACACTGGCCGCTTCCCAGGCGTTATCGACACTCTGCTCTCCACTTATGGAACAGACAAAAAGCTTTCCTACGACGATGTCATTATTTTTCTCGGCGAGTCGGGTTCTACTGCGCCATGGCATCTCACCGACGCAATCGACACAGGTAACACCGGAGAAGCACTGAAGGTGCTGCACCGCCTCATGCACGCAGGCGAGATGCATCCGTTACAAGTGATGGTGCTGTTGCACAGGCACTTCGAGCGCTTCGCGCGTCTCGACGGAGCTGCTGGCGTGTCGTCAGCTGCCGATGCAATGGTTCTGCTCAGCATTCGCAGTGAGTTCCCGGCGCGCAAAGCAATGCAGCAGGCTGAAAAATTGGGAAGCGATGCCATTACTCAGGGCATCATGCTCATTGCCGATGCAGATGTGCAATTACGAGGTCAACGAGACTGGCCAGAAGAACTGGTGATGGAAGTGTTAGTGGCGCGACTCAGCAGGTTGGCTGGTGGCGCAAGACGCAATAGGGCAATTAGCCGGCAGCGTTAATTTTTTTCATGAGGCGGCTCTTACGACGAGCAGCCTGGTTGGGGTGGATGATCCCCTTTGTGGCGGCCTTGTCGAGACGCTTCATCGCCATGCGAACGTCTTCAGCACTTTCTGGTGTACCTGCACTGGAGGTAGCCGTCTTCACACGAGTGCGAAGTTCGCTCTTAACTGCCTTATTTCGCTCTTGGCTCTTGGCGTTGGTAAGGATGCGCTTTTTTTGGCTCTTGATGTTTGCCATGGTCGCAAAGACTAACAGCGTGATGCCCAGTACCCAACCGCGACAGTAGAATTCTCACAACTCATGGATCTCTCTCGCATACGCAACTTTTCAATTATTGCCCACATCGATCACGGTAAGTCCACCCTTTCCGACCGTATTTTGGAGCTCACCAATGCCGTTGAGGTGCGAGATATGCGCGCCCAATACCTCGACACCATGGACCTGGAACGCGAGCGAGGCATCACTATTAAGGCCCAAAACGTGCGGGTCGACTGGAAAGGCTCAGTCCTGCACCTCATCGACACCCCTGGGCACGTCGACTTTGGCTACGAGGTCAGCCGCTCTTTAGCGGCTTGTGAAGGCGTGGTTTTGGTGGTCGATGCGGCTCAAGGTATTGAGGCACAAACGTTGGCCAACTGCTATCTCGCCTTGGAAAACGATCTGGAAATTGTTGCGGTGTTGAACAAGATCGACCTGCCCGCAGCAAACCCCGAGTACTACGCCGATGAAATTGAACGCGTGCTCGGCATTCCGGCAGAAGATATTTTGCGTATCTCGGCAAAAACTGGTGAAGGTGTTCCGGAACTCCTCGATGCCATCGTGGAACGCATTCCGGCGCCAACAGGCGACCCTACGTTGCCACTGCAGGCGCTCATCTTCGACAGTCAATACGACCAGTACCGCGGAGTAGTAAGCAGTGTTCGCGTGATGCAAGGCACACTCGACGCCAAAGGCAAATTGCTCTTCATGCAAGCCGGTGCAATTCACGAGGCAATTGAAATTGGTGTGCGTCGACCCGTGCCAACTCCTGTTACAGAACTTGGGCCCGGAGAAGTGGGCTATCTCATTGCAGGCATTAAAGATGTGGGCGAAGCGCGAAGCGGTGAAACTGTTACACGTTCGGGCGAGCCAGCTGCAGAAGCGTTGCCTGGTTACAACAACCCGAAGCCAATGGTGTTTTGCGGTTTGTACCCAATTGACGGCGACGATTTCGAGAACCTGCGCGACAGTTTGGAAAAACTCAAACTCAACGACGCATCTATTACCTATGAACCAGAGAGCTCTGGTGCACTTGGGTTCGGATTCCGCTGTGGATTCCTTGGGCTCTTGCACATGGAAATTGTGAAAGAGCGTTTGGAGCGCGAGTTCAACTTGGCTCTCATTGCAACTGCACCGTCGGTGGAGTATCGAGTGCATAAAACCAATGGTGAAATTCAACTGGTAGACAACCCTGCCTCGCTTCCACCTACGCAAAATATTGCGCGCATTGAAGAGCCGTATTTCAAAGTGGGCATTGTTACGCCAAAGGACTACACCGGAACCCTGATGGAGTTGTGTCAGATGCGGCGAGGAGAGATGCTCAAAATTGAATATCTCTCTCCCGATCGCGTGGAGTTGAGTTATGCCATTCCGCTTGCGGAAGTGGTTGTTGACTTCTTCGACCAGATGAAGAGCCGCTCGCAGGGTTACGCCAGCCTCGACTATGAACTCGACGGATACCGCGAATCACACTTGGTGAAGGTAGATCTTTTGCTGAACGGCATTGCAGCCGACGCTTTCAGCACCATTGTGCACCGCGATCGCGCCTTCGAATACGGGCGTCGAATGTGCGAGAAGTTGAAGGAACTCATTCCACGCCAAATGTTCGATGTACCTATTCAGGCAGCTATTGGCGGCAAGGTCATCTCTCGTGAAACGGTAAAGGCAAAGCGTAAAGACGTTTTGGCGAAGTGCTACGGAGGCGACATTACGCGTAAGCGCAAGTTGCTCGAAAAGCAAAAAGAAGGCAAGAAGAAAATGAAGTCCATCGGGCGCGTAGAAGTACCCGGAGATGTTTTCATTGCAGCTTTGAAGCTCGACGATTGAGCACTCGCATGGCCGATACTTTCCGTTCACTCGAGACGCGTAATGCGAAACTCTTTTTTAGCGGCTTGCTCGTGAGTAACATCGGCACCTGGATGCAATTCACTGCATCGTCGCTACTTATTTACCGCCTCACAGGAAAAGCTACCGACCTTGGGCTGAACGTGATGTTCCAGTTTTTGCCCATGTTGCTATTAGGTGCCTGGGCAGGAGCGCTGTCAGATCGGTACAACCGCTTGCGCGTCACGCTATTCACGCAAAGTGGGCTTGCAATGCAGGCAATTGTTCTTGGCGTGCTCGACCTCACAAACAATATTTCATTGACAGCGGTGTACGCATTGTCGCTCGTTCTGGGTGTAGTTAATGCATTCGATAACCCTGCACGACGCGGCTTGGTTACTGAATTAGTAGAGCCAAAAAATATTAGCAATGCCGTGTCGTTAAATACGGCCGCAATGACCGGCTCGCGAATATTTGGGCCTGCCCTTGCAACACTTTTGGTGGGTCCATGTGGCACAGGCTGGTTGTTTATTTTTAATGGCCTTTCCTTTGCGGCCATTTTGTTCAGCATCTTGGCAATGGACACTTCACAGTTGTACCCAGCGCCGCGTTCGGCGCGCGGCGGAAAGCCAGTGCGAGAAGCACTGTCTTACATTCGTCAAGACAGGTCGTTGTTCGCAGTATTTATAGTTCTCACAATCGTGAGCACATTTGCTTTCAACTACAGCGTGGTATTGCCAAAATTGGCCGACCAGCGTTGGGGGAGCGACTCAGGCTTTGGTTGGTTGCTTGCCATGATCAGCGTCGGCAGTTTATTGGGCAGTCTTTTCACTGCTGGTCGCGCTGTGGTGACTGTGCGTTATTTCGCTGTGGGCTGTGTAGTGCTTGCGGCAGGAAACCTTGCCTTGGCCTGGTCACCAAATTTATGGGTGGCGTTCATTGCTGCTGTGCCACTTGGCGCAGGTGGAGCAATGTTTATTTCTGGGGCAAATGCAATTAGTCAAGTACAGGCGCCAGCCAATATGCGCGGGCGTATCTTGTCTCTCACTGCCGTTGCATTTTTAGGTTCCACCCCCATCGGTGGGCCAATTACTGGTTGGGTGGCCGACCACGTCAGCATTGAATGGGCACTTGGCTACGGTGGCGTCATTTCAATTGCAAGTGTGTTTCTTCTGTACATCATGCTTCCTGCAAAAAAGGAAGCACTCCAACAGGAAGCATTGGCGTAATGCGTTCGGTGATGTGGTTTCGCCGCGACCTGCGTGTGCACGACAACGAAGCACTGAGTGCTGCGTGCAGTGAAAAGGAATGCATTCCGTTGTTCGTGCTCGACCCTATTTTTCTCGAGCGCTCAGGTCTGCCGCGTTTAACATTTCTTTTTGATGCATTACGGGCATTGAATGAATCGTTGGGTGGTGCGTTAGTTATTCGCATTGGCAACCCCGTAGAAGTGGTGCCAGCATTTGCCGCTGAAGTGAAAGCTCAAACGGTTTTTGTCTCCAAAGATTTCGCGCCTTACGGACGCAAACGCGACATTGAAGTTGCTACTGCTTTACGCAGTGGAGGCATGGCATTGCGTGGTGTGGGTAGCCCCTATTGCGTTGAACCCGGAACCGTACGTAAAGACGATGGCAACCCGTACGCGGTGTTCACCCCCTTTTCCAAGAGGTGGGCTGGTCATTTGCGCCCGCACGAAGAAAGCGACGCTGTTTTTTCTTCTGTTGTTCCCGCCGGTGTAGTGCCAACAACGCCATTGCCGTCGCTGCCCGAATGCAGTGCTGTATTGCCTGTTGCAACAGAGAAAGCAGCTCACGACCGCTGGGCATGGTTTATTGCCGAGGGTCTCAATTCTTATAGCGAACAACGCAACCTGCCTGCAGTAGACGGTTCCTCGCAGCTCTCTGCCTATTTGCGATTTGGTCTTGTACATCCGAAACAACTCATTGCCGACTTGGGCGACACACCAAGTCATTTGGTGTATCGCAGTGAGCTGGCATGGCGAGAGTTCTATGCCGATGTACTTTTCCATCAACCGCACACTGCATGGAACAACCTGCAGTCGAAGATGAACAAAATTTCTGTTGATACCGATGCGCGTGCCAAAGAACGATTCGCTTCATGGTGTGCTGGTGAAACGGGGTACCCAATCATCGATGCCGGCATGCGTCAACTGCTTGCAACGGGTTGGATGCATAATCGTGTGCGCATGATTGTGGCAAGTTTTCTTGTTAAAGATCTGCACCTACCGTGGCAATGGGGTGCAAAACATTTCATGACGCATCTTGTTGATGGCGACATTGCGTCGAACAATCACGGCTGGCAGTGGAGCGCAGGAAGCGGCACCGACGCCGCACCGTATTTCCGCATTTTCAACCCACAAAGTCAGTCAGAAAAGTTCGACCCAACAGGTGCTTACATCAGAAAATATGTGAACGAACTTGCCGACCTCGAGGGCAAAACCATACATGTGCCTGGGGCCGATGGGCGAGCGACGTATGGAGCACCTATGGTGAATCACTCAGCAGAACGTGAAGAAAGCCTTTCTCGTTATAAGGCCGTATCGGGCAAGTAACCTAGACACAAGATGCTTGACGACAGAAAAACCGCCATTCTTCGCGCCGTAGTGCAGGAATATATTGAAACCGGGCAGCCGGTTGGCTCAGCACACATTGCCCATACGGCTGGCGTGTCGGTGTCGTCGGCAACCGTACGTAACGACATGGCGATGCTCGAACAAGAGGGCTACCTCGTGCAGCCACACACCTCTGCTGGCCGCATTCCCACCGATAAGGGTTACCGCTTTTTTGTTGACACCATGGTCACCACTGCCCAAGCAGAACGTGTTACTTCTGAACAAGTAGGGAGTTTCTTTCACCATTCCACTGGCCGTGTTGAAGAGCTCTTGCAGAAAACCTCTGGTCTCTTAACCAACATGACCAACTACGCAGCATTGGTAGTTGGCCCGGCAGCCGATGTGGCCACCGTGCGTAGCGTACAAATTGTGAGACTGTCGTTGCACATGGGAACAGTCGTTGTGGTGCTGTCTAGCGGCGTTGTGCAAAGTGAAGCAATAGACCTTGACGATCAACTCTCCGATGCTCAAGTGGCAGCATCAAGCGCACACCTCAATGCGGCAACCTACGGGCATGTGTTCAACCAAGTGCATCTTGCCCCGAGTGGCGATGTGAAAGTTGATGCCCTGTGTTCTGAAGCATTGTCTCTGCTGGTGCCGCACCAAAGCGATGCCAACGTCATTGTGGGCGGAGCCGCAGCAATGGCGCAAGCCTTCGATGCTGTCGATGTTGTGCGCTCAGTATTGCAAACCCTTGAGCAGCAATATGTTGTGGTGTCACTTGTGCGCGATGTGCTCGACCGAGGTTTGTCGGTAGCTATTGGTAGCGAACACGGTGTTGAGCCTTTGGCTGCATGCTCAGTAGTAGTTGCGCCAGTCATGGCCGATGGTGAAAAATTGGGAACCGTTGGGGTGCTTGGCCCAACACGAATGAATTATCCGCAGGCGTTGGCAACAGTTGAGGCAGTGAGCACACAATTGGGTCGACGCCTTGCAGACGGAAGTTATGGAGCAATGAGCAATGGCTAGTGATTTTTACGACATCCTCGAGGTGGGCCGTGGCGCATCGACCGAGGAGCTCAAAAAGGCGTATCGCAAGCGTGCTCGTGAATTGCATCCCGATGCCAACCCTGGCGATGCAACTGCAGAGAACAAGTTCAAAGAGCTGAGCCGCGCCTATGAGGTGCTCTCTGACCCACAACAACGTGCTCAGTACGATCGTTTCGGCGAGGCTGGCGTCGGTGGCGCAGGAGGCGGTGGAGACCCCTTCAGCGGTGGTGGCCTTGGCGATATTTTTGAAGCATTTTTTGGCGGCAACTCACCCTTTGGCGGCGCAGGAAATGGGTTCGGAGGCCGTGGGCAAAATGCTGGTCCGCCACGCGGGCAAGACCTTGAGGTCATTGCAGATCTCACTTTCGAACAAGCTGTTTTTGGTGGAACCGTTCCGGTCACATTGCGCACTGCTTTGCGCTGCGATGACTGTTCAGGTTCGGGTGCAGGGGCGGGCACAAAGCCAGTGACCTGTTCCGATTGTGGTGGTGCTGGCCAAGTACGCCGGGTGCGTCAAAGTTTGCTTGGTCAAATGGTGTCGGCATCTCCATGCCAACGATGCAGTGGTATTGGTCAAGTGGTGTCTACCCCGTGTACAGCATGCAAGGGCGATGGTCGCATTGTTGAAAACGCTACGTATCAAATTGATGTGCCTGGCGGCGTTGACACAGGCGCCACGTTGCGTCTGAACGGCCGCGGTGCAGTTGGCCAACGCGGTGGCGCTGCTGGCGACTTATATGTGCATGTTCGTGTTGCTGCCCATGCCACTTTGCAGCGCGATGAATACGACCTCATTGCAGTGCAGAATTTAGGTATTGCTACAGCAACGCTGGGCACAACAGTCACCATTGAAACGCTCGACGGCGCAGAGGAAATAACCATTCCTCATGGCACGCAACACGGGCAAGAGTTTGTGCTGCGCGGGCGCGGTGTAACGCATTTGAACTCGGGCGGCAAGCGTCGTGGCGACCTGCGCATCATTGTGCAAATTGAAGTGCCCACCAAGTTGACCGACGAAGAAGATGCGCTGTTGCGTAAATTCGCAGAACTGCGTGGAGAAACCGTGAAAGACCCAGAAAAGGGTCTGAAGTCGAAATTGAAATCGGCATTTTCGTGAACCCACTGCTGCGCAATTCTGCTGCGCATCTTGTTCTCAACAACATCGACTCCATTTCTCTCTCCGACACCGATTCTCACCACCTTTTTCGTGTGCTGCGCTTGCGCGACGGCCAAAGCGTGACCGCTACCGATGGCGCAGGTCGATGGAGAGAATGTCGCGTAGTGGGTCGTGATGGAATTGAGATTGTGGGAAGTGTTGTGGTGGAGAATTCACCAAGCATCACTATTGGTGTTGCCTTCGTTCCCGTGAAAGCAGAAAAGCCAGAAACAACAGTTCGCCAGCTTGTTGAAGTAGGCGCAGACGTCATCGATGTATTGCTTCCCACCAAGCGTGCAGTTGCTGGCACACGTGACCGCTTGAACGACCGCATTCACACCATTGTGCGTGAAGCATGCATGCAAAGCCGCCGTGTTTTTGTGCCCCAGGTAAATGTGGGTGTCAACCTCGCTGAAGTACTGGCGCAAGCAGGAGTAGCTGTAGCCGACCCTGAGGGTGGCTTATTGAGTGCAGAACACCAGTACATCGTGGTTGGCCCCGAAGGCGGGTTCGATGCCTCAGAAGTGCCAGAAACCGTTGCAAAAGTGTCAATTGGTCCAGTGGTAATGCGGGCCGAAACAGCCGCATTGGTAGCAGGTGCACGTTTAGTGGCTCTGCACGAACGACAATAGAGACGTGACAAAGTCAGACGACGAAGAATTCCCTATATCCA
>CAMCZG010000069.1 GCA_945886445.1 Bifidobacterium breve | reverse complement strand
ATTACGCCTAAATATTGGCGCTCATCGGCTACAACAATCACTCAATAAGAAAGTAAATCTCCGTGGGTTCAGACCAAACAGCAGGGCCAGAGTCAATTGACTTTGCCAAACGCCTCGCAGCAGAAAATGCTGCCAAGGCGGCATCGCATACTCACCACGAAGCCGACGCGCATGAAGAGCATGGGCATTCCAAAGCTGGCACAGGAATGCTTGCCCTCGGAGCGATCGGCGTTGTTTACGGCGACATCGGCACCAGCCCGCTATACGCCCTCAAAGAAACCTTCACCGAGAAGTCGCACACCATGCTTGTTGACAACATCAACGTGTATGGCGTGTGCTCGCTTGCCTTTTGGGCACTTGTCATCATCATTTCCGTGAAGTACCTCTTCTTAGTAATGCGCGCCGATAACCGCGGTGAAGGTGGCATTTTGGCCCTTACTGCATTGGTCATGCCAAAGCGCAGTTCAACAACGACAAAGGCCGGGTTGCTTGTAGGTCTCGGAGTTTTTGGCACTGCCTTGCTTTACGGAGACGGCATTATTACGCCAGCTATTTCCGTACTGAGCGCCGTCGAGGGCCTCGGTGAAGTGTCGTCGTCTTTCGATAGCTGGGTCATACCCATCGCAGTTGTCATTTTGCTGGGTCTCTTTTTTGTACAGAGTCGCGGCACTGGCGCAGTGGGCAAGGTGTTTGGCCCCATCATGATTATTTGGTTCATCACACTCGCTGTGTTGGGCTTATCAAAAGTATGGTCGGAGCCCGGAATTATTGCTTCGGTGAACCCGTATTACGCAGTGCAATACTTTACTCACGAAACTGGTCGTGCATTTTTGTCTCTCGGATCCATCTTCCTTGTGGTCACCGGCGGCGAAGCGCTGTATGCAGATATGGGCCACTTCGGTCGCAGGCCAATCACCATCGGTTGGTATGCCATCGTGCTGCCCGCGCTCTTGTTGAACTACTGGGGACAAGGCGCATTTCTCTTGCGGCACCCTGAAGAAATTGAAAGTGTCTTTTTCCGCATGGCGCCAGAGCCGCTGCTGCTGCCCCTCGTCTTACTTGCCACCTGCGCAACGGTCATTGCCTCACAGGCACTCATTTCGGGAGTGTTCTCTCTCACTGCGCAAGCGGTGCAACTTGACTACTTACCACGCATCCAAATTCGCCACACGTCGTCAAGTCATTCCGGGCAAATTTATGTTCCACTCGTGAACTGGGCTCTGATGGTTGCATGCATTGGTCTCGTTCTCGGGTTCCGCACAGCATCAAACCTCGCTGCTGCTTACGGAATTGCCGTCACCATGACAATGGCCATCACCACGCTCATCTTCTTCCGTGTCATTACCGACCGTTGGAAGTGGAGTCGCCTGCGTGCATACATTATTTGCGCACCTCTGCTGCTTATTGAAATGGGTTTTCTCGGAGCAAATGCTTTAAAGATTCCTCACGGCGGTTGGTTTGCTCTTGCAGTGGGTGCAATTTTGATGGTGCAAATGCAAACGTGGCGACGTGGTCGCATTTTAGTTGCTGCACGTATTCATCGTGGAGAACGACCTATTGAAGACGTGCTCGATGAAGCCGACAACATCAAACGAGTAACGGGAACAGCCGTATTCATGTTTAAAGACCTGGGCAAGGCTCCCCCTGCTCTTGTGAATAACTTGAAGCACAACAAGGTTCTGCACAACACAACTCTCATTGTCGCTGTCGATACCGCCGATGAACCTCGCGTATCAGCCGAGCACCGCGCAGAAGTGAAGAAAGTTGCCCCTGGCGTTTTCCAAGTAGAGGTGTCCTTCGGCTTTATGGAAGACCCCGACGTTCCGAAGGTACTTGCGGCAATTATTCACCCTGGTCTTGAATACGACCCAGAAGATGTCACCTATTTCCTTGGCCACGAATCCATCATCGCCGGCAAAGCCCCCGGCATGAACCCACTCCAAGAACATCTCTTCGTGTTTTTGAATCGCGGTGCCGACAGCGCCAGCCGCTTTTTCAACTTACCAACAGAGCGTGTATTTGAAGTTGGCTCACGCGTCGAAATTTAAATTCCGACAATTTTTGCCGAAACGCGACGCATTACAACGCGCGGAATAAGGCGTACCCACATGAGCATGCTCTTGTATTGCGTGCCCGGAACAATAAGAGCTTTTCCTTTTGCCATTCCGGCTAATGCTTCCGAAACAACCGTGGCAATATTGAGCCACAAGAATTTGGGAATGGCATCAATCTCTGCACCTGTTTGTGCAACTTCTTGAAACTCTGTTCGCACAAAGCCAGGGCACAATGCACTCACTCGCACTGGGCTCTTGCGTAGTTCTTCATGAAGAGCTTCTGAGAAACTTGTGACGAACGCTTTTGTTGCGGAATACACAGCCATACCAGGGCCCGATTGGAAGCTGGCAACACTCGACACGTTGAGCAAATAGCCACGCTTGCGCTCTAGAAATGCCTGCGCCGCGGCATGCGATAGTTCCACTACCGCACGAACGTTCAAGTCGATCTGGCCAATGGAGTTCTCGACGGGAACATTGAGAAAAGTTCCTGACGACCCGAAGCCGGCGTTGTTCACTAAAAGGTCAACAGGAAGTGTTGGCGAGGCTAAGCGTTGCGCAACACGTGCAATGCCCTCTGCAGTAAGAAGGTCTGCGACGAGCACTTCACAAGTGCTGTACTTCTGCGCGAGTTGCTCTAACCGGTCGCCACGACGCGCAACGAGCACGCAGGGAATACCAGCACGGCTGAGTTGATGAACAAACTCTTCGCCAATACCTGCTGATGCACCCGTAATGAGTGCGCGCTGGAAAGGCAACGACATGAATTAGTGGCCGGCGTTAGCGCCAGCAAGACCACCAGCGGCTGCAAGGCGGGCATGCGCACGACGCAAGCTGGCTTCAACTTCGGTGGAGTTCTCTGTACGTGTCAGTTCTTCAGCACGCTCGACAGCACGACGTGCGCGCTCGATGTCGATCTCGGTACCGAGTTCGGCACCATCGGTGAGCAAGGTCACCACGTTGTTTGATACTTCAACGAAACCGCCGTGAATAGCCAAGTTCATAATGGTGCCATCAGCCAACCACACGCGTGTGTGATTTTCCGTGAGCGCACCAAGAAACGCTGTGTGTCCGGGAAGGAACGCAATTTCTCCCCCACCAATGGTGCGGGTGATGATCTGTGTCGTTTCGCCAGAGAACACAACGCGCTCTGGCGAAACAACTTCGATACGGAAGCCGGAGGCTTCAGACATTAGGCATTCTCCTGCAAGGTCTTCGCCTTTGCGAGAACCTGCTCAACGCTTCCCACGTTCAAGAAGGCCTGTTCAGGCACTTCGTCGAGTTCGCCGTTGATGAGTGCTTCAAAGCTCTCAACCGTTTCTGCAACTGGAACGTATTCACCAGGAACGCCGGTGAAGACTTCAGCAACATAGAACGGCTGCGACAAGAAGCGCTGTACCTTGCGGGCACGCGACACTGTCTGGCGGTCTTCTTCAGACAACTCGTCGAGACCAAGGATGGCGATGATGTCTTGAAGTTCCTTGTAGCGCTGCAAGATTTCCTGCACGCGACGAGCAACCAAGTAGTGACGATCGCCAACGGTTTCTGGAGTCAAAATAGATGACGTTGAAGCCAATGGGTCTACAGCTGGGTAAATACCCAACGAAGCGATTTGACGTGACAATTCCGTTGTTGCATCTAAGAAGGTGAACGTTGTGAACGGTGCTGGGTCGGTGTAGTCGTCGGCAGGAACGTATACAGCCTGTAGCGAGGTAATTGAACGACCACGCGTTGAGGTAATGCGCTCTTGCAACTGACCCATTTCGTCAGCAAGCGTTGGCTGGTAGCCCACTGCTGAAGGCATACGACCAAGAAGAGTTGATACTTCTGAACCAGCCTGGACGAAACGGAAAATGTTGTCGACGAACAACAACACGTCTTGGTTCTTCACGTCGCGGAAGTACTCGGCCATGGTGAGTGCCGACAAAGCAACGCGCAGGCGCACGCCTGGTGGTTCGTCCATTTGGCCAAAGACCAAAGCAGCTTTTTCGAACACGCCCGACTCTTCCATTTCCAAACGAAGGTCGGTTCCTTCACGGGTGCGCTCGCCTACTCCGGCGAACACTGATACACCACCGTGCTTTGAAGCAACGCGGTTAATCATTTCCGTAATGAGAACTGTCTTACCTACACCAGCACCTCCGAACAAGCCGATTTTTCCACCAGCGAGGTAAGGGGTGAGAAGGTCGATGACCTTGATGCCTGTTTCGAACATGCGCTTTGATGGCTCAAGGGTGTCGAATGCAGGAGCGGGACGGTGAATTTCCCAACGCTCTGTGTTTTCAAACTCTTTAGGATCAGCGTCAAGTACGTCGCCCCATACGTTCCATACGTGGCCAAGTGTGCTGTCGCCAACGGGCACCGAAATGCCACGTCCGGTGTTACGCACTGGTGTGCCACGTGTGAGACCGTCTGTTGGCTTCATGCACACGGCACGAACACGGCTGTTTCCTAGCTGCTGTGCAACTTCAGCCAAAACGACATTGGGGGTGCCTTCAATGGACACGGTGAATTCAAGCGCTGTGTTCAACTCGGGCAATGCGCCACGAGGGAATTCAACGTCGATCACCGGTCCGGCGATGGCAACCACACGACCGTCTTTAAGGTCTGTAGGTGCGTTGTTTGCAGTCATCGTCATGTCAGTTTCTCCTGCTCAGACTCGATCGCTCGATACGAAAGGGTTTTCCATTCCAAACACGCTGGAGATGACAATTGCGTCTTCTCCAGATGATAAGGCTTCTGCTCCACCCACAATTTCCATGATTTCTGTGGTGATGGAGTCTTGACGCGCGCGGTTCATTGTGCGCGAGAGATTTTTGATGATTTCTTCAGCGTTGTCGGTTGCCGACTTCATGGCGCGCTGACGGAACGCGTGCTCAGATGCAGCCGCGTTCAGCAGTGCTGCGTACACGCGAGCTTCTACGTAACGTGGCAAAAGAGTGTCGAGGATGCCCTCTGGATCTGGTTCGTATTCATAGTCGCCACCAGCATCGGCTGCGCCCTGGTCGTCGGCTTGTGCGGCCACGAGGTCACGACCAAGAGGTACGAGTGGGCGCAAGACCACTTCTTGGTTACCTGCAGAAACAAAGCGTGTGTAAACGAGTTCTACTTTGTCGACTTGCCCAGTGAGGAAAAGATCGACAACGTACTGACCAATTTCACTGGCATTGCTATGTGCCGGGGTATCGCTGAAACCAGCAAAGCCCTGACCCAAGTTGTATCCACGAAAACGGAGGTAACCCTCGGCCTTACGACCAACAGGAATGACAATGTAGTTTTTGCCCGCAGCAAGGTCGGCTTTAATTTCGCCTTCTGTTGCACGCAATACACCGGTGTTGTAACCGCCACACAAACCACGGTCGGCGGTGATGGCTATATAGCAGGTTGTTTTCACGTCGGCACGTCCAGCAAGGAACGGTGAGCTTGCCGCCGCACCACCAGCAGAAAGATGCTTCACAACATCGGTAATTTTTTCACTGTAGGGAACGGCGGCCGCTACGCGTTGTTGCGCTTTCACAATGCGCGAGCCAGCAATGAGCTCCATCGCGCGCGTGATTTTCTTTGTTGCCTGCACTGAGCGAATTCGCCCACGCAGGATGCGTTCCTGACCGCCAGCCATCTACATCACTCCGTTGCGAGGGTCTTTGCGCTCTCAGCTTCGCCGACTTCACCAACATTGGTTGAAGCCTTGGCAGCAGCTGTTGCTACGGACGTTTTGAATTGTGCTTTAAATGCAGTGACAATGTCGCCGAGATCTTTTGGTACGTCAGACTTTGGATCTTGACGAATACCAGCAATCATTGCGCCGTGACGTGATTTCACGTACTCGAGCAATTCATTTTCGAAACGACGCACGTCGCTGACGGGAAGGTTGTCGAGGAAGCCTTTGGTACCAGCGAAAATGCTGACTACTTGCTCTTCCACTGGCATTGGGCTGTTGAGCGGTTGCTTCAACAGTTCCACCAAGCGATAACCGCGCTCGAGCTGAGCTTTTGAAATGGCGTCGAGTTCAGAACCAAACGTTGCAAATGCTTCCAACTCACGGAACTGAGCAAGGTCCAGTTTCAAAGTACCCGACACGCTCTTCATTGACTTAATTTGAGCTGCACCACCTACGCGAGATACCGAGATACCTACGTCTACTGCAGGACGCACACCAGATTTGAAGAGGTTGTCTTGCAAGTACACCTGGCCGTCGGTGATGGAGATCACGTTGGTAGGAATGTATGCCGATACGTCGCCAGCTTTGGTTTCAATTACTGGCAAAGCAGTCAGTGAACCTGCGCCGTTGGCGTCGCTCAATTTTGCAGCACGCTCGAGCAAGCGGCTGTGGAGGTAGAACACGTCGCCTGGGTACGCTTCGCGGCCTGGTGGACGGCGCAACAATAGTGCCATCTGGCGGTAAGCCTCGGCCTGCTTCGACAAGTCGTCGTACACCACAAGTGCGTGCTCGCCATTTTCCATCCAGTGCTGACCAAGTGCGCAACCGGTGTAAGGGGCAAGGTACTTAAACGGTGCTGGCTCTGATGCAGGAGCGGCTACAACAACGGTGTACTCAAGTGCGCCGTACTGACGAAGTGTTTCTACCGTCTGTGCAATGGTGGAACCCTTTTGACCAATAGCTACGTAAATGCATTTCACACCAAGACCACGCTGGTTGATGATGGTGTCAATTGCAATAGTGGTCTTACCGGTTTTACGGTCACCAATAATGAGCTCGCGCTGTCCGCGACCAATGGGGATCATGGCGTCAATAGCCTTGATTCCTGTTTGCATTGGCTCGTGCACGGGCTTGCGACCCATGATGCCAGGAGCTTGAATTTCTACACGACGAATGATTCCGCCAACAATGTCGCCCTTGCCGTCGATTGGCTCGCCCAGTGCGTTAATAACGCGACCCAAAAGTGCATCACCAACAGGAACCGACAAAATGCGTCCGGTTGCTTTTACTGGCTGTCCTTCTTCAATGCCATCGGCATCTCCAAGAACTACAGCACCAATGGTGTCTTCGTCGAGGTTCAAGGCGAGACCAACGGTTCCGTCTTCAAACTCGAGCAATTCGTTTACTGCGCAATCGGGAAGACCCGACACGCGGGCGATACCGTCGCCCACTTCTACAACACGACCGACGGTGCGAGCCTCGAGTGACGGCGTATAGCCCTCTAACCCCTTGGTGATTGCCGACGCGATGTCGCTTGCTGACAACGTGATGTCTGCCATAACTATTTCCCTTCTGACACTGGTAAGTGACGACGCCTAGAGGCGGCTCTTCACTTGATCGAGGCGAGTACGGACACTTCCGTCGATCACCGAATCGCCCACAGTGGCAACAACGCCACCCAGCACGCTCGGATCGACAACGACTTTCAAGTTCACCTTTTTGCCTGTTGCCTTTTCAAGGGCTGCAGCCAAACGGCTCTCTTGCTCTGGCGTGAGGGCAACTGCTGTACGCACCTCGGCGAGATCTTTGTTTTGCGCACTTGATGCGCGCTTCACCACTTTGTCGACAATGGCCGGCAAATCGCGACCGCGACCAACGCCAATAACCAAACCAACAAGTTGTGTTGTGGTGTTGGTAGCAGTGCCACCAATAAGTGCTTCCACTACAGCCTGGCGGCGTGCAGCAGGTATGGATTCGTCTGTCAGCGTTGAGCGCAAAGTTTCGCTTTGCTCAAGTGCGCGTGCCAAACGGAACAATTCGTTTTCAACAACAGCCAAGTTGCCTTCGGCTTCTGCTATTTCAACGAGTGCGCGGGCATAACCCTCAATACGTGATTCGCTCATCGTGCTGCCCCTACTGAGTTAATGAAGTTCTCAATGAGTTCTTGCTGTGCTGAAGCGTTCAACGACGCACTCACCGCACGCTGTGCAGCTGCCGAGGCAAGAAGTGAAATTTCGCCGCGAAGTTCATCGCTTGAACGTGATCGTGCTGCTGCAATTTCTGCATCGCCACGAGCTTCAAGTTCTGCAACTTCTGCGGTGATGCGAGCACGACCTTCGGTGAGCATTGTTGCTGCTTGCTGGTCGGCTTCCGCAACGAGACGATTGCGCTCACCGGCGATATCGCCAATAGCTGCGCGAATGTTGCTGGCTTCTTGTGTTGCGCTAGACAACGCATTTGTTGCGCCATCGAGTTCTTTTTGAATGCGCTCGGTACGAGCGTTCAAAGCCTTCTTCGCTGCTGGCAAACCAAACTTGTAAATTGCCGCGAAAATAATGAGCGATGAAATTCCACCGTAAATAATTTCAGCGGTTTCTGGCAAGAGCCAGTGGTGCGTCTGCGAAGGATCTTCGCTAGCAATGAGATGAATGAGTCTCATGATCGGCTCCCTGCATTTTGCATTGCTTCTGAAACAGCTTGCGAGACCACGCCGGCATCGGCAGTTTTGCCAAGTGCAAGCGATGCAAGAGTTGAAGTAACCGAGGTGACAGCGGCACTTACTTGTGCCTGTGCTGCTGCGCGCTCTGCGTTTGCTGCGGCTTCTGCTTCAGCTTTCTTTGCTGCAATACGAGCATTGACTTCAGCAATTGCGCGTTGACGCTCTTGGTCGAGTGTCTGACGCGCTGCATCGATGCGCTGTGATGCTTCTGCACGAACACCAACAAGTGCTGCGTCGTACTTCGCAACTTCTGCTCGGGCATCGGCCTTTGCAGCATCGGCACCATCGTGGTTACTGCGGATGCTTTCGTAACGTGAGTCCATTCCTTTGCGCAAGCGTGGGAAGAGGAAATACCTCATGAGAATAAGGAAGATGAGGAATGGACCAAAGGTCCACATCAATTCCTTGCCTTCTGGTGCAATAGGGTTCGGACCCGCGTCGACCACTTCAACAGTGCCTGTTTCAGCAGTGAGAGCACGTGATTCAGCGGCAACAGGGACTTCTCCAGATGCCTCTATTGGCACGTCGTCAGACGCCGGCTCTGCCGACATCGTCATCAACTCTTCATTTTCCGCCGAGACGACGACTTCGGTAGGTGTGGTTGAGTCTGTACTGACCAACCTCACCGACACGGCCGCCTCACCCGAGCGGGTGACTATTGCAGTCAACATGTGATCTCCTGAACCTGCGCTTTAGCAGGAAGATAGATGGACAACTCTCAAATTCGCTTTAAGCGAACTTGAGAAGAATGAATACAACGAATCCGATAAGTGCAAGTGCTTCGGTAAATGCGATACCCAAGAACATCGTGGTACGAACCATGCCTGCAGCTTCTGGCTGACGTGCCATTGCTTCGACTGCTTTACCCACGATGTAACCGATACCAATACCAGGTCCGATTGCGGCGAGACCGTATGCAAAACCAGCTGACGCTGCTGCTGCTTCGTTCTTTGCTGCTGCTGGATCTGCCGCTGCTTCTGCTGCTTTCACAACAATTTTCGCTAATGCTTCCATTTCTTATTTCTCCTCGTTACTTATGAAGATTGGGTATTCAGAATTTTTAATATTGCTTAGTGTTCAGGGTGTACTGCCCCACCGATATATACCGCGGTGAGGATAGTGAAGATGTAGGCCTGCAAAAACGCTACCAACACTTCAAAACCAGTTAAGAAAATCAACATTCCCATGGGCAAAACACCAAAGGGAATAAGGATTTTGTCTTTTGCTTGGAAAAGCGACTCGGTGAGAAGTGCAAAGGTCACGAGCAAAATGTGACCTGCGAGCATGTTGGCGAAAAGTCGCACGGCAAGTGAGAACGGGCGCACGATGATTGCCGAGATGAACTCGATTGGAGTTACTAAAACGTAAAGAGCTTTTGGCACTCCGGGTGGGAACAACACCGACTTGAAATAGCCAATGAAACCTTGATGCTTAATTCCTGCACCGTTGTAGACAACCCACACCATGAGAGCGAGTGCTGCAGGCAATGCCATACGTGCCGTTGCAGGCATCTGCAAGAACGGAATAATTCCCGGGACGTTGCAGAGATAAATGAATGTGAAAAGCGAAAGGAGAAATGGTGTCCAGCCAAGGCCATCACGACCCATGGTTTGCATGACTACACCGTTTTCAATGAACTCCACTGTGCTTTCAGCAACGTTGCGAATGCCGCGAGGTGCAGTTTGTGCGCTTTGACGGCCAGCCAACAAAAACACCACAGTGCCAATGGTTGCCGCAAGCACTGCGATGAGAGAGATTTTATTGAAAGACTCAAAGAGATCTTTCCAGCGAAGGATCTCGTTAATCGGCGGGAACTCAAGAGCGATCACGTGCGATTCCGTTTCGTATTAGTTCGAGGACAGGGATAAGAACAAAAAGAGTTGATAAAAATCGACTTCGCTCAATTTAGTAGAACGAAGGCGAGAAGAACGAATTTCACGATGAGGTGCTTGCCTCACCACCCGAAGTTGGCTTCAGACCTGGGTAGGCCAACGAGGCCGACACATGCCGAAGTTCCCAAAAGAGAAGACCAAGGTGCGTCACAATAATGGTGCATCCGAGTGCCGGAAGTGAAATCCACGACATATTGCGCACCAATACAACTGCCGCAAAAATGATGCCTAAACGGATGAGATAGCCAAAAAGCACCGCCCCCATCATCAGTGCCAGCGAAATACGTGCTGTGGTGGAGATGAGAGCTGCTGCCAAGGCGAAATTGACCATCACAAGCGCACAACCAAAAGCGCTCGACGCCGCCCCGTCGGCTCCCCAAATGAAGCTGGCAATAAGAACGAGAACCGGTGCCGCAACTAGCCCGCGCAACAACATGTGCCGGGTAACGGCAACCTCTGGAGCATCACCAGAGAGTTGCGAGGTAAAAAGTGAGTTGGGCTCGTTCATGAGTCACTTACTTGCCCAGATGGAGGTGACGGTACCCGACGAGTTTCTGCCCGCTCAGCTTCCAGACGTTTCATCGCGATGTCGTAGCCAAACCACATTTTGATGAAATTCCCCACGCAAGAAAACACGGTCATCACAATCATGAATAACGGAGTGGTTCCGGCGAAGTAGTCGATGGCAAAACCAATGAGGAAAAAGACCAGGACGCCAAAAGCCATTTCTGCACCATGACCCAGCCCACCTGCACTATTTTCCACTGCACGCGGGTTTCCCGCAATGCGGCGCACAATTTTGGGGTCGGGGAGAAGTCTCACAGCATGGCCTTTGGGGTTTGTTTCAAACTACGGCAACTCAACGCGAATCACCAATTTCTTCTTGTATGGGCTCCCCCTGTTCATCTTGCGATGCAGCATCATCACGCGATTTGCGTCGCACACTCGGGTGCAACACGGTGTACAAACCCAAGGCCACAGCAGCTACACCAAAAGGAGCGATGCTTCCGCCCGAAGTTGAAATGACCGGATACAACGCCATTCCCGACAACAACACCGTCCA
>CAMCZG010000068.1 GCA_945886445.1 Bifidobacterium breve | reverse complement strand
TAAATCGGGACATACCGCGCCGAGAACCCTTTTCTCAACCTTCGAAGGTGAGAGCGGCAAGCGCTAAAGCATCAACGAGGGCTTGCGAATGCGGGTTTAACGCAGGGCCTTCCCAGTCCCAAAAAAGTGGGC
This sequence comes from Bifidobacterium breve, assembly GCA_945886445.1. GTDB lineage: Bacteria > Actinomycetota > Acidimicrobiia > Acidimicrobiales > Ilumatobacteraceae > F1-20-MAGs119. The sequence continues at coordinate 11,636 of CAMCZG010000068.1, read as the reverse complement.
TCGTTCCACGAATGCGTGGGGGGAGTTCTAGTTGCACTCCACCCCGTGGTGGAAGATTCACCGGGTTCAACGGGTGTTGCCCGCGCAACTCTTTAGGAATCTCTTCGAGGTCGGTACGAATTTCGTAAGCCGGAAGATGGCTGCGTAAATGCCCACCAACATGTGTGGCGAGTTCTCTATTGGTGCCACCAAGTAGAAGCGTTGCCCATAAGCCCATGCGTCCGTAACCATGCACGGTAATCACAATGTCGACGTGGTCGAGAAAAGTACCTAAGGCTTCGGAATGCTCGCGCACCACTTTATGTGAAGGAATGTGCCACTCCATACCGGCGGGTTGGTGCACTCCGTAATACGAAGCACCGCATTTTTCAGCAGCTGCTTGTGCAATTACTTCTGTCATTTCTTCGAGGCCACCGCCGTGGTAGGCCATAAAACCAAAAGTGCTGCGCAAGGTAAGCACTTCTTCAACGCCCTCTTGGGCAAGCAACTCATCAAACATGTGTACTGTTGCGATCTTCTGAACGGAACTTGATGAACATAAAGGCTAGAGAAATGACCACGGCAAAAATGATGCCTAACTTCCACGCACCTTGGCGCTGTAGAAACGTTGCAATGTCTCCTTGCCAATTTTCTACGTTGCCGACTACAGACCCTGTCTTCTTTTCAGCAATTGCTGCGTACCAATACCACGACAGGTATAAGCCGGTGAGGACCATAAAAACTGCTGCAATGCGGTCAATGTATTGAAGCCCATTGCGCAAAACTTGGAGCAGCCCACCTTGTGCGAATGCCAAAGTTACTGTGAGTGCAGTAACGAGCATTGCCATTCCAAGGCCGTAGAGAACAACGCTCATCATTCCTGAAATAAACCCATGTGTAGAAATAGAACCAAAAATGACTGTTGTTAAAAAGCCAATGGTGCAACCGATTGATGCAACCGCGTATGCAATTCCAAACAAAAACATTGAAAATACAGTGCGATCTTTACCACCAGCAATTGCAGGTGTGGAGATTTTGGGTTTCCAACCACGCAACATTGCGAGCCCCATCGCTACAAGTGCAATACCAATAACTAGCGATGCATATTTAGCGTTTTGCTCAATCCAATTGGTGAAGAGGCGTGAAATGCTTCCCACAAGAAGAAATACTGCAATGAAACCGCTTGATGTAGCTGCACCAACAAGAAGCGCTCTGCGCAATGTTGCACGCTGTGAACTTTTCGGCCGCGAACCTTCGAGCCCGAGAAAATACATGAGGTATGTAGGAAGCAATACAAAGCCACATGGGTTCACCGCAGCAAGAACACCAAGAATAAAGCTGTAGGCAAAACGGCCCTCAAGTGCAATCACGACACACCAAAATATTTCTGCATGGTTGTAGCAAGTTCTTTGGCAGTGATTTCGCCTGCGTGTTGAGAAACGATGACACCACCTGCATCAACAAAGAGTGTCATGGGAAAAGTGCCGACGCCTAACTTTGTGAGGAGATCACCATTGGGGTCACGCACATAAATGAAATCGTCCGACTGACTGGCATATTCGTTCACAAAATCTTGCGCAGCAACGGCTGTATCTTGTGGGTTCACTCCAACAAAAGCGATGTCACCTTGTGTTTTCGCGGCCGCATTGAGCAAGGCAGGGAATTCACGCTTGCAGGGCTCGCAGGTAGAAAACCAGAAGTTCACCACCATGGGCTTGCCACGCAGGGTAGAAAAGTCGACGGCCTCACCAGAGAGATCTTCTAAAGAAATCGTTGGAAAAAGTTTTCCTGCGACAGGAACATTGGTGCCAATAGTGGGGTCGGCAATAGTGAGCGAAGGACTGAGCGTGACGGTTCCTTCGTCAGAGGGAGAATTGTCGGTACGGTCGCTGAGGAGCCACCCACCACCAACGCTCACTACGGCTACTGCCAAAATGGTCAGTAGCGAGCGCACAATGCGTTGGCGGGGGAAGGTCACCTCATCAGGCTACCGATGCCACTAAGTGCCGGGGAATTGGCACTTCGTCAACGGCGCGCATGTGACGAATATGGACGGGTGGCCGTCCGCGTGGTCGCTTCACAGCAACCACGCGGCCGTTCTCGATGAGCTCGCCGCCCCAGACTCCCCAGGGCTCGTTTTGCTCGATTGCTTGGGCGAGACAGGTCGCCTGACTTGAACACTTGGAACAGATGGCTTTGGCGCGCGCAATATCAACATGCTCCTCGGAGAAGAAGAGATAGGTCAGGGTTCCATTTCCATCGGCGCATCGTTTTGCAGACAGAATCATCGGGGTATCGATGTTGATGTCAAGGGTGTTGATGGCAAGCATGTTGTCTACTTTCTGTTCGGTGTTCAGGTATTCGGTCGGTATTCGGTTGGTGGAAAAAGAATCGGAAAAACAAAAAAGGCCGCCGGGTGTGTTACCCAGCGGCCTCGACTTACACGTTTTTCGTTTTACGTGTTGCTCCTGTCGAGGCGCTGGCTGAATCGCTTATTCGCGAATTTCACCGCAAACGCTGGATTGCTGGCATGCCAATAACCCGCCGCTGCGCTGGTATGCGCGGATGCGGTGGAGGAGGCTGCGAAGCAGGCGAGGGCGTTTGTTGTCTTTAACATTCGGCTTTAAGGAAACCACCAATTTCGACTTGAGTCAAGCGATTTAACAAAAGAGGGATGAAACCCTTTATCCATTAGGGTTTTCCTGTGGAAGCCGCCCCCCTTGAATTCCTTGCAGTTCCCCCACAAGGGCGAATCTTTACCGCGGCACGCAGGGTGCGCTTGGGTGATGTCACCCCCCGCGGCCGCCTGCGCCTCGATGCCACGGTGCGGTACTTGCAAGACGTTTCACACGACGACACCGAAGATGCCAACTATGCCGACAAAGACGGATGGGTAGTGCGTCGCACTGCATTACGTATTACCAAGTTTCCTGTTTTTCAAGAGCGACTCACATTGCAAACATGGTGTGGAGGCCTCGGCTCACATTGGGCGGAACGTTCCACGCGCATTGAAGGTGAAAAAGGTTCGCTCATTGAGGCGTCGGCGGTGTGGGTGCATGTTGATTTGCAAACCATGCGCCCTGCAACACTTGCTGAAGATTTTTTGGTGACAGCACGTGAAGCAGCGATGGAAAGAAAAGTAAGTGCACGTTCAATGTTGCGCATCAAACCAGAAGACTCTGAACAACGTGATGCTTGGCCCGTTCGCTTCTCCGACATGGATGCACTTGGGCACATGAACAACGCTGCATATTGGGAAGCAATTGAAGAGTGGTTAAGTGGTCACCGAGATTTTCGTGAACCATTTGCGGTGGTACTTGAGCACCTCACACCTATTGAGCCAGGGCACGATGTTTTTACAGTGACCCGCGAAGAAAAAAATCTCACCGCAATTTGGCATGAGATGAACGGCGTTATTGCCGCAGTTGCACAACTACAAAAACTCTAAAAAGTTTTAGACCCGAACGTATTCGAGGAACCCATCTTTTTCACGCACACTGAATTCGCCAGCAATGCGCAGGTGTTCTAGGTGAGCAAAGGTTTCACTGTCGGCCATGGGGCCTTGTGCGCGTGCAGAAAAGAGATGACTAGCAATTTCCATGACGGTGGCTGGGCGATCGAACTCGTCGCCAATGGAACGCAATTTTTCCAGGCGTTCAATGTGGTGATCTTTAATGTCTTGAACGCGCTCAACAACATTGGTGAACGGGTTGCCGTGTGCGGGAAGTGCAAGTGTCATTTGTGAACCAAGTTCGCCCACTTTGTCGAGCGAACTAAAGAACTCGGCCAACGGGTCGACCGCGTTGGTCATGCCAGAAATATGTGGTGTAATGCTTGGCAATACGTGATCGCCACTAATGAGAACACCACTATCGGGGTCGAATAGGCAGAGGTGATCTTCAGTATGACCAGGCGTATGTACCGCAAGCCATTCGCGTTTTGCCAAGGTAATGCGGTCACCTTCATCAACACGGCGGTTGGGGTGCGGAACGCCAAAGAGCCTTGGGAATTTTGCGTGCATGCGCAGCTGAGTGTGGCGACGCCACGGAATGTCGTAGCCCTCACCACCCCATGGTGTTTTCCCGTTCGGGCGCACAGCACGAATGTCGGGAACATCTTCCACATCAACATCGGGAGGTTCTTTGGGGTCCCACCACAAGCGGAAACGGCGGTGCGCAATAATTTCTGCGCCAAAATCTTTACGTAACCGACCAGCGCCACCGTAGTGGTCGGGATGACTATGTGTGACGAGCACAGAGTGCACGCGTCGCAAAGGAATGCCCAGATCTTTTAAGCGGCTCTCTAATGCATGAAACGATTCACGGCCCGGCAAACCTGGGTCGACGACCGCAACTCCACGCTCATCTTCAAGCACATACATGTTGACGTGACCAAGACCAGGAAGATCGATGGGGAGTTGTGTGCGAAAAATGCCAGGAACAATTTCCACGATGTCGGTACTGGCCGGCATTTGTTCTTGCCGCATGGGGCGAGGGGCCGCTGCGGAAGAAGATGCAGGAGTAGAGGTCACTTGCCTAATCTACTTGCGCGTGCAGTATTACTTGAAGGCGTGCGCGCGATAGTACGCAAGTTCACGCACACTTTCGCGAATATCGTCGAGTGCGCGGTGGTTTCCTTCTTTGCTGGGCCGACCCGCAGTGAGTTCGGGGTACCAGCGCTTGGTGAGTTCTTTCACACTCGACACGTCGATGCTGCGGTAGTGCAAGTAATTCTCAATATCGGGAAGATATGCCGCAAGAAAACGGCGGTCGGTGCCGATGCTGTTTCCACATAGTGGAACAGTTTTAGGGGCACCCACATGACTCTTAATGAAGTCGAGGGTGATGCGGCCAGCTTCTTCAAGGCTCAGAGTTGATGAGCGAATTTCATTGAGCAAACCCGACTTGGTATGCATGTTCACAACGAATGGGTCCATCGCGGCAAGGAGGTGCTCGGGTTGGTGAACAACAAGGTCGGGGCCCTCGGCGATGATGTTTAATTCATCGTCGGTAATGAGGGTGGCAATTTCCACAATCACTTCTTTTGCAGGGTCGAGCCCTGTCATTTCAAGATCCATCCACACCATCACGTCATGCAATCTAGAGTCAAGGTGTGCTGAACGTCGCCATCCAACAACTCGACCCCGAACTTCCCCTCCCCGCACTGGCCCACACAGGCGATGCCGGAACCGATCTCCATGCCCGGATCTCCATTGAGGTGCCCCCAGGAGGCGGCAGGGTGCTTGTGCCAACCGGTATTGCCATTGCGATACCTGAGGGGTACGCAGGCTTTGTGCTGCCGCGCAGTGGCTTGGCATTGAAGCACGGCATTTCTGTGGTGAATGCACCGGGTCTTATTGATGCGGGCTATCGCGGAGAACTGCAGGTCATTATTTTAAATACCGACCCAACAACTGCGTATCGCATTGAACGCGGCGACCGCATTGCACAGCTTGTTGTGCAACGGATTGAAGAAGTGCAGTGGACCGTTGTAGAAAGTCTTGAGGGCTTCGACCGTGGTGGTGGCTTTGGCCACTCGGGTCGTTAGCGCAAAAATTTCTTACAAAACTTCGCGTGCTTGTACGGCGATTGGCAAATACCAACCGCGCATCATCCAACGCTCAGCAAGTTGCTTACCTTTGTCGTCACCCATATCGAAGCCACCCACTGTTGATGCAGGTGCAACCATGGCCCACAAACACTGCAGTTGAAACTCAGACCAAAAGGTGTCCCATGAATAGTGAGTGACGCCTAGTGCAACAAGTTCGTTGTGGTACAGCTCTAAGAGTCGCATCCCTTCTTTGTCCCACACTTCAGGGTCCATGGAAGAACTCAGAAGATACTGCACATCTTGTGCGGGTGTGCCTTTCACCAACATTTGGAAGTCGATGAACATAATGTCGCTTGCGTCGGCGTTGAAGAAAACATTTTCTAAGCGCACATCGCCATGACACAATGTGCGCGCTGCAGCACTTGAACGAGCCATTATTTCTTCAAATTTGTCAGCTACATCGCGGCCAAGTGCAACTGCTTCTTCGCCGAGTCGCGGAATCCAGTCGGCTTCAATAACGGGCATTGCACCGCGCATAATGCCTGGCACAACGGCTAATTGAATAGGGCTGTCGTTAGTAGGAAGCCAATCGAATGTGTCGAGGTCGGGGTGTTCCCACCAGGCGGCATGCCACTTAGCAATTTCTTTTAGCGTGCGCTCAAGTTGAGGAACTGTTGCACCGTTCAATTGATCGCCCACAGTGAGGTGAGCAACTTCATCGATGATGAGAACGAATTCGCCCGCCGCAATATCCATATCAGCGTAAAGACAACGCACAGAAGGAACAGGTGTGCGCGCAGCAAGCTCGTTGAAGAAATACGTTTCACGAACGTAGATGCCGAGTGCAAGTGCGACATTTTTATTTTCTGGAGCAGCAGTAGGAATTTTCAACACCATGCGCGTTGGCGCTGTGGTTGTTGTTTCTGTGTAGTCAACTACAAGTCGTGCAAGCACACCGAAAACGCCAGTGCCGCCGCCAAGTGATTCATGACGCAACGATGCAACTTCAACATCGGTTGGAATAACGCCGCTCGACTGCAGTGCTTTTGTCAGCCAAGTGGCTGTGACTTCGTTAGGCGTTGCTGGTCGAGTGAGTGGCTTCGGTGGTAACTGCGCGTTCATTTTTTCCCCCTGGAGTTTCCTTACGAAGGTACAACCACAGCACAGGAATTAAGTAACCGAAATATGCAATAACGCGCAGGCGCTCGGGGGCTGGAGACCATCCGAAGAGAGCCTTCAAGAAGTCGTGTACCCAACCAGAACCAAATGGCCCAGAGGCGATGGTCCATGGCGATGAAATGAGCCAGCCCGATTCCCATTCAATGAGCTCACGGAATTCGTGAACGGCTTTTCCAGCAAGACCAGCGGCGAACAAAATGAGGAGGATTCCGGTGATGTTGAAAAAGGTCTTCAAGTTGAGCTTGTTGCCCCCGGCATAGACGAGGTATCCGAGCACTGCAGCGATGGCGAGACCAATGATGCCGCCAAGGACAACTTCGGCCCCAGAACTCGAGGTTGTTTCAGCGCTGAGAAGGAAGAGCACTGTTTCAAGACCCTCACGTAATACAGCGATGAAGGCAATAATCACAAGTGCGCGGGTCGTGGTTGCCGCATCAACTTTGGCGCGCAGCTCGCCACCGAGCGTGCGGGCGTTCTTACGCATCCAGAAGACCATCCAGGTGAGTACAGAGGCGGCCAGAGTAGCTAAAACGCCCTCTACGGCCTGCTCGACGTGGCCGTTTAAGCCACCGGCGATGAGATGAAAGGCGAGCCCGAGAGCGACGCACAAGAGCGCCGCAATACCCGAACCGAGCCAAACAGCACTTTGTTCGCTGCCACGGTTACTTTTCACCAAATAGGAAATGAGAATGGCGAGAACGAGAGAAATCTCGAGGCCCTCGCGCAGTGTGATGAGGAAACTTGAACCCATGGGGCCAATATAGCGAGTGTTAGGCATCACTTACAACCTCTGCAAGCACTGCCTACCACGAGGTATTACGGGGTAGCCCCCGGGGGGACACGACGCTGTAGAACCCCAGCCTCGGTCAGTACGTCGACTTCTTGGGTCGAAAGACCAAGCAGTTCGCCAAGTACCAAAGCGTTGTCTTCGCCGCGGTATTTCGGGCTGCCAGCGGTTGTGACGGTTGCATCGGAGAATTTCCATGGTGCATTGGGAATACGCACCTTGCCTCCGCCCCGGTTACTTACTTCAACCGTAATTTCTCGCGCAGCAGCCCAATCGGTGTCGGCAAATTCACGCGTGGTGCGAATTTTTCCACTCGCTAATTTATGTTTGGCGAGGGCTTCTTCAATCGCAGTTGCATCGGGAATGGTGAGTGCCCATGCACGCAGAATGTTTTGTAGTTCTTCAAGGTTGGACAAGCGCGATGGAACATCAGCAAATTTTGGATTGGTTAATAAATCGGTGCGTCCAATTGCTGTGAAAAATAAATCAAATGTTCCACGCTCTCCTGGGTGACCACTTACTACTACTTTGTCACCATTTGCTGCAGTGAGCACGGGGTAGTTACCAGGTTCAAAAGAGCGAATCCATTCAGGTGGTGTTGGCTCATCCCACAATGCATCGTGGGCATGTTCATTTACGTACAACATGGTCTGCGCCATGGCGATATCAATTGATTGACCGCGCCCTGTTGAGTGACGTTGAATCACTGCAGCAAGTACTGCCGCGCACGTTTCCATTGCGGTGTAAACATCGGCGTGAGAAAACGGGTCGTTGGCAAACTGACCACCACGTGCCATGCCTTGATGATTCGTGAGACCCGACTCGGCACCAACAACTGGTGCATATGCGCGGCGGTGCACCCACGGGCCTGTTTGCCCGTAACCGGTAATAGATGCGTAAATAAGTTTCGGGTTGAGTGCAGAAAGCGAGGCGTAGTCGAGGCCAAGTTTTTTCATAACACCTGGTCGAAAATTCTCAATAAGAATGTCGGCATGCATGACCAGTTTTTTCACAATGTCAACAGCTTCTGGCTTCGACATGTCGAGGGAAATATTTTTCTTCCCTACGTTTTGCTGAATGAAATAGGTCGATAAAGAATTCACTCGTGGGTTGGTGAAACGTGTGAGGTCGCCGTCTGGCGGTTCAATTTTGATGATCTCGGCACCAAGATCGCACAACATGCGCGTGGCATGGGGGCCGGTGAGCACGCGGCTGAAATCGAGAATACGCAGGCCTTGTAACGGGCGTTGCGGTTGTTGAGATGTAGTTGAAGTGTCCACTGAAATTACTACCGTAATAGCCCACTACGGTCTAGGGAATGGTCAAGAGCACATTGCCCCAATATTCAGAATTACCGTTGCGTGGAGGGTTGCCCAGTTCATGGGACGTCTGGACCGCACCGGGTGCAAGGTACTTTGGTTGCCTCAATCTATTAACGCCCGAACGAGTAGCTGCGGCGGCACAACTGGTGCAACGTGGCGCAGTATTTGCAATGAACTGGAATATGCGCGAGCCAAACCCACCTCTTTTTGGGCGGCAAGGCTTTGAACACGAGGTAACGGGCGACGACCGCGCCACGAGCCATGACGATATTTTGCATGGGTGGAATACGCAGTCATCGAGCCAGTGGGATGGCTTTCGACATATTCGCAACTTTGCCGCGCAAACCGACGAAGAAGGCACAGGCCACTATGGCGGAGTTCCCGATGAAGAGCACGGCATGCATCATTGGGCGCAACGCGGCATTGCGGGTCGCGCGGTGTTGGCCGATGTGGGCAGGTGGCGCATCAAAGTGGGCAGGCCGATGCAATACGACATCGCCGACCCCATTGAACCTGGCGAACTTTTGGAATGTTTAGAAGACCAAGGAACCGAATTGCGCGAGGGCGATATTTTGCTCATGCGCACGGGTTGGATGCAGTGGTACATGCAACAAAGTGAAGAAGTGCGTGCGCGTCTTGCACAACCGCGCGACTTAGCAACACCAGGTTTGCGTTCAGGTGAAGCAACGGCTGAAGCATTGTGGAACATGCACATTGCTGCACTTGGTGCCGACAACCCAGCTGTTGAAGCTTGGCCACCCGGAGCGAACAGCACTGCGGAGCATCAAGCAGAAGTGCGCGCCGACAAGCGACGCATGCATGAAATTTTTACGCACACACTCATATTGCCCATGCTCGGTTTACCGCTTGGTGAAATGTTTGACCTCGATGCATTAGCCGACGACTGCGCACGTGATGGCCGCTATGAAGGTTTCTTTACTTCTGCACCGCTGAACTTGCCCAGTGGTGTTGCGTCGCCACCAAATGCTTTAGTTATTAAGTAAGGCGCACGCCAAGGTGGCGTAGTGCCATTGCTGAATAGAGAGACGCACCCACTGCCATAGCGTCTTCATCGAAGACCACGTGGTTCGAATGGTTTGGTGCTGCTGTGGCTGTGTTTTTATCAGGTGATGTTCCACCAATGAACATCATTGCTCCAGGCAAGCGTTCCAACACATAACTGAAATCTTCTGCCGCCATCACCGGGTTCGGCATTTGCACCACCTTTTGATCGCCAAGAATTGCTGTTGCAACATCGCTGGCGAAACCTGCGAATTGATGGTCATTCACAGTGACGGGGTATCCAAGTTCAATATCAACTTCCGCGACTAAGCCGTGTGCTGAAGCAATGCCGTTGGCTACTTGATTGATGTAACTATGAATATTGTTGCGCGTTTTTGCACTTACCGCCCGCAGAGTTCCTTGAATTGAAGCAGTTTCAGGAATGACGTTGTATGCAGTGCCGGCTTGAATAGTGGTGACCGTAACAATGGCAGGGTCAAATGCGTTGATGCGACGCGTGACCATAGTTTGCAGTGCTTGAACAATTTCGCACGCAACTGGAACTGGGTCAAGAGCGCGATGTGGGGCAGAGGCGTGACCACCAGCACCAGTAATGGTGATAGTGAGTTTGTCGCTCGACGCCATGAGTGAACCACCACGAATACCCACCATGCCAACGGGAAGATCGGTACCGATGTGCAGAGCAAACGCGCCAGTAATTGGCGAGTCACTTCCGTCTTTATGTTTCGGTACATCTAAGAGACCTTCATCGAGCATGAACTGCGCGCCGGCGTAGCCCTCTTCGCCGGGTTGAAACATAAAGAGCACGCGACCAGAAATATTGCTCTTGCGTTGCGACAACATTTGCGCTGTTTGTACCAACATTGCCGTGTGTGTGTCGTGCCCACATGCGTGCATGATATTTTTATTCACAGACGAAAAATCGAGCCCTGTGTCTTCAGGCATTGGCAAGGCATCCATGTCGCCACGGAGTAAAACTGTTGGCCCGGGTTTGTCACCAGTGAGTAAAGCAGCAATACCACTTGTTGTTTTGTGCAAGGTGATGTCGAGTGGCAGCCCATCGAGCGCGGTGAGTACTTGTTCACGCGTGACGGGAAGGTTGTTTCCAATTTCAGGATGCCGATGTAATGAACGGCGCAAGGCAACAGCATCTTTTTGAAAGCTCAACGCCTGGGCGTGAAGTTCAGAACTCTGGCCGTGTTCTTCGGCAAGATCTGCTGATGGACGACCGGTGAATAAGGCGCTTGACATCTACATATGGTGGCACACTAAAGGTGTGCAAAATGCAAGTGAAGAACTGGTGGACATTATTGACCAACATGACAATGTTTTGTATCAATGCACTCGCAAAGAGATGCGGGCCAAGGTTCTACGCCACCGTGCTGTATTCATTGCTGTTGTGAATTCTGCAGGCGAGTTGCTCATCCATCAGCGCAGTGCCACAAAGGACTTATGGCCCAGCTGGTGGGATATTGCTGTTGGTGGCGTGGTGTCGGCTGGCGAGGCTTATGACTCGGCCGCACTTCGTGAGCTTGATGAAGAGGTGGGCATTGCCGGTGTGCCACTTGTTGAGCTGGGAGTGGGCACTTACAGCGACGAAGAGGTGAGCCTTATAGGCAAGTGCTTTATAGCGATATACGACGGGCCACTGATTCTGCGCGACGGGGAAGTTGTCGCCACCGAGTGGGTGTCGAAAAATGACTTGCCTCTGCTCTTGGCAGAACGCAATTTTTTGCCCGACAGCAAAGAGTTGCTCTTGTCGGCTTTACAAAAAATGTGGAATGAAGTGACCCCGT
>CAMCZG010000067.1:0-11785 GCA_945886445.1 Bifidobacterium breve | reverse complement strand
CGCTTCTCGGCATGATGCATGAGTTCCTCGGAGCCCATGAGCGCACACGACATAGTGCCGCAAATATTGAGGAGATACTTCCCTACTGGTTCAAACTTGAACATCTCGTAGAACGAAGCCGTTCCAAATACTTCTGCAGGTGTTACTCCCACAAGTTCAGCAATGTGCTTCATGGAATCTTGTGCCACATAACCGTCTTGCTCTTGAGCAAGATGCAAAATAGGAATGAGTGCAGACTTCGGACGTGGGTAACGTCCAATAATTTCATATGCAATTGCAACATTTGCATCGGTGAGGCGGCTCATCGGTCGACTTCTCCCAACACTGGGTCTATAGAAGAAATAACAGCCACTGCATCGGCAATAAGGCCGTCGCGCATCATGTGTGGCAGCGCTTGAATATTGACAAACGATGGAGCACGCATATGCAATCGATATGGTTTTGGCGAGCCGTCACTAACGATATAACAACCAATTTCGCCACGTGGACTTTCAATGCCTACATACACTTCACCTTCAGGCACTTTGAAACCTTCGGTGAATATTTTGAAGTGGTGAATAAGGGCTTCCATTGACTCATCGATGCGAGCGCGCGGTGGTGGAGTCACTTTTTTATCTTGAATGCGATAGTCACCCGACGGCATCTTGTCGAGAACTTGATACACAATCTTCATTGACTCACGAATTTCATTAAGGCGAATTGCATAGCGGTCGAATGAATCTCCATATGAACCAACAATGACGTCGAATTCGACTTCTTTGTATTTCAGATACGGAAGATCACGGCGCAGGTCCCAGGCAACACCAGTGGAACGCAAGATTGGCCCTGATGTGCCGAGGGCAACTGCTTCTTCTGCAGTAATGACTCCAACACCTTGTAGACGCTCACGCCAGATGGGTTGGTTGGTCATGAGGATGTCGTACTCGGCCAAACGTGACGGCAATCCTTCCAAGATGGTGAGCACGTCGTCTCGCCAACCGGCCGGCAGGTCTGCAGCAAGGCCGCCAGGACGAATGAAGTTGTGGTTCATGCGCAGACCCGTTACTTTTTGGAAAAACCGCAACACTTCTTCGCGTTCACGCCACCCATAAATCATCATGGAAACAGCACCCATGTCCATGCCGTTTGTGGCCATGAACAAAAGGTGGCTACTCATGCGATTGAGTTCAGACAACAACATGCGCATCCACGTAGCACGTTCTGGAATATCGCCATCAATTCCCAATAGTTTTTCCACTGCAAGGGAGAACACCAACTCATTATTCAATGGCGAGACATAGTCCATACGGGTGACATTGGTGCCACCTTGCATGTAGGTCAGTTCTTCAGCCTGCTTTTCCATCCCGGTATGCAGATAGCCAATGATGGGTTTGCAACGCAATACCTTTTCACCTTGTAGCTCAAGCATCAAGCGCAAAACACCGTGGGTGCTTGGGTGTTGTGGTCCCATGTTGATGATCATGGTTTGTTCTTCGTCGTTTTCAACAGGACTGCTGGTGAGCTCTGAAGCTGCCTTTTCGCTCATGCGTAATACTGAACCAACTTCACGAAGTACTTCTTTTGCCGTCAGCTCACTACGTGAACGCATTTCTTGTGGGCCTTCGCCCGTTGCTGCCGGTGTTCCAGCAATGAGATCGCTTGTCATGATGGAGCACCTTTAAATTGCACAGGAATTCGCCCAACTGAAAAATCTTTACGAAGTGGGTGTCCTTCCCAGTCTTCAGGCATCAAAATGCGTGACGGGTCGGGGTGTCCTTCGAATTCAATACCAAACATGTCGAATACTTCTCGTTCCATCGCTTCAGTTCCTGGGAACAAGTCAAATGCTGTAGGCAATGTTGCTTCACCTTCGGCGATTTGAACGCGCAGGCGTAAACGTTCGCGCCTTTCTAACGAGATGAGATTGAGAACAATTTCAAACCGTTCGCCACCAATACCTGCTGGGAGCTGACGACTTGTAGATGCATACGTGAGAAAATCGACAGCAGTGAGGTCGGTGCACATGGTGAAAGAGTCATCGATGGCTTTCTTCAATGTTGCAATATAATTTTCGCGTAATGCGTGAATTACTTTTTCACCGCGCGAGTAGGTGACGACGCACCCATACAACTGCTCTGCAGGTGCAGGGGAATCTACAACTGCATCACTCATGGTTTAACGCGCTCCAAGAACTATGGGCGTAACTGTTGCACCCGCTGCAATTTCAGTGATGTGCACATTTGCCCCAGCACCAGACGCTGCACGACGACGCATAATTTCACCGTCTTCAATGAGTTGATGCAGCGTTTCAATTGCATGAATGAGCGTTTCCGGTGTTGGCGGACATCCTGGCGCGTACACATCGACAGGAACAATTTGGTCGACGCCTTGCACAATGGCGTAGTTATTGAACATGCCACCCGTTGATGCGCACACGCCCATGGAAATGACCCATTTTGGTTCCATCATTTGGTCGTATACCTGACGCATGACAGGAGCCATTTTTTGACTCACGCGTCCAGCCACAATCATGATGTCGGCTTGACGTGGGGAAGCACGAAACACTTCCATTCCAAATCGAGCAAGGTCGTAGTGCGCCGCACCTGTTCCCATCATTTCAATTGCACAGCATGCAAGACCAAATGTTGCTGCCCACGAAGAACGTGAACGCGACCATTTGACAAGATCTTCAATGCGGCCAGTGAGGAAGTTATGTTCAAGCCCACCTAAGCCATCGTCCAGAACGTCACGTACTAATGCCATTATGCTGCAATCTCCGTTTCGCGACCATCGCTACCTACGCGACGAATTGTCGAGGTAACCGTGCGACTTGACGAGACAACATCGGTGAGATGTTCATCTACGCGACGACCACTCTTGAGTGGGCCCCAGTCGAGAGCTCCCCGTGCAACTACGTATACGAACGTCACAAAGAAAATAGAACTGAATGTGAGCATCTCAAAAAATCCGTACGAACCAAGAAATGCCCGGTCGACTGCGTATGGGTAGACGAAAATAATTTCGATATCGAACATGATGAAAAGCATTGCAACAATATAAAAAGACACCGGAAATCGCTGCGGGTTATCGCGACTCGGCACAATGCCACACTCATATGGCGCTTCTTTGGCCGCATTGCCTCTATTCGGTGCAAGTAAACGTGATGCCACCAAACTGAGCACCCCAAATAGAGTTGCCAATATTGTTAATGCGAGTATCGGAAGATACTGCCCCATGGTTTAAACCTTCGCCGAGTTCAACTCACCCGTTGCATTCGCCAAAACAAAACGGTCACGGCGATGGAGCAACCAGCACAAAATGCCGAAGATGAGACTAGATCCGAGAGTGATAAACAATGCCGGCTGGCGCTTTGAGCCAAGATCACGAATCATCAACAAATAGCGATGCGGTTGTGATGAATCGATGACTGGCTTTGCGGGCGCGCGACCAGGTTCGGCACGCTGTGGCAACAACGGCGCGAATTCCACCAAGGCATAGTGCGGTGCGTGGAAAAATGCGAGAAAGTCTAGCGTTTCATTGATTTTTGGTGAACGCTCACCACCGCGGTCGTAGACCGACACGGTGAGATATTCACCAGCGGCAAACTCTTTCGCCTTGTTTTGGATGATGTCGTCTGCAGATGCGGCTGCTTGCCCACGGCGTGGGTCGGCGTCGTCGAGTCGTATCCATTTTTCCGCTTCAAGTTGTTTCTTGACTGTTGCTGCCACTTCTGTAGGCGACGCACCAGCTGCAACTTTGATGGGAACGTCAATGACCTCTGCGCTATTCAAATAGGTACCATCTCGAATGATGGATATTGGAGTGGCAGGTTTCCAAGTTGGTTCACGCCCTTTTAAGCCAATTCCATAGACCATCCAGACGGCACCCATTGATGCCATCCAACCAAAAAGAGCAGCAACTGCAACAAGAATGCCTAAACGTGCGCCAAGGTTTGTGCCGATGACGAGGTAGGTACCTCCACACAACGTAAGGAACATACAAAGCACCACAATGATGCCACGAATGTTGGGATCCCAACTGATGGCAAAAAGTGCAGACACCATCAGAGGCTCCTTACGTATTCCACGATGGATTTAATTTGCTCATCGGTGTAGATACCACTGAAACCTGGCATACGTCCTCCACCTTGACCTTGTTCTCCATATTTCTTTCCGTACTCTGAACCACCCTTAATGAAGGTGATCATGTCATCTTGATTTGGGAATTGGCGAATGCTAGAACCGCCGGTGAGGTTCGGGCCGAATGCTCCGCCACCAGTGACTTGCGGGTCACCATACGACCAGCCCTTGGTATGGCAACGTGCACATGCATACGCGCCGCCATTCAGATCGAGGTTGAAGAGTGCTTCGCCTACAGATTTGTATGCTCCGCTTTTCACTAAACGCACAGCTTCAGCCTGAACTTCGCTTTGTGCTGCAGCCGGCATTGTTCCGCCAATGCACGTACGCGCATCGTCGTTAGGGTTATCGCAATTTTCGCGCGGCACTTGAATAGTGCGGAGATAAACAATGAGGTTGTCGATCTGCTGATCATTCATAGGGCCACCGCCTACAAGACCCCATGGCGACATCGGAGAGAACGGGCGACCGTATTCCAAAATAAAACGCACCTCAGATTCGCTGAAGCGGTGGTACACATTATTGATCGCAGGCGCTTTCCATGTAACCGACTTCACTTCACCGGTTTTCGCGTCGGTAATGGCAAATGGGGCACTGCCGCCAATTCCTTTCATGCCACCATGGCAACCTGCGCAGTTAAAGCCACCTTCGGCTGTTGGTGCAAAAAGTTTTGAACCCCAATTGGCAAAGCGCTTGTCGAATCCTCGAACTGCACCTTCTTGGCGGCCAGGTTCAAGCACCCAATACAAAGGAAGCGACACGGTAATGATGGCAAGAAAAGCTAAACCCAATAACTGAGTGCGCTCAATTTTCTTACCTTCAAGAATTTCGTCGTCGTAATAAACTTTACGGTTTGCAGCAAGCTCAATTTCTGAGCCGAGTTCGCGGCGTGAACCACGAATATTGAAGAGTCCGTAAAGCACCCATCCGATGAGAACAACCGCAAGGATGATCCATGCAACGTTTGTTGTTACTGCAGCAATCATCATTAGTGACCTCCGCCAACACAGTGAGGGCCTTCTGCTTCTTGGCCCGTGGTGTTGGTGCCAATGGGTGGACCGCCAAACACTGCACCAGTATCGATAACGAGAACACCGTTGTTAATTGCTACGCCAAAGCGGTCCATGCCTCGCGGAGCTGGCCCGCCTTTTTTTTCACCAACGCGGTTGTATTGCGAACCGTGACATGGGCATTCAAACCACTGCGAGCTCTTGCACTCAGGAACTCGACAACCAAGATGTGGACACTTTTGGTATAAAGCCACAACGCCGGCTTCCATACCCGCATACACAGGAGCTTGTTTGCCATATATAGGCTCGGCTTTTGATAATGCGTCTTTCGGATACTCCGTGACCCATGCACGTGCTTCCGAAAGATACAAAAAACCCTTGTTGCCGCGAATGGACTGGATGACGTCTTCAATTTTGCCTGCATTGATTTTTGAACCAAAACCGCCGGAAGCACCCTTCCATAAGAACCCAACCAGGGACGCACCAAATCCTGCGAGGCTGGTACTGAACATAATGACCGTGGCGCGGTTGAAGAAACTGCGACGTGTTTCACCAAGCACTTCTGCATCGGGCGCAACCCATTGCTCAATTTCCACTGGTGAAGGAATTGCAAGTTCGGTTGTTGACGCAGTTGCTGCAGCTTCAAATGCGCGACCAGTTGCCACAGATGCCGTTGCACTTTTATCGCGCTTCTTTGTTTCACGCGAGAGAGCGCCTGCGCCACGAACACCAGTTTTACGTGATGCAGTGACAAAAACTAAACCGCCTAAAACAGCTATTGCAGCGATTGCTACGGCGATGATAAGAGAAGTGCTCATGATGTGATCCTCACAACTCGAAGAAGATGCCGTCGCGCCATGGGAACGTAAAGTTGAACCCTGGGCCGCGGAAGAACGAACCGATAATTACTAGCACCGCCCAGAACATGAGGTGCACTGTCATGATGCTGGTGGCAAATTTGCGATCTTCGGGTTTAATCGAAGGATTGCGATCTGTAAACGGAGCAAGAATGAGGATGATGATTCCCATTCCAGGCACAGTTACACCAGCCACCATGGGGTGGAACATGGTGAGCAGCTCTTGCAGGCCCAAGAAGTACCAAGGTGCTTTAGATGGGTTAGGTGTTTGGTTGAAGTTTGCAGCTTGCAACAGCGGAGCATTAACTACCCATGAGAAAATGAAAAGGAATGCGGTACACGCAAGTGCCGCGACAAATTCAATTCCGAGCAAGTGTGGCCAGGTATGCACCTTGTCGATTGGCGCTGCTTTCACTTCTTGAATTGAGCCCGCCTTCACCACTGTCAACAAGCGCTGTGTGTGACCTCCGGGCCCGGCACCAACAGGTACGCCACCACCAACAGGTGCCGCAACCACAGCAGCTGCTTTGTCGGCAACAGCAACTGCACCTGCAGCTGCTCCACCTGAGCGTGCAGCTTTACTGCGCTCTAAAAGATGGTCGGGAATACGCGAGTCACTTGGGCCACTGCTTGCAGACGCGGCAGCAGCATCTTCTGCAGTTTTTTCGCGAGCAGCTTGGGCACGCTTCAATAGATGTTCAGGAATCTCAGTCATAGTTCACCTACCTGTCACAACGGACCAGAAATACCGCCGTCTTTACGTACCCGCCAGAAGTGGATGGCCATAAAGATGACGATGACGAATGGAAGTAGCAATACGTGCAACACGTACCAACGCAACAATGTTTCTGCACCAATTTCCGTACCACCAAGCAGAACAAAGCGAACTTGTGAACCCATAATTGGGGTGTAGCCCATCATGTTGGTGCCCACCGCAACGGCCCATAGGGCTAACTGGTCCCACGGCAATAGGTAGCCAGTGAAGGAAAGAAGAAGTGTGAGAGTCAATAACACCACACCAATGACCCAGTTAAATTCACGCGGTGCCTTATACGCACCGTGGTAGAACACGCGCGCCATGTGCAAGAACGTGCTGAGGACCATGAGGTGCGCGCCCCATCGATGCATATTTCGCATAAGTAGGCCGAATGTCACCGAGGTTTGCAGCGTCTGAATATCTTGCCAGGCATTTGCAGTTGTGGGTCGGTAGAAGAACATTAAAAAGATGCCAGTGACTGTGAGCAAAATAAACAAGAAGAATGAAAGCCCACCTAAGCACAAGGTGTAGCTGACCTTCACTGCGTGTCGCTTCACTTTTACCGGATGCAAGTGATACAGAACTGAGTTCATAATGACGTAGGAACGGTTACGCGGAGAATCGGTGTAGCCCTTGCGGAAAATTGAGCCAGGACGGAAGATAGAACTCCACGCTTGGCTGCCTTGCACTTGCGTGCCAATTTTTGCAGCGCGATCTTTCAGCGTTGGAGTGGGTTGATCGTCAATAGTTTTTGCCATGAGAGCTCCTTAGAACCGCATGCCGTAGGCGTAGCCGTGGTTGTTAGTGCGTATATGGGAATCGCCAGTGCCCACTGGAGCACCGACTTTCCCTAAAATAATGACGCCAGTTGGGCATCGGTCTACACAAAGTGCGCAACGCGTGCACACGTCGTCGTCGATAATGAACATCACTTTGTCGGAAGGGTCAAGGCCGGGCTTTTCGGTACCGTGCGCTTCAGCAATAGCACTGGGGTTAACCATATGAATGCATTTCCATGGGCAGATGTCAACACATCCTTCGCACATAATGCACTCAGATTGATCGATGTGAATGAACTGCTTAGGTTTCACTGCCTTCGATAAGTAGTCGGCGTCGACTTCTACTAATTGATATTCAGTAGACCAATCGGGCATTGGCGGGTTGGCGTCTGTTTTTGCCATAAGACTCCCTATGACTTCCGCACGAGCGGACGCCCGTAGGTAGAAGTTTCAATTTCTTTTGGTGCTTCTTTACCGCGCTTTTGCCACCAGATGAATAAGAAAACCATGACGCCGATGTACACGCCATAAATGGCCACTGCAACAATGTCGCGAACTGCTTCGTATGCAAGCGTAAACGGGAAATTCCCACCCAACGCTTTCGGCTTCAAGATGTCGAATGGTCCGAAGAGAATTTTGTCTTTACGCCATCCGAGTTCTTTATCGGCATGGTCAACCCACTGGTGTGGCACAACCCCATAAGCCAAGAACATGACACCAAAGGCGTAGACAGAACCCAGCATTGCTTCGCCCCACGACAATGGGGTTCCTGGTTTACGACGTTTACCAAAAGGAATGATGGCGAGTGCTAAAGCAAGTGTGACAATGAAGGAAAATATGAACGCCTGGTTCATCCCCGGCCATTTGAGAATGTCGATTGCCAGCATGGATCTCAGGTTGCCTTTCAGGGGTAGCAGTAGAGCGAAACTTCCGTAGAAACTTTAGTCATCAGTCTCGCCGAGAACAGCATTTCCCTACAGATCAGGACTTTTCTCTTTTGCACGTTCTCTACCAATGATTCTCATTTTCTGTGTGAATTGCTCTATCGTGTCCTGCGTGACTGAGATTCCAGAACATCTACTCAAGCGCTCCCGTGATCGCAAGACCGGCGATGGCGCCTCGAGCAGCGAGTCTGGCGGTACTTCAGGAGAGAACGTTCCAGCAGTTCAAAAAGCTGCGGCACCTGCTAAAACCGCTAAAAATACGCCTTCTGTGGTTTTGGCGAAGCCCGATTCTCCCCGCGTTGCAGCGGCAAAAAGTCGTAAGAAAATCCCCTTCTGGGCGATGGCAACCCTCAGCCTGCTCCCCCTGTGGGGCTTTCTCTACGCCATTGCGCTGAAGCCTGCGGAAAAAGTTGTTGAGGGCCCCCTTGCCGTTGGCAGCCAGGTTTACGGTGGATGTGCCGGATGTCATGGTGCCGCCGGGCAGGGCGGGGCCGGCCGGATTCTGCATCAGGGCGAGGTCATGAAGACGTTCCCTCATATTGAAGACATGTTGAACTTCGTCTATACCGGCAGCCAGGCCTATGTTGCCGCAGGAATTAAGCAATACGGCGACCCCAAACGAGCAGGCGGAGCCCATGCTCCACTGTCGTACAACGGAAACGCCATGCCACAACAGGGGGAAACCTACGGTGGCGGGCTGTCTGAGGCAGAAATTCTGGGCGTGGTGTGTCACGAACGCTATGTCGTTGGTGGAGCAGACCCGAAGAGCGAACAATGGGCTGAAGAGTACGAAACCTGGTGCTCACCTGAGTCGGAAATTTTCAAGGCTCTCGAAACTGGTGGTACCAAGTTCGACTCCATCGCCAAAGATTTTTCAATGATGAAGGAAAAGCCGAACGAAGTTGGCACGAAGGCTCGTGCATCTACTGCAAACTAAACCCTAGTTGCCTTCACTGGTGCATGTCACCACGTCAATGTGATCTGCAGACAAATTCAGCGACACGCTCATATCGCTTCCAAATTTGTTGATGAACTCTCGCAACGAAACAGTTGGCGTTGAACATGATCGCTTCGTAGGTGTTGCAAGTGGCAGAACCCAACCGTTATTCAGCACTGCAAAGTCTCCACCATTCAACATGTCAACAATGGGTGGCAACGCGAGTCGAGTGAGCATTGTTTCATTGGTTGCAGGAGTGAGCGCGAACCACACCACAGCATCGCCCAGCAACTCGGCAATAAGTACGCAGGCATTTGGGGTAGTGAAATCTGTACAGGTAATTTCGCCAGGTGTTGCGTCGGCAATAAGAACAGTTCGTGCATCATCAAGTGCAAACCGAGCAGTTGATCGTGAAGTGCCTTGCACCACTGTCCAATCACTTTCAGCTTGAACCGTATTCACTGATGCGGTGTAGTTAACAAAGTGAACAACTTTGCTCGTGGACTGCGAGGATGACGCAGAGTTAATAAAAAATGCATAAATGAGAAGCGCAAGAACAGCGGGAATTCCTAATGCTGCTGCGAACCGTGCACTCAAAAAATTTCGCATGAAAAGTTCCTAGTGTTGAACTTGTGCAACTGCACGCTCGGCTGCTCGCGACAACTCTGCAAAAACTTCATCGGTATGCGCCAAACCAAAAAATATTGCTTCATAAGCGCCTGGCGCCATTGCAATACCTTCTTTTAACATTGCGTGAAACAACTGTGCATACATTTTTTCATCGGTTAATTTTGCTTCATCGAAGTTGTTTGGAAGTTTTTGTGAAGCTTCGCCATCTTTTCCGATGTACATACCTACAAGTGTTCCCACCACGGGGAATTGGGCGTTGATGCCTGCCGCTGCACAAATATCACGTAGTAGTGAAGCACCATGACGAGCACGCGCTGAAATTTCCATGTACACATCGTCGGTAAGTTCGTTCAATGCTGCAAGACCAGCTGCCGTTGCTAAAGGGTTTCCCGCAAGTGTTCCTGCATGGAAAACTTTTCCATTCGGGGTAAGAACCGACATAATGTCGCGTCGGCCGCCCACTGCACCAATAGGAAGACCACCGCCAATAACTTTTCCAAAGCAGGTGAGGTCGGGACGCACGTCGAACTTTGCTTGTGCACCACCCGTTCCTAAACGGAAACCGGTAATGACTTCATCGAATATGAGCAGTGCGCCGACGCGATCGCATTCTTCGCGCAACCCCTCAAGAAAACCCGGTGCCGGTGCAACAACACCCATATTGGCAGCCACTGGTTCAACAATGACGGCTGCGACATCGGTAGCAAGTCGCGGCACAACGTTGTACGGCGCCACCATGGTATTTGCCACTGCTTCATCGGGAACTCCAGCGGTTCCTGGCAGCCCAAGCGTTGCAATGCCGCTTCCCCCGGCCACTAACAATGCATCGGTTGCACCATGAAAGTTTCCGGCGAAAGTAACAATGATTTTTCTTCCGGTTGCACCACGTGCAAGTCGCACTGCAGTACTTGTGGCTTCAGTTCCACTATTCATGAGCCGCACCTGTTCGCAACTTGCTACACGAGTGCTAATTGCCTCGGCGAGTTTCATTTCACGCGGAGTAGGTGCGCCGTAAGAGGTGCCGTCGACCGCAGCGTGCTGAATTGCTGCCGTGACCGCCGGGTGTGCGTGACCAAGAATAATTGCCCCATAGCTCTGTACAAGGTCCACGTACTTCTTGCCTTCGACATCCCAAATATGGGCGCCATTTCCACGAGCAACAATATAAGGCGAGCCGCCCACCGACTTAAATGCGCGAATGGAACTATTCACTCCGCCAGGGATGACATCACTTGAGCGTGCAAAAAGTTTTTCATTGCTTGGCACTCCCTTGCCGACACACAATGTGGGTACACACTGCGCTGCAATACAAGAGGCTTCGTCGCAATAGGGAATGGACTGTGCTGAATTCATTGCCATGTCAGCCATTGTTTTCTGCAAACCAACGAGTGAAATACGTGAGAATAATGTCTGCGCCGGCACGCCGTATGGCCGTGAGTTGTTCAAGTGCCACAGTGTCGTGATCAATCCATCCGTTAGCGGCCGCAGCCTTCACCATGGCATATTCACCACTGACGTGATACGCAGCAATAGGCAAATTAGTCATGGCGCGCACAGCAGAGATGACATCGAGATACGAAAGAGCTGGCTTCACCATGACAATATCGGCGCCTTGGTCGATGTCGGCTTGCACTTCAAGAAGTGACTCACGTGCATTACGAAAATCTTGCTGATAACCCTTGCGATTGCCTCCATTGGCAATGCTGACATCTACGGCATCGCGAAATGGGCCATATAAACCCGATGCGTATTT
>CAMCZG010000066.1 GCA_945886445.1 Bifidobacterium breve | reverse complement strand
TTAATGAAAAATCGCCCTACAACGAGCGGGGTCAGGCACACTTTGCATGGGACACCGTTCGTGGTGAATACCCCAATCTTCTGCTCTTCATGGTTTTTGATGATGGGGTACTACTCAATGAAGAAATAAGCAGATTCCGATTTCCCATTCCACCAGTGGGCGAAAAATTCGACTTCGTCATCAGTGGAAATACTTGGGAAGAACTGACTCAAAATATTGCGCAGCGACTTTCCACACTTGAGCATTTCACAAGTGGCACAAAATTAGAAACAACGTTCACGAGCCAACTCACCGCCACCATTGCGAATTGGAATTCCATGGCACAGGTTGGCATCGACACTCAATTTCAACGTGGGCAGAGCCCCATTGAAAATACTTGGGCTGGTGCGCCGCGCTCATCAATGCCCAACCCCACGATGCATCCCTTCACTCAGTCAGGGCCGTATCACTGCATCATCTTGGGCCCAGGTGCACTCGACACAAAAGGTGGACCCATTACCGATACCGCAGGCAGGGTCCTTGATACCGACCATCAACCCATTCCAGGTTTATATGGAGCGGGAAACTGTGTTGCATCCCCCGCTGGGCAGGCCTACTGGGGTCCCGGTGGAACAATTGGTGTTGCCTTTACCTTTGGCGGACTCGCCGGAGCACATGCTGCAGCACAGCAGTCACGACAACCTTAATTAGTTACTGCCAACCTAATTTCTCGGCATTTTTCTTGGCGTCGCCTAGTTCATGAAGAAAGAGATTGATGAGGTCTGTGCGAGTGCTTTTGTCGATGACAGAAGCCGCCAACATTTTCTCATCGGCGAGCAGGAACAACATGCCAATTTTTGCTCGATAAACACGAGCTGCTCGTTTATCGAGTTTTAACGATTCAGCAAAAAATGCTTCAGCATTCGTTCGCTGTTCGAGGGCAAGAACTGCAAATCGTTCTGGAGGAAACCCTTCAGCGAGCAGATACTCCATTAACTTAAAGCGCAAATTCGCATTGGGGTCTTTGACCAGTGCTGCGACGTCGCCGTTCTCACGATATTTCTTTAAATGCTCCGTCATTATTTCCACGACAGAAAAAAGCATCTCGTGATTACTGCCGAAGTATCGGGCAATGTAGCTGTGGTTCAGCCCCGATTCATGGGCAATTTCGCGGCTAGAAACATCTGAAACTGGTCGTTCACGAAGCATCGCAATGGCAGTATTGAGGATGAGAGTCTTTGCCTCGTCTTGGCTCACACGGCCTAAGGCAGCCTTGCGCTCGCGTTGCTGAATTGCAGGGGCAAGGTTGACTGGCTGCTTTTTGGGGCCTGGTTTTTGGCGCTCAACAGCTTTCACAGAAGCCTTCTTCGTCGTTGCCTTTTTTGCTACCGCCACGAGTCAACCTTACTCGGGTCAACTCCCCTGTTTCATTAACTCCGACACGCACTGTTCATCTTTCCGTTGCATGAAACCCATAGTTCATAGGCTAAAAAGGTATATGCGCATTTTAGTTACCAACGATGACGGTATTGACTCTGTAGGCCTGCACGTACTTGCTCGTGCAATGAACCGTCACGGAGAAGTTGTAGTGGTTGCTCCCGACCGTGAATACTCCGGTGCGAGTTCTGCTGTTGGTGCATTGCACCTCATGCAACCCGAAGTACATAAAGCACATATTGACGGAATGAAGGAGTCGTGGGCGCTGAGTGGCCCACCTGCCTTGTGCGTGATGTTTGCTCGACTCGGACTTTTTGGTGCGCCGTTTGATCTTGTTGTTGCTGGCATTAACCCAGGTGCAAACGTGGGGCGCAGTGTGTATCACTCGGGAACCATTGGTGCAGCTCTCACTGCACGTAACGCTGGTATTAATGGCGTTGCTATTAGCCAAGCAGTAAATGGCATGGGCGTTGAAGGCCAAGGCTGGGACGACATGGTGAAGGGTCAACTGTGGGAATCGGCCGCAACAGTTGCCGATGCTGTTGTTGAAGGGCTCATTGCTCACCCACCATCTGAACCGGTTGTTGTGAACGTCAATGTTCCTAACCTGCCAGTTTCTGAAATCAAAAATTGGCGACGCACCGTGGTGGGCAGCGACCCCCCGCGAGCTATGGCCACCGCAACCATGGAGCAAAAAGAAGGCCACACCGATTCGTATTACGTGCGTATGGCATGGGGCGATGAACTCACCTTGCCTATTCATACCGACGGCGGAGCAGTTGGAGCCGGTGAAGTATCTATTACCTACATCAGCCGATTGGAAAGCTACGAGCTGCCTGTGGATACTGGCCCCGAACGTGCCATTGCGGCGCTTTTAGGGTTGTAAAACTTCACTCAAACCCAATAAACATAAGTACTCCACGGCATATCCCCCACTTTCCCCACAATGTGCCTATGGTCATATGTGCAGGGTTTCCCTGCAGAAAAGGGGTAGATAATTATGTACACACTTGGAGCATTACTTCTCCTCGCAGTGCTACTCGGTGCGGTTACTGCCGTCATCGATTCAGTGCTCGGGGTCCTCAAGTTGTCCGACACCATCCGTAAGTTGCCACTCATCGGCGCCCATTGGGGCCTCGCTGTCAGCATCTTGATGATTTGGCTTCTCGACATCACTCCCGCCGCAGGCTGGGGTCTCATGTTGAAAGATGATTGGATGAATATCGTTGCCGGTGGAGCAATTGTTTACGGGATGATTCCTGTGAAAGATGCTGTCATCAATATGGTGAATAAGGGCCTTCGCGCTTAAACATTCCCCAGCAGATTTTTGAAACGGGCCGCTAGCACTCCTAGCGGCCCGTTTTTTATTTCTCCCTAAATATGGACAGGTGTACTACGGTCAAATAATGGGTTCACATAGTGCCAATTGGCTAGACCTCACGCAGCGAGCTGCATTTGCATCACACCAACTCATTGGGTGGATTTTTTGGGATCCACGTGCAGCTGCGCGCCATGCAGCTTTTGGAATTCAAGATGGCTTAGGTCATTACATCGCTAACCGTGCGGCCCCACTCGCTGCTGCTGGTGTTGATGTTGTGCACAGTTCCTTTTATTCCATTTCGCGGCATCTCATTCATTTCTCACTCGACCTTGCTTCACCACATGCCACCTGGCAAGAGATGTCCGATGCGCGCGATGAATCTGTTCGTGAAGGTCTTCTTGAATTGGCGCCAGAAATTTGTGAACCCCTGGGCAACCTTGCAACTGAGCTCTGGCGCACCGTAGACGCGCTTCCTCAAGAAGGTCGCGTGCTGTTTGCTGCCCACAAAGCATGGCCCCGCCCCGCTAACCCAACGGTGTCAGCTTGGTTGGCTGTGAATGCTCTACGCGAATGGCGTGGTGACACACATTGGGCGCTCTTAGTAACGCACGAAATAGATGCTATTGAAGCTGGGCTTTTACACGATGCGTGGATGGGCTACCCGAAAGAGTGGATTCCACGCAGCAGAGGCGCCAACGATGCCCTTATTGCAGTTGCACTGGAAAACCTGAGCACACGTGGGTTCGTTACCGACGGAGCAATTAACGCAAAAGGTATTTCGTTTCGTCAAGAGTTAGAAGAAAAAACGAACGAGCTCTGCGTTCGCCAGTGGAAAATCTTTGGTGAAGATAACACTCATCAATTTCTTGAAGTCATTGAACCTGTGGGTGCGCGCTTTGTAGAGCGCATTAATGAAACGGCCGGCCCAAACTGGATGCCAGCAGCGCGCGAGCGACGTTTATAAAATGCGATACACGTCGTAGTCAACGGCATCTTTTGATGGTTTACCAATTGCAACAGCTTGCACATCATTGAGCCACGCATAACGTTCATCACCTGTTTGGAAAAGCGGTGCAGTAATAATGCGCACACCATCATCGGTTGGCCCCATGATTCCTTGATACGCCATGTGAATGGCAACGCCATCATCGGTAATGAGCAATACACGCACATCGAGATGCGCGGTTCCTGTTGTTCGCATGGTGAGCCAGTCGCCACCCATGCTGACCGTGCCAGAAACTTTGGGCCCGGTGAAGGTACCGCCCGTCACATTCACAATTACTCGTGTGCCTGCTGGCCCACCCGGAATAGGGACAGGAGCGGCGACTGTTGCATGAATAGTAAATAGATATTCAACGGGAAGTGACGAGAGGATGTCAGGCATGCCTAAATCTTACGTAGTTCTTCACTGTTAACGAGACAAATGCCCTTTCAACTGACACACTGTCAATATGCCGATTTCGAAAAATAGCCCGCCTATTTTTCAGCACTACAACGGGAAGTGGCGCCCACTCTGGCGCGGTCGCGTGCATGGCATTGCCGCATTAGTAGCCATACCCGCCGGAACATTGCTCATACTGGCTGCAGAAAGCGCCATTGCCCGAGTTGCTACCTCTATATATGTGTTCTCGCTATTTGCGCTGTACACCACCTCGGCCTCGTACCACCTTTTTACACGCACACCTCACGTGCAAAAAATAATGCAGAAGCTCGACCACTCGATGATCTTTATTCTCATTGCTGGCACCTACACTCCGCTTTGCCTTCTCGCCCTGCCCCATTCGTGGGGTATTCCTTTTCTCTGCTTTGTTTGGGTAGCAGCAATTACTGGAATGGTTTTTAAATTTGGTTGGGGCGCACGGCGCATTACGGGTGGGTTGTATATCGCTCTCGGTTGGGCTGGTGTATTCATTTTCCCAACAGCAGCGAAAAATACTGGATCAACAGCCATGGTGCTGCTCGGAATTGGTGGCCTGCTTTACACCATTGGAGCAATTCTCTTTTATCTGCAACGCCCACGCTTGGTACCGCACATTTTTGGCTATCACGAGATCTGGCATGTCTTTACGGTTCTTGCGGGAATCACCCAATTCATTGGCATTGGGTTCATTGTTGCCCAGGCAAATTAAACCTCACCTCTGAGCGACCACATATATTTGCACTAGTAGTGCAAATATATGCGAAACTGTCACAACAGCGCAGGAGGGTATATGGGGCTCGCAAAGAACTTCACTGGTCGTATTGGTCGCACATTCGAAGACTCTGAAGCGGCGTGGCCCGATCTTCCCCAGCCACCACAAGGCGCACCAAATATTGTGATGGTGTTGCTCGACGATGTGGGTTACGCACAATTCGGTTGTTACGGCTCTGACATTGCAACGCCAACGTTCGATGCACTCGCTGCTCATGGCGTGCGATACGCAAACTTCCACACCACTGCACTGTGCTCACCTACTCGTGCATGTTTAATGACCGGACGCAATCACCATGCAAGTGGCATGGCGCGCATCGTGGAAACTGCATCGGGCTTTCCTGGTTATGACGCCAACATTCCTGAAGAAAATGGTTTCCTTCCTGAGATTCTTGTGCGTAATGGTTATGCAACTTACGGCTTAGGCAAATGGCACCTTGCACCTGCACACGAAAACAACTTGGGTGGGCCGCGCACACATTGGCCTCTCAACAAAGGCTTCGAGCGCTACTACGGTTTTTTAAGTGGCGAGACCGACCAGTTCCACCCCGACCTTTTTCATGACAGTCATATTGTTGACCCACCCAAAACTCCTGAAGAGGGTTACCACCTCACCGAAGATCTCACCGACAAAGCAATTGACTACATCAAAGACCTCCGCGCTTTTTCACCCACAAAACCTTTCTTTGTGTACTACGCGCCGGGTGCATGTCATGCTCCACACCAAGCGCCGAAAAAATTTATTGATGCATACCGCGACAAGTTCAACCAAGGTTGGGACACATGGCGTGAAGAAGTTTTCGCTCGCCAAATGGCGTCGGGGTTGTTGCCTGCCGGCACCATTCTTTCGGAACGCCCAACATGGGTACCTGCGTGGAGTTCACTGAGCGACGATGAACGACGCTTGTACACACGCCTCATGGAAGCATTCGCTGGCTTTCTTACCCACACCGACTCTGAAGTAGGTCGTCTACTCGACTTCATTAAATCTATTGATGAATACGACAACACACTTGTACTCATTATGAGCGACAACGGGGCCTCTGCTGAAGGTGGGCCTGGCGGCAGTTTCAACGAAAAGTATTTCTACAACTTTGTTCCTGAAAGTTTGGCAGAGAACTTAAAGCGCATTGACCTTATTGGTTCTGAGCATTCCAACAACCACTACCCATGGGGTTGGGCATGGGCTGGCAACACGCCACTCAAGCGCTTCAAACGCGATACACACGAAGGTGGCGTTTGCGACCCACTGATTGTGCAATGGCCAAGTCATTTGAAAAATGTTGGTGGAATACGCCATCAGTATCTGCACATTGTTGATGTGCTCCCCACATTGCTTGATGTCATTGGCATTGAAGCCCCCGAGCAAATTAATGGTGTTCCACAAGCTCCCTTTAACGGCGTGAGCTTTGCTCATACATTGGAAAGTGCAGCGGAGCCGAGCAAGCACATGACGCAGTACTACGAAATGCTTGGCTCGCGTGCGTTGTACCACGATGGATGGAAAGCAGTGGTCTTTCACCCGCCAGGCATGATGAACTACGAAAGTCGCAATGCGAACCCGTCATTCGATGACGACATTTGGGAGTTGTACAACATTGCCAACGACTTCTCAGAGTGCAATGACGTTGCTTTGCAGTTTCCCGACAAGTTAAAAGAACTCCAAGAGTTGTGGTGGACAGAAGCAGAAGCAAACCAAGTGCTACCGCTCAACAACCAGCCCGCACGTTACGGCGACCGCCGCTTCTTACGCGACAGGTATGTGTACCTTCCTGGCATTTCTCCATTGCCAGAATCCACTGCACCAAACCTCAAGAATCGTTCGTTCCAAATTACTGCTGCGCTCAATGTTCCATCTGAGGGTAACTGCGACGGAATCTTGGTATGCCACGGTGGCCATGCAGGTGGTTATGCGTTGTACATCAAAGGTCGTCGCTTGCATTACGCCTACAACTTTCTTGGCGCTCTCACCACCATCGTTTCAGCAAGCGTTGAACTTCCTGTGGGCGAAGTAGACGTACGTGCAACGTTCACAGCGACTGGGCGTTTTAGAGGTGACATGGAATTGTGGTACGGCGATGTTCCCGTTGGGCGCAGCGCTATCCCTTTCACCGTGCCTGTTACCTACGGCGTTGACCCCTTCACTGTGGGCTACCAACGCATGACACCTATTACGCCCGAGCTAGTGGGCAAAGCAGAGATACCTGAAGGCATACTTCGTCGCATTGTGATTGATGCCATTGGCCGCGCGTACCGTAACCCCGAGGGCGAAGCACGCGCGGCACTAGCTATGCAATAGTTATTGAGATTTTCTTTGGCGTGGTTTTTGGCTTCGGCACTTTCTTCGTTGCCGGCGGCGTAATTTTCACCGTCAACGAACACTTGCCGGCCTTCAAGCCTTTCACCACATTTGTTTTTGACACAGAACAGATCTTCTTCGATGCCGTGCTCACTGTGACCACAATTTTTGATTTTGCAACCACGGTGGTGCCAAGAGTCTTCAGGGCAGACGTCACGGAAACTGTTTTGCCTTTCTTCACCGACACTTCTTTTGGTGCTAAAACGCCGGGAGTTGTTCCGCCAACTCCAGGAGTTCCAGCGCCACTTCCCGAGGAAGTAGTTGCGGTGCGCAACGACGCCTTGAATGCACCGCCACCTGTACCAGCGGACAATTTTGAAGCAGTTGCAAACTTACGCACGCTTAGTGTGCGAACGCCTGCTGCCGTTACTTTGTCGGAGGCCGTATTAGGAATCTCTAGGTCGAGAACTGCACCCGTATTTTTTCCAGTTGCTGAACTATTCAATTCATTGACCGAATCGGCAGCAGGAGTAATAGCTGCAGTAGGTGTTGTTGCAGTTCCAGCTTTTGTATCGGCAGCACTTACCCCTAAAGCGGTGAAACTGGTTTCGACAGACTTAATGTCTCCATTGCCCGAAGCAACCGTCATGGTTACTTCACCAGTGGTGCCATCGGCCTGCAGAGCAACCGCAGTTGGTGCATCGCCACCGCCTTGCTGAGGTGGCTGAGGTTGACCAGCGGCAGGAGCAACGGTTGTCGTAATTTTTACGAACTTGGCTGCACCATCAACAGAGAAGTACAAACCATCAGAACCTGCAACTGCAATCACACCTGTGTCGCAGTCGACCTTGAGGTCTTTGTAGGTGCCAGTTGTTGTGCCTGTTACAGCATGTGCCGGCGCTGTGCTCACCGCAGTGATTTTGTAAATGCCCTTACCACCAACAGAAATAAATGCAGTATCGGCTACTTTCGTTGCAGAACCAGTTGGGCAATATTGAATTGCCTTCACATCACCCGCATATGTTCCTGCACCTGCCGCCGTTGCTCCGGCTGCAGCAACTTCTGAACCAAAGTATTTGACGTTGCTTAGTGTGACTGCACCCGTTGAACTATTCGCGCTCAGGCCAACTAATGCAACGGAACCTTGGCTCGACTCACATCCAGAGGGCCCGAGGTTTTGGCTGCACTTGTTGACACCAACCAACATCGCATCTTTGCCCGCGATGCCCTCAATTGCTGAAAGCAAGTGCTGGTTACCGCCTGAAGCGAAACTGCTTGGCGTCAGTGTGGAACCAGATGGGTTCGCTGCACCTGGGAAACTAAATTCTTTTCGAGCCGATACATCTTTCGTATCACGCAGAACAGCTGTCGCTGCAAGTTCATCACCCATATCGAGTTTGCCAGTGCCTGAGTTTGTGTTGAATGACTTCACATGCAAAAACTCATTGGGGTCATTGCTAAAACCCGCAGCAATATGCTGCAAACCATTTGCGCCGTTCCACCATTCAACTGCGCGACTACCACCTGCGCCAACGGTGCTGAACGAGGTGCCTCCATCGGTTGATAGCAATGTGCGGCTACCACCGGTTTCGGTCATGCTGAGTACGAGTTGTGAACCATCGGTACTATTCGGCGAATACACCACATCCGTGACATTGGGAGCAACCATACCGCCCACTGCAATTCCACCTGAAGCAACATCTGTTCCTGCAGATGCTTGACTATTGATGTATTGGCTTGCAGTAGTGCCACCCGCACCACCGAAGCTTGGTCGATACGACGTGGCTGCTGAAACTACTGCAGATTTGCGCAGTCCGAATTGCCCGTCGCCCGACAACGACACCATGTTAGAGCTGAAGTTGAATCCGCTATCCCAAACAAAACCTGTGTTGTTGTTCGCACCTTCCATCGTCAACAGCGCAACCTTTGTAGATGAAAAAGTCGTTCCTAACAAACTGTTTGAACCTGCGGGGTTAAAGACAAACATGCACTGACCAATGGTGCCCACCACTTCAAAGCCAGTGAGCACATCGGAACCCGATGGAGCTTCCGGAGCGATGGAGGCGACTAAAGGCGTATTTCCATTTTGACCACAGTTCCCTGAAAGGGCATTCATCCCAGTCAATGTGAGGTTGTTTGCTTGAGTTGCACCTTCAACACCAGAAGACATCGTCCATGTACCCGACACCAATGCTCCAACATTTATTGACACTGTCGAACCGTCGACCAAGTGAGTTACCAATGCTTGAGGTGTTGCTGTACCCAGTGTGCTGAGTTTGACCAGACCAGTTCCCGTTGTCGCCATGGTGTGAGGTGAGCTGAAGGTTCCAAGAGAAGAACCAGCCGTTGCAGTAAGCGCCGCAGCAGTTGCTGCAGGTGTGATTTGAGAAATGCGTGTACCGCTTCCATTCACCGCGGCCATAAAAATGTCACCAGTACTTCCCACTGCAAATGCAACACGGTCGGCAGCGGTATATCGACCAATTGTTGATGTGACGTTGACAAAGCTTGGAGCTGCATCGCTCGAGCTATCTGGCATCACGGCGACGTACATGCCTGAGTCGGTGACACCAACGATGTACGAGTACTCAGCGTTAGCACCACCATGTACCCAGTAATGCTTTTTGTTCTGACCATTTACTGTGTTGTAGTTCGCAACTGTTGACCATGTATTTCCGTAGGTGCGTGAGTAATACAACGTTTGGCCGACTTGCACTGCTACTTCACCTTTTACTCCAGATGTAAAAATATCCCCAGCAGCTTCTGCTTGTGGCATTGCGCCAGCAGCAGTAGCGCTTCCGGCTTCGGAGTCTGCAGTAGTAGGAACCGGAGACCACGAACCTGCGTAGTCACTTGTGCGCCACACGGTGGGTTGCGCATCAGAAGTTGCGTAGTACACACCACTTTCACCATCGGCAGCAATGGTGCGCACCTGTGCGCCATATGCATTCGCATAAGACAATTTCGACTTGGTTGATGCGGTAAGCGCAACTGTTTGCGCTGTTGCGCTTGATGCAGTTTTTGTTTGGAACCCGGGGGCTGCAACAACAAGACCAGCGCCGCCACTTTCATTCACCGACACCGTGCCGTCTTTCGCGGTGATTGCACTATCGACCGCATCACCATCGCTATTGAGTACGGCGACAAATGCGCCACCTACTGCGGTGCCCGAAGAGTCGGTGACCGTCACAGTGATTGCAGCATGCACTTCACCGGGAAGAGCAAAGAGTCCTAAGAGTCCGACTGCTGTTATTGCGCCAAGAGCGGCCTTAATACGATGAGCCAACATATATTTCCTCCAAGAAATAGCAATGGAAATTCTCTCTGAAAGAATTTCAACCCAAACTTAGCCCAGCACTGAAATATTCTCAATAGTCATCATTCCCTATAAAAATTAGGTATTGGAGCGAGCAACCAAAACGTCGGTTGCTTTACATAATCCCAGCACTTCCGTTCCCGGAGCAAGAGCCAGGGCATTGGTGGCTTCGCGCGTAATGGTTGCCGTCATGATTTGACCCGGGTCAAGTTCCAATTTCACGGTCGAAAGAACTCCTCCGTGTTTCACTGACACCACTTTGGCTCGAAGCTGATTACGTGCGCTCAACTGCAAAGTGTCTTCACGATCTGCCCTGTTTGTGGAAGGAGCTTCTTCCCCGGCAAGTTCATCAAGAAATCGTGCAACAGCCCGTGCTTGTTCTCGTCGCCAAATAGCAACAGCACTTCGTGATGGGTTGGCAAGTAAGTGCGACAGTACGTTTTCTAAGGCATCCCTTTGCAGAGCAATAAATTTCCTTTGCTTCAAACCCGCTAGCTCACGCAGATGGAGCTTCACTAAAAACTCAGTTCGTAAATCGCGAATATGTATTGCTGGCGCGTTCAACCAACTGCGCAATACAAGCTCACCTTCAGCAGTCACCGTTAACGCAAACTTCAATTGTTTACGCACACCAAGCGCATCGGTGCTTTTCACCAACTGCGCGGCTTCGAGCGACTTCAATGCGCGATACACAACGGGGTTTGTTTGGGTGAAGACTTCGCCAATATCGCCCTCAGGGTGAAACCTCTTCGCGATGTCATAACCATGTGTTGAGCCCTGGCCAATGAGAGCGAGGCAAGTTGCCTCAATGAGAGAGAGCTGGCTGTTTTGTACGGATTCCATACTTGTTTATATCACGTATTGAACTATCAGATAGTTCAAAATGAACTAATAGCCTGAGTGGATGGTCCCCGCCTCTCGATTACTTCGCACCATCTCTATTGGTATTGCCACGGGACTTCTATGCACTTTGTCTGCATGTGGTCGCAGCGAGAGCAAAGTGAATATCGACGTCTACGCCGCTTCCTCTCTGACCACTGCGATGACATCTATTGCGTCGGCCTTCGAAAGCGCTGAGCCCAACATTCGTATTGTTCTGAACTTTGCAGGCAGTGCCACATTGGTTGAACAAATTAAACAAGGGGCCCCAGCCGATGTAGTTGTCTTTGCCGACGACAAGCAAATGAACGACCTCGTTGAAAGTGGCAATGTCAATAAAGGCACCGTTACCAATATTGCCACCAACACACTCACACTTGTTGTCGAAAAAGGTAATCCGCTCAACGTCAA
>CAMCZG010000065.1 GCA_945886445.1 Bifidobacterium breve | reverse complement strand
CGGTTCGCTCGCTGCATTTCACAACGTATGTCAGCACCGTGGCCCTGCCATAGTCACCGAACTTTCCGGTTGTGGTGCTCGACGCTTTACTTGCCCGTATCACGGCTGGGTATACGACACCACCGGAAAGCTTGTTGGCGTTCCTGAGCGTGAAGACTTCTCAGACGAACATTTGAAAGATGTTCGCGCCAAGCAAGTTGCTGCGGGTGAATGGGGTGGCTGGGTCTGGATCAACCTTCTCGGACCAGACGATGCACCTTCGCTCATCGAATCAATCGGGCCAGAAATTTCTTCCGACCTCGGTGCATTCAAAATGGAAGACATGATCTTGCATGATGTGCTTGAGTGGGATGTTCCCGTGAGCTACAAAGCAATAATCGACGGTTTTAACGAGATCTATCATGTGGCTCAATTGCACCATGCCGACCCAGAATTTGTGAAAGCTTGCCGTAAGGCCTCGTTCCATTTTGTTGGCGATAACTACATGTGTTTCGTGCCTCGTCCGACCAACTTTGATAAGTGGAATGAATCGTACGACCATCACAAAAATGCAATTTGCCATTACACGGTCTTTCCGAACACGGTGTTCAACTGCAACCCCGAGCACATTCAAGTGTTTAACCCCATTCCGGTTGGGGTCGATCGCACTCGCTTTTTATGCTGGCAAATCATTTACCCAGGCGACATGAATGACCCTGAATATGCTGCGTATTTTGCGAAAATGGCAGATCTTTGGAGTCACTTGAAGCGAGTAGTTGGTGAAGACATTGCCATCTACGACCAGCTTGCACGCACAAAGAAATCAAGCGGATATACCGAGCACATTTTGTCGGAACGTGAATGCAAAATTCACCGCTACCACGAAACCATGGCGCTTAAAATTCGCGGCAAAGGCTGAGTTTTACAAGCCTAAAAGTTCGCGCGCTTCAATAATTGCTTCAGCGTGATCAGTAACGTGAACAACCTTCATGCCTACTTTTCGCGCTGCCTCAACCATGGGTAGGAAATCGTCAAGGTAAACAATTTCCTCTGGCGAGTAGTTCAGTTGTTGTGCTGCAGACAAGTAAATAGATGTATTGGGTTTGCGTAAGCCAACTTCGCATGAATACAAGACCGCATCAAAGAGGTCGTGTGGAGGCGTAAAGTCCACCCACCACGGCAGCCACTCGCTAATAACATTTGAGATGATTCCTGTTGCGAATCCGGCGTCGCGTACCTCTTGAACAAAGTGGTGCATCACTTGTGCAGGCTTCAACTTCGCCATGATGAAATGCTCCGAGTCGGGGTGGAGTACTTTGCGAATCTCGGTTCCCATGTCACCCATCAGGTTCACAAAGTGATCCATAGAAATTTCGCCGCGTTCCAGCTGATGTCCGGGGTTGTCGTTGTCACCTTCGGAAATAAACATCTCCATGAAGATGGGTCCGAGAGCCTCGAGGTCGATGCCTGCGTCGATAGCGGCCTGGGGCATGACGGTGCTCATGGAGTGCGTCAGCACGCCGCCGACGTCGAAACACACCGCTTTATAGGGGGAAGGCATGAAACGGCCTAACCAATTTTTTCAAGAAGGATGAGTGGAATTTCACGTTGAGTACGCGATTGGTAACCACCATAGTTTTTGTACTTCTCTACAATTTGTGGCCACATGGTGCTGCGCTCATCGGAGGTAGCAATGCGTGCTCTGCGCTGATGTTTCGCCTCATCTTGGGTTGCGACCTCAACAAGTGGTTCGTCGCGCAAATTGAGAAACCAAGCAGGGTGCTGATCGTCGCCGCCGCGCGAAGCCACAATGACCATTGTGGAATCGAATTGCAGTGGGGAAGTCAACATCACTTCGCGCTTCTCTCCACTTTTGCGACCCACCGTGGTGAGTTTCAATACGGGCATGTTGCCGGCGTTCCACCCTTTGCGTCCACCGCTCACCTTCAAGATGGTGCGGTGAATGTTGTTCATTGATTTCAAGACAAAGTCGCTAGGCATGACTTGTACGGTACTTGTTACTCCCAGTCTCCCTTGCGACGCTGACCCTTTTTCTCACTCTCGCGTTTCTTGCTGGTGAGGCGACGCTCAATAGAACCCTTAGTGGGTCGTGAGGGTCGACGTGGGGGAGCAGGCGGCGTCGCAGCAGTATCGATCATTTCCACTATTTGCGTAATGCAGTGCTGGCGGTTTCTCCATTGGCTACGACTGGTCTGCTGTGTAACACGAATGGTCTCTGGGTAGGCGGCAAGCACCCGGGCAAGGGCGGCGCGAGGGCCTGTGATGAATGGCGTTGAAACGGTGAGTGAAGCCTTGCTCGAGGTTTTATTCACGTTTTGGCCCCCGGCACCAGCGGAACGGGCGAATGTCCAAGAAAGGGCGGTCTCAGGGATGCAGAGCCCGCGTGGGGTGCGAATGTTGCCGTCCGAGTCCATGTCTCATTATGTCTCTTGGGTACTCTTACAACAGATCATTCATATAGGGGTAAGGGGCACATATGACGCACACTGCACGCAACGAGGTTTCTACAACCCGTACAGGAATCAATATTTTTATTGGCGAAGGCATTGCGCCGGTCGTTTCCGACACCTGGAGTGTTGGCGGCTGGAATATTCAATTTGTGCGTCTCGATGCCGGCCAAAGTTTTGCTTTGAATCATTCTGCAGGCGCTGTGCACATCAAAGTGGTCACAGGCCGTCTCGCAAATATCAATCGTGGGGCATACGCGCAAGACAAAGTGGTGCGTAATACAAAGGTGACTGAAGCAGAAGTAGTAGCTGGCCCCGATGGAGCCGTGTTCACCGTCTTTACGGGAACTGCACAGGTGCCAAACAAAGTCACTTCAATGAATCAACTTGCCTATAGCGGCCCACTTTCTAACGAATTGTCGTGGATCACTTTTGAAGAGCGCTATCACGATGTCATTCCGTTCTTCGACGGTCTCGATTGCTATTTGTCGCCAGGTTTCCATTTGCTCGATGCCGATGGTGAAGAAATTACCTACATGTTCGTTTGGACTGCAGGTAAGGGTGTCGACTTGTCAACACACAACCATGGTCATGACCCAGCACCAACGCGTCCGGCGTTTGCCGAAGTGCACTGGGTGTTGCAAAACGGAACCGGCACAGGCGGCATGTTCGAAACATCAAAGCCGGGTGCTGATGACCGAGTGCGCACACCGTTGCAGCAGGGTGACGAGCATGGACCATTCTTTATGTGGGACAAAAAAACTGGCCGCCCTACATTGCGTGAAAATGGTGCAGTGGAATACCCATGGCACGGCTGGCAGGGTGGCACCGATACAGAAGCAGGGCAGTCGTACGACGTTGTAGCTGCTTTTGAAATTACTGCGCCATACGCAATTATCGCGCCGTAACCGTGGCTCACTCTTCGGCAACATCAGGGTTGCGCTTTGGTTGGCTTTCGCCTGTCATTGGAAATAGGTGGAGCAATCATCAACCCATTGTGGTTTTTCAAGAAAAGCACATTTTGCCGACGGCATTACCGCACTTCGATTCACTCTGGGTTGCCGATCACTTCTATGGCATGGACACTCACACCGACCCATTCATGGAAGCGTGGACAACGCTCACGTGGCTTGCCGCAAAATTTCCTGATGTCATGTTGTGCCATCACGTGTTGGGTCAGGGTTATCGCAACCCAGCATTAACAGCGAAGATGGCTGCCACTTTGCAGGTCTTGTCGGGCAACCGGTTCATTTTGGGCATTGGTGCTGGCTGGCGCGAAGAGGAGTACCGCGCATACGGCTATGAGTTTCCACGACCTGCAGTGCGCTTCCAAGAACTTGAAGAACTCGTGCACATTTGCCGATTGATGTGGACCGAAGAAGCACCAAGTTTTAAAGGCAAACATTTCAGCATTCAGCGTGCAGCGGCCCCGCCATTGCCCGAAGTGGTTCCACCGGTGTGCATTGGTGCATTTGGTGAACAAATTGGTTTGCCAATGGCGGGCCGTATTGCCGATATGTGGAATTCCCCCATATTTGGCAGCGATGAGAAATGGTTGAAGAAGCGTGACATTGTTTTTGCCGCTGCTGTGAAAGCTGGGCGCGCAACGAGTGATGTTGAAGTGTCACTGACCGTCGAGCGTGCATTGCCAAACACTGGCGCTGAATCACAACAACTGCTCGATGAGCTATCTCATTTGGCCGAATTAGGCGTGCAGCACTTCGTCATGGACTTCGGGCACCCACAAAGCACCGAGCCGGTACTGCGCTTTGTGGAAGAAGTAATGGCGCCACTGCGGCGTGGTTAAAGCAGGATTTTTGCTGGAGTAAAGTTTCGTTATGGCTGGACTCGCACACGAAATTGACCCACGAGAATTTGACTCTCCAGAGTTTCAAAGTAATCCGTTTCCGTTGTATCAGCGGCTCCGCGATCACCATCCTTTATTCCGTGACCGTTTCCATAATCGGTGGATCATCAGTCGCTATGAAGACGTCAATGCCGCGTTCCAAAACAATGAGAGCTTCGACCGGGCGATGTATCAGCCCGACGGGCCGTATGTGTTTGGGTCATCGCATGTTTTCGGTCCCAATATTCTGGAATACGGAAATAGTGACCGCCACCGCTGGCTGCGCAACGTAGTTGCAGGTCAGTTTGTAGGCCAGGGTCTCGTTTCTTTCATTCCATTCGTCGAGCAAATTGCTGGTGAACTTGTTGAGCGTTGTTCGGGTGAAGGTGAAGTGGAGCTCGTGCAGCAGTTCTCGAATCAATTCCCTATTCGAGTCATTTCAAACATCCTCGGTCTTCCTCGCGCAGATGAAGAAAAGTTTGTTGTGTGGTATCAAGCTCTTATTGCTGGCTTAGGTTTTGGTGGCGAACACTTAGCTCGCGGCATTGCTGCACGAAATGAGATGTGGCAGTACCTAGAACCACTTGTTGCAGATCGTTTAGCGCATCCCAAAGACGACCTGCTGTCGAAGTTGTGTTTGGCCGAGCTCGATGGCGTACGCATGAATATGGACGAAGTGAAAGGTTTTATTGCGCTTCTCCTTGCTGCTGGCGGCGATACCACCGATAAGGCAATTGCCAATATGTGGTATCACATGCTGTACACGCGCCCCGATCAGTTTGAAGACGTGAAGAAAGACCCGGAACTATGGGACAACGTGTTTTCAGAAATGATGCGCTTTGACCCAGTGGTGCATGTTCAGTCACGTTTCACTACATGTGAAGTTGAAATGCATGGACGCGTCATTCCCGAGCGTGCTCAAGTCATTTTGTCGCTTGGTGCAGGCAACCGTGATGAGCGTGTATTCAAGAACCCCGATGTATTCGATATTCATCGTGAAGACCTACACATGGGTCGCGAAAATCGTTCAGCTCGTTATAAGTCTGACAAACAGGGTCACTTAGGTTTCGGCGTTGGTCAGCACTTTTGTATGGGTTATGCAATGGCTCGCCAAGAAGCGGTTATCGCATGCACGCGCATGATGGAAGTCATGAAAAATCCGCGTCCGAAATTCGCAACACATGAGGGAATCACTTCGCCGAATATTGACTCCGGTGGTTTTAGGTCGCCGCGTGAACTGTGGATCCAGTTCGACAAGTAGGCCTTCATGAAAGTAGTGATTGATAGAGAACGCTGCATGATGTCAGGCGAGTGTTGCTATAACCATCCATGGCTGTTTTCTTTCGGGGAGGACGATTTCCCAGAGGTGCTGGTGAGTGAACTAGCTACCGAGCAGCAACGCAAAGAGGCGCGCCAGTCAATTCAAGTCTGCCCAAGTGGAGCAATCTCTGTCATTGAATAGCCCCACTAGAGTACGGGGATGAAAATTTTGCGTGTGATTCAAAGTTCTGCGCGCTGGGTTATTAGCCATTTGTTGCAGTTGTCGCTAATACCCAGTCTCTTTTTTGCAGTTTTTGTTGTTATTAGCAAGATTCCCGACACGTCAATTGAGGTGATGGCAGGAGTAAAAGGGGCCTATTTTGAAACAGCTTCAAAGAGGGTTGCGGCGCAAATAGAAAAAGACGAATTTGAATTCAATATTTCAAATACTGATAATTCAAGCGACATTATCGGTGAGATCATTAATCCCAGTACGAAGACTGAGGCGGGTTTTGTTGCGCAAGATCTCAAGGGGCTGGATTTATCTACGGTTGAGTCGTATGGGGTCGTAGTAGTTCGCGGAATGATGCTCTTTGCGAAAGGGCTTCCAGCGGATTCAGATATTGCTGCGATGGCTGGTCGATCGGTGTTCATGCTGCCAAAAGGATCGGCATCAACTCAAGTTTGTTTGCGTATTCTCGACAAGTATTTTCCAGGCGGGGCGAAACCTCAATATGTATTTGCGAAGTCCGAGCCCGAAGCGATAGATCAGTACATTCGCAGTGCAAGCGGAGCAATGTGCATCTTTGATGACTATCAGAGTAAATCAATTCAACAAGCTGCACTTGCTCCGCAGTCAGTTTTGTTGTCGATACCAGATGCTCTTGCTCTTGCGCATGACACGGGTTGGCTAACGACGAAGAAGATTCCGTCCGGCTCGTATTCCACGAACCCACGGCTTCCTGATGCAGAGTTAACGACCATCGGTCTACCGGTACAATTTTTTGCAAAAAAGAATTTGCATATTGGTTCAAAAGTTGCCATTAGTCGGGCTATTTTTTCGGAGTTTGCGGCGCATGATGCGATAGACGATCGAACCTATCCTTACTTCGCTGAAGGAAGTATCCCGCAGTCTCAACGAGCAACTTCGGTCTACGAGGGTGGTCTGCCTTGGATGTACGGGATGATGTCATTCAAATTCGCCGTCGTCGTGGATGCCATTTTTTCGACGTATGGCGTGTGGTTCGCGCTGCTGTATTTCCTCACCAACTTGTACATGTTCGCTGGCTTCGTTACGCCGGCAGATGCTTTCCAACGTCGTCGTATGCGTTCAAATGGGCGATTCATTAAACGAATGGCCGACTTGACTCAAGAAGGTGCCGACATGAGTAGAAAAGATAAGAAGCACCTCGAGCGGTTGCGTTCAAGCTTGGGCCGCAGCATCGTGAGTGAGACACAAGTGGTGGCGTCAATCGACTCAATTCTCGACGATGCCGGCAAGCGAGTTTCCGTACGCGAGTGACATGTCGGGGCGTACTTATTTCTTTTTTACAACCTTCTTCACCGTTGTAGTTGGTGCAATTCCTTTTAATGTTGTGGGCGGTGCAGCGATTTTTACCGTTGTGGTTGGCGCAACAGTTGTTGTTGTTGTTGTTGTTGTTGTTGTGACGGCTGCCGTTGTAGTTGGCGTAACAAACGTCGATGCTGTTGGCGCGGAGCACAATACTTTTTTCACAGCATTAGGATGCTTCAAAAGACGATCGATGATTCCATCTTTGGTGGCGGGTTTTGACGCAGAGGAACCCTTAAATTGCGTATCGTAGTATTTCTGTAGATAAGCAGGTGTGTACTTTTCAAGTACTGACCGCTCAGGAATTGGCACCAAAGGCGGAGGATCAGTCTTTTCTATCTTTGAACCGAAATCACGAACCATGAGACCCCTCAATTGTTCGTTGGGCTTCACTGACTTGGTCTGGCCATCAGCCATGTTGATTGCCCAATATTCACATTTACCCGGTTCAAGATTTGGTGTAACGGTGTAGTACCACCCGTCTTCAATAGCGAAGTCCTCACAAACGTTGGGATATCCACAATTGAACCAACTAAAACCGCCTGGTTCTGCGCGCAAGCGGTAAATTTCCTGTGCTTCTTTCAAGGTAGGCAGGCGCCAACCCCCGCAGCAATTTTCAGGAAGAAAATAGTATGTATTTCGAGACCAAACATTAGGAGTTGTTAAGTCTTCGTCGTAAATGGGCGAAGTCTGCGAGTGAGCATATGCTTTGCCCGCTAGTCCGTTGTTACAAACTCTCCAAAGATCAGCAGTGGCTATCGCGCTATTTCCAATACCGTCATATTGCGGCCATAA
Source organism: Bifidobacterium breve (assembly GCA_945886445.1). Taxonomy (GTDB): domain Bacteria; phylum Actinomycetota; class Acidimicrobiia; order Acidimicrobiales; family Ilumatobacteraceae; genus F1-20-MAGs119. The sequence continues at coordinate 4,042 of CAMCZG010000065.1, read as the reverse complement.
GTAAAACTCTGCTCTTGGCGTAGCACTATCGCATAACTTGTCGGGGGCAAGCGTTTGCTTCGACATCTCAATAATTTGCATTTTATCTATTGGACGGAGTTTGGAAAAAAAGACAATTCCACCTGCCGGCCCAATGGCTTTACGAGGGCAGTCCGCACCGCCCCACCAGCATGGCTGATCTATAGCGTCGCCCTTAAACATGCCTTTCGGCGGGAGGGTGGCTTGTGGGGAAGAGTCGGCAGCTGATGTAGAAGTCTGAATGGAAGACTCTGACCCACCACATGCGGCAAGGAAAAGTAGGGCCCCCGATGTTATTAACGCAATACGGCTAAATTTCATGGCGACCTGCTTCTCGCTAGTTCAACGCTTGGACCGATTTGACAATAGTGAATAAGTCAAGAGATCTGAAGTCACGATTCTTGCTCCAGCACCTATTGCGTCTTCATCGCTGTCTGCTGAGATTCTTGACCGGCAGTGAAGACGCGAGCTCGGATGGATTGAAAAGACCAGTTGCGATGGTGCGGACATTCGCTGTCATCGAATAGTGCAGTGAAAGTACGGGTTCCCTGCCCTGACATTATGGGTTCTAATTTACTTAGATACGCTGTAAGATAAATAGATGTTAAAAAGTCTTGCTTCCCGGTCCCTTGTTGCCACCCTCGTCGCAACCATGGTGGTGATTGCCCCGCTGCCAACGAATGTGGTGAGTGCCACGGCCGCACCGCTTTTCAGTACCACTGGCTTGTACACCTCGTCCAATGGACTCACCATTGATGGCTTCATCAATGCAGCTGGCAACTCATATGGCGGTTCATTAGGCGGCACCAAACCAGATGTCGCAAGTTTCACGGTGTTAGAAGCTGGTCAACGAATACCTGTTACCTCTGTGCAATACGGACCAGCATGCGACATTGGCTCGTGCTACATGATGAACCTCACTTTGTCGTCACGGATTTCTTCCAGAGATTCTTCCATCACGGTGAGTTACACGGCACCAACTTCCCCCGATGCAGGAACAACTAATGCAGCGATTCAAAGTCCAACCGGAGCAGATGCGGCATCATTCGGTGTGCCCACTCCACTTTCCGTGACGAATAATGTCCGCATCCCGAACTTTCCAGGAGTTCCCACCGTTGCTGTTGGTGAGGAAGAAGCAACAATCACCGTTACTCCTCCGACCGGGGGACAAGCTCCAACATCGTACGAAGTCACCTCATCACCAGGTGGAAAAACATGCACCGTCGCCAGCGCAACTGGATCTTGCACCATCACTGGCCTCGCAGCAGGAACTGCCTACACATTCACAACTGTTGCAAAGACCAGTTCCGGGAGTTCATCTGCAAGTATACCCTCAGCATCTGTCACGGTTCTTCCTAAGGTAACAGCGCCGAACACGCCAGGAATTCCCACTGTCGTTGTGGGTGAGGAAGAAGCAACAATCACCGTCACCGCGCCAACGGGTTCACCTACCCCAACGTCCTACGAAGTCACCGCCACACCAGGTGGTGCAACTTGCACAGTCACCGGCGCATCAGGCGCATGCACAATCAAAGGCTTACGAGCTGGCACCGCCTATACGTTCGCAACAGTCGCAAAGATCAGTTCTGGAAATTCACCAGCAAGTGTTCCATCGGCATCTGTCACGGTTCTTCCCAAGACGTCAGCGACAACAGATGCTGTGCCGGCTGGTTACACGCCGTCATGGGATAAAGAACCACTGACAGATTCAGAGACAGATGCGAACACTGTTGGATACATCCCGGCTACAGCTCCTGGCAACATCATCATCACCGATGAATTTGGATTCACGCTCGACAGCAAAAATGGCATCAAGCCAAAGATCCGCATGAAGAACTATTCAGGGAAAATAAAGTTATCTCTATCTGCGACGTATAAAGATGGCGCAAAAACTAAGAAATACAAATGCGCTTTCGCGCCCTTTGGTTCTACGAAAAAGGCAAAGAGTGCTAAGTGGAAGTGGCACACACCAAAGAAGGCCTGCATATTGCCGACCCCGCTTGTGACTGCGATTCGGGCGAACACTGCCACACTTTCAGCTAGTGGAACGTGGAAACGTCAGTGGCTAACGACGGGTAAAAAGGTTCGCACAGACAAAACAAAAATTAGTCCACGCAAACTGAAGTACACCGTGAAGGCGAAACCTGCAGCCGTTAAATAGCTAGCCAATGGAGCGGGTGACGGGAATCGAACCCGCATAGCCAGCTTGGAAGGCTGGAACTCTAGCCATTGAGCTACACCCGCGTGTAGCGATTTATTGCCTTATGAGCATACCGAAAAGCCATGGAGTCCGGCAATGCCTTGAGTTTTAGCACGATGATTAGAGAATCTTACGGAAAATCTTTGCTTTGCGCGCGGTGTAAGGCGGGTAGGCGATGGAGGGGTCAAGTTTGGTTCCGCGGCTGAGAACGGGCTTCATGTGTTGAAACAGGCGAACCCCAGAAATGCCGTGGTATCCACCCATGCCGCTTTCACCAACACCACCGAAAGGAAGATGCGGGCTAGTGAGATGCAAGATGGTGCCATTCACAGTCACGCCACCAGCAGTGGTGCGCGACAACACGTCGTTAATGACGGTTTGCTTTTCAGCAAAAACATAAAGGGCCAGTGGATGATCGTGGTTGGCCACATAGCGAATGGCCTCGTCGCTGTTGCTCACGGTGATGATGGGGAGTAATGGCCCAAAAATTTCTTCATGCATGATGGGGGAGTCGAGTGATACATCGGTGAGGACCGTGGGGGAAATGTATTTATCGGTCGCATTGCTTTCGCCGCCAATAACGGCAGTTCCACTTTTCATGAGCCCTGTGAGTCGAGAGAAATGGCGGTCGCTCACAATGCGTGCGTAGCTGTCGCTGACGTGCGGGTCTGAACCATAAAAATCATTGAGCGCAATTTTGAGTTGTTCAATAAATGGTTGTTCCACCGTTTTGTCGACAAGCACATAGTCGGGGGCAACACAGGTTTGCCCGGCATTGATGAATTTCCCCCATGCCACGCGCCGAGCTGCAACTCTGATATTCGCCGACGCATCGACAATGACGGGGCTCTTGCCGCCAAGTTCGAGTGTGACCGGTGTGAGATTTTTTGCAGCAGCGGCCATGACAATACGACCGACGGTGCCGTTGCCTGTGTAGAAAATGTGGTTGAAGTGTTGGTCTAAAAGTGCGGTGGTTTCAGGAACGCTTCCTTCTACAAGTGCCACAGCTGATGTGTCGAGATACTTAGGGACGAGTTGTGCAAGAAGCGCAGACGTTTCGGCTGATACTTCTGACGGTTTCATGACAACGGTGTTGCCCGCTGCGATGGCCCCGGCTGCGGGCACAAGCAAGAGTTGAATGGGGTAGTTCCATGGTGCAATAACAAGTACAACGCCAAGTGGCTCGGGAATGAGCTGCGACTTTGCGGGCATCGCAACTATTGGAGTAGGCACGCGTTGGGGCTTGTTCCACTTCTTTAAGTTTTTGATCATTGCCTTCACTTCGGAAGTGACAAAAGCGATGTCGGTAATGAAACCTTCAACGTCGGGCTTGCCAAGGTCAGCTTTCAAAGCGGCGCTGAAGGCCGCCTCATTGTCTTCCATCATGCGAACGAGAGCCTCTAGTTGTTGTTTGCGCCAGGCCAGCGGGCGAGTTTTGCCCGAGTTGTAGCTGGTGCGTAATGAGGAAACGATGTCGGCAATATTGTTCAGGTTTGTCACATCTGAACGCTAGCCAAGTTCATCATTTGAGTCATCATCGTCTTCGTCAATAACGAATAGCTCGTTGCTTTCCTCAAGTTCTGGAATATTACGGCGCTGGCGCAGTTCATCAATTTTCTTTGTTTCACGGTTGAGGCCCTTGAAGCGTGTGCCAACGGTGAGTGACTCGAGGTCATCTTGCACGGAGTCGAAGCCCTTTTTTACTTTTTCCAGCGACTTAACGTACAGCTCCCATTGCTTTTTGAACTTGTTGACCAACTGCATCATTTGCTCGGCTGTTTCTTCAGTGTGGAAGCTGTCGGCAGCTTGGCGCACAACAACGAG
>CAMCZG010000064.1 GCA_945886445.1 Bifidobacterium breve | reverse complement strand
TTGAGTGCACTTTCTGTGTGGCCTGCGGAGAGTCAATGGATTGCGTATGTCCGAACTGTGGCGGTGAACTTGTCAAACGTCCGCGTCGCGTTGCCATCTAACTTCATCACCACAGGTTGCCTAAACCAATGGCGGCGTGCCTCCCTTTGGTCACAGCACTCAGTTGCGTGTTTTCGTAGACCCCGACTTGTTGCAGTACGACGAGGTGTGGGCTGCAGCAGGAACGTGGAATGACAACTTCGGTGCAACACCAGCGGACATCGTGCGCGTCGCTGGTGGCGTGGTTACCGACCTAAAACGTAATTGAGTAGAGTATTTGAATGAAGCGATTGTCTCGAGGTAATCGCTCGATTATTGATCTGAGTTTAGTCCTTGCCTGCGGCGCAGTATTTGTAGCTCTGGTTTGGAAACTGGCATTGACAAGAGGGCCGCTTTTGCCAGGTCTTGACGGTGCGTATTACTGGGTGCAAGTGCGATCCCTTCTTGAGCGGTCGAGAATGGCGTTTGATGATGTTCCGATTGTTTTTCTACTGCAAGCTGCGGTGGCAAAAGTACTTGGGGATGTGCCGCTGGCAGTCAGATTGAGTGATGCATTCCTTCCTGTGTTCTCGGCTATTCCGATCTATTTCATGACTCGTAATTCAAAATATCGTTTTGCGCCAGCTGTTGCAGTTTTAGTCGTTCTGCTACATCCCGTGCAGTTGTATTTTTTCACTGGCGACTTCATTAAAAACGAGGCAGCCATACCATTGGTATTTTTCATCGGATACTTACTGATGACATGGGATGCCGCAAAGAACAAGAAGTTCTTACTTTCGATGGTTGCAGTGTCAATTGGCATTTTGAGTGTGACTCACTTCGGAACCTTTCTATTAGCCCTCTTGATTGTTGGAGCATGGAGTTTTGCCCAACTATTGAGGAAGGAGAATAGGAAGTTTGCTCTAAGTCTTTCGTCTTCGCTTGCCGTTGTTTTTGTCTGTATCGCGTTATTGGGTGTACTTGTGCCTTCGCGTTTCAATCGTCTGCGTGATTTCATATTTTCTCCGGTTGAGGCTTTTAGCGTGCCGATCTGGAATCTGCTCGTGCGTGGCGATACGCCGTCGGTCATGGTTGCAACATTTGTTATTGGGCAAGTTGGTGCACTCTTCTTAGGGGTAATAGTTTGGAAAAACCGTCAAGCATTGACGTACAGCCATCGGTCCCTTGTGGTAGTCAATTTGATAATTGCTTTCGTATTGTCATCACCCGCTATTGGCATTGAGTGGTCATACAGGTTGGCGGCACTCTCGTTTGTTCCACTCAGCATTGCAGGTTTGGTGCTCATAGCAACGCTGCAGAGTTTGGGTGCTTGTCGCTTGATCGCCGTCGCAAGTCTGTTGGTCATCGTGACTTCGGTGAGTTTGATCCCTGGTGGTGCAAAACCTCCGGTGTTGGAAGATGCTCTTTATGATGATTTCCATTCCTTGATGGCCGAAGTGAATCTTCCTGATAACTCTGTGGTCGTGGCTGAACACGGTCTGGAGTTTCTTGTTGCATGGGAATTGCGTACCGATGTCGTGCCTGATCTTCTCCTCCAAGAATCTGATTTGACCGGTTACTCGAATGTTTACCTACTGATTCAGAAAGAAACTGATAACGCAACTCCAGAATCCACACCGCCAAAAATTCCTGAAAGCGTCAAACCCAGTGAACCGAACGGTGGAGCAAAGCAGGAGAATTATTCGGGCACGGCTGTTTTTGAAAACGATTCGTTTATTCTTGTCAGGACGTCAATGTGATGTCACCGATGGTGGGAGTTTTCTGAACCAACGGTGGCGTGCCTCCCTTACGCGAGCGACACAGATCAGATGACTTAGAGGGAAGTGGCAAGAGTTGCAGCGATGGTCGCGAGCATGACAATGGATGGAAGGGTTCCCTTCAGGCGATCCTTTACTCGGATATGAGCCCCAACGGGTGCTCAAAGGGTTGCCTAAACCAATAACGGCGTGCCTCCCTTTGGTCACAGCACTCAGTTGCGTGTGTTCGTGGACCCGGACTTGTTGCAGTACGACGAGGTGTGGGCTGCAGCGGGAACGTGGAACGACAACTTTGGTGCGAACCCGAATGACATCATGCGCGTTGCTGGTGGTGTCGTCACCGACCTCAAGCGCATGTGACATTAGTGGCGTACAATAACACCGTGGATACTTGGAAGAACCCAAACGAAGACGAGCGTGGTGTCGACGTCGGTCAAATTCGTGCGCAACTGAATCTGACCGTGGCTGAACGCGTGCGCCAAATGGTCCATGCCGCAAACCTATTCATGACAGTGCAGGAGAATGCCCGCAGATTCCGTGAGGCACAGACGCAGTGATCTTTGACCCAGTTCAAATTTGCGCGATCCTCAATGAGGAACGCGTGGATTATGTGGTAGTTGGAGGATTCGCTGCCGTGGTCAGAGGTTCGTCACTTCCCACCAGGGACATTGACATTGTTCCCTCGCGTGTTCCCGAGAATCTCGATCGTCTTGCGCGTGCGCTCACACGGATGAATGCAGAGATTCGTATTGACGGTGATTCCGTTCCCACGAAAATTGACGGAGCGTTTCTTGCAAACATGCCGTTCGTGTTGAATCTTGTCACTGACTTCGGAGAGATGGACCTCACCTTCGCACCGGCTGGACGGGCTGGGGGGTACGACGGATGGCGAACTGGTGCAACACTCGAGACAATCAGTGACGGTTTGATGGTCGTTGTGGCATCACTTGACGATGTCATTGATTCAAAACGGACTGCTAACAGGGCTAAGGACCAGGCAGCATTGCCATACCTTGAATCCCTGCGTGATGAGTTACGCCGTCGAAGCAGAGAGATTCCAAATGCCATCGCTGCGTATCAGGCGGGGCACGACCGTAAAGATGTCGCGGCTGCTCTCGCACAGTTCACACTCGATGCACGTGTGGTTGATGATGGCCGTACCTACGAGGGTATTGATGGCGTCGAAACATTTCTGCGAAAAGCTGGGTCGGAGTACACGTACACCCGCACGGTGATTTCTGCTGAGGAAATCACTACAAATTGTTGGCGAGTGACGAACCGCTTAGAAGGAAATTTTCCTGGTGGGCAAGTTGATTTGTCTTATGAGTTCCAACTCGAAGGCGAGCTCATTACACGCCTTACTATCGCACCATAATTACTCGCCATGGATCATGTTTTGCTTGCTCGTAGTTAGGCGAGTGCTTTGCGAAGACCACTTGTAGCGGTATCGCCAATTTTATTAAACACTTTTCCAAGCACAAGATTCACTCCAGCAATAATCCAATTTGCTGTCAGGGTTGCGTCGTAAATTACTTCGCACCCGGTCGCCGTCTTGTTAATTGTTATGCGATCAACGGAGGTGAAGAAGGTATTGACGCCTCGCACCAAGATGTTTGAGAACTCATCGTATTCGGTGGTGGTGTAACGCAATGTCGAAGTTGATTTTCCGACACCTTTTACCGTCACGTCAAAAATAGTTCCAAGACCTGCACCAGAGCCTTCAACTTGTACAACCTTGACAACACCCTTGTCCCACTTGGCAAAGTTATGAAGGTCTGCCATATAAGCAAACGCCTCTTCTTGAGTCAGCGAACTTGGAATTGTTGTTACATATCTGGCCATGAGTTCAACGTACAGCAATGCCTGCGGCAGTAGCTGCTGGCACTTCAACAAGGCGACCTGTGCGTACGTCGTAGATGTATCCATACACAGGAATGTTCTTAGGTACGAGTGGGTGGTTGCGAATGCGTGCAACATCTTCCACAACGCTGCCTTCAGCATCGGCAATGGTGAGCCAGTTGATGTAACGACCTTCGATTGAGCCAGGGCCTTTACCGATGTCGGTGAAACCATTTGCACCCAGTGCAGCGGTTTCCAAACTTGAAGCTAAGAGTCCACTCATTACTTCATTCGTAAAGAACTCCATTCCACAGTCGGTGTGGTGAATAACAAACCATTCGGCAGTTCCGAGAAGCTTGTAAGAAATAACGAGTGAGCGGATGGCATCGTCGCTTGCACGGCCACCGGCATTGCGAATGACGTGGGCGTCACCTTCAGCGAGACCCGCATACTTTGCTGGGTCGAGGCGAGCGTCCATGCAGGTCAAAATGGCGAAATGACGTGCAGGCGGAAGGGCGAGCGAACCTTTGCTACCAAAGTTCTCGGCGTATGCGGTATTAGCGGCAATGACTTCTGGGCGAACAGACATGGGGTCTCCTTCAAGGTAAATACGAATCCCGCTAATCATGACTGGATTAGTCGGGAATTGCAAATAGTAGGAGATCTATGCCCTGATTGGCGGTGGATACCGCACCTCGGCTTCAACACTCGACACGAATGATGAGCTAACCCACAAGTGCTTCAGCGAAGTTGGGAAGGTCTGCGAGGTTTTAGTTATCTGACCATTTGGTGCCGGGTAAGAAATAACGCTTGGCCCATACCCCACGAGGATCTTCGCCCGACACCGGCATCCGCCACGTAACAATTTTTGTGGTTGGTGCAGTGAGCGACACCGCACACAATGCGCGTGGCTGGTCATCGGTCCCGTCAACGTATCCATTTGCAAAATCATCAGACACATAGCGCTTTGCAATATTGCGATATACCTCACGCCATGCTTCATCGTTACCTGGTTGATACTTGATGACTACGTGCCCTTGAATAGACACCTTGCGCATGGGCATAGTTTCTTCGTCTATTGATATTCCAACACGGGGATCACGTTCAATATTTTTCCAAATAATGGCGAGTGATCGGGGAGTAAACAAAAGTTCATCACCTTGAATGATGAACCACAGTGGCAGTACTCGTGGCATCCCATCGGAATCGACAGTGCCGATTCGTGCTAAGTGCTCGCGTTCACTGAGAAACTGCTGGACTTCATCTCGTGATAATTTTGTCATTTCTTATTCTCATTCCAAATAATTATTTATGGGAAGAGCAACTAGTTAACCCGCAAGTGCGCCAGCGAAGATCTGCCATGCAAGAAGCGACTTCGCCACAAAGCTGAGAATGATGTATCGACGCTCGCCGTGCAAGTAGTCGGCCCACTTGCCTTTGCCGCGGTATTGCAGCCACTGCACAATTGCAAAGCAGTTGAACAGTACGAATAGTGACGCCACAATTCCGTAAACGAAACCAGGAACCACTGAGTCGTTTGGTCCCTTAAGAGAGAACATGTTGATTCCAATCGCGATCCACGGCACTGCTCCTGCGATGCAGCCAAACCAAAATGGTCGCAGATCACCATCACCCGGTGTGGTGTAGCGCTCTTGCAGCCAACCGAAAAGAATCATGCTGGCGTTCACTCCGAAAATGGCAAGCAGAGCGATGTAGTCGGCAACGCCATTGAGTTGCAAGATAATAATGATCATGATTGATGACGAGAGCGAGTACTCAACCCATCGATACACATTGATGTGGCGAGTGAGGCCATCGACATACTTCGGAAACACTCGAGGTGAGCTAACAAAGAAGTGGAAGAACGCCGACAACGCCATGAATGCCGCAACCATGTAGCCAGTGTTCAGGTTGAAAAGATTGATGCCATCGGTGAAGTTTCCAGTACCGGGTGCCTCGGTGAGGTAGATCGCTCGCACAGGAAGCGAAAAGTCATTGGCCAACAACAAGATCGCAACGAACGACACAAGGTGAAGACAGCCGGCAAGTACGTTCATTTTCTTTAGTGCAATAAAGCGTGATTCCATGAACGGAGAGTAGTGCTATCCGTGTTATCGGTGTGCGATGCCGCCGATGTAGTTACGGTGCGCCGAGTGCGGCCTTCAGCTCTGCCTCAGTAATACCTAGAGTTTTAGCTGCAGTTGGGAAGTCGGGTGGCAACTTATTGTTGAAAGCATCTTTCAACTCGGTCTCTGTGATGCCGAGTTTCTTGGCAGCGGCCGCAAGATCTGGCTGTGGTCCACCCATATTCGGCATTTGTTGAATCTGGGAACTGTCAACTTTTCCATGAAAGCATCGAATGGAAGAAGTTGCATCTGTCGTTCCTGGAAGCACGTAGTGGTACACGCCGTTTGGAAATTCGGGCGTGGGGCTAGTGATGCCATTGCATTCATCAAGTTCACTGGAAGGTACTACCTTGCCGTTGATGTCGTATGCCCCATATATAAGGTATCCATCAAGAGCGATACCAATGATGTGTGACGGACCTTCGACCTTGTCTACTTTGGCGGTCACACATTCGGGTTGACCGTGATAATGGTACGCGCCGCCAGTGCCGTTCATCCCCGGAGTGGGGTGACCCGCACACTTGTCGACGAACGACGCAGTGATTCCCGCAGAGTTTGTGATGGTGAAGTTATTAGGCATCGCAACTGTGGTGCCGTCACCCTCAAATGGGTTGTACAACACCGCACCGGAGATCATCACACCGATGGACCCGAGTGGAGCGCTTGTAACTTCGGCCTGGTATTTCGGAGTTGAAGGTATGTCAAAAGAATAGGTTTGAGCCGACGTGGGGTCCTTGATGATGTTTGCAGTTGATGCATCGGGAACAACTACTCCAGCATTTGGAACTGCGTAGTACTCATCACGAGGATGGTTTGGAATGCCATCGGGTTTGAAGTTGATGGAGTCATTTGAATAAGTGATTTTGATGGTGGGATTCCACGAGGCTGTTTTGATTGCAGCGATGTTGTCTGTGGCAGTTACGGATTCAGCCACGGTTGTATCAGCGCTCAACGCGGTGGAGGCGACAACCGTGTCTTGTGAGGAATCTGAACTACTGGAGCACGCTGAAAATAAAAGGGCTACTGAGAGGGAGAAAAGGAGCGAAGTGAACGCCAACTTCTTGTGGTGGTTTTTCATGGGTCATCTTTCGTTGTGGGGAGTGAACGCTAAATATAGGTTACTTAAGTAAATAAATAGTAAGAGGAACCCGTACGTCAAGATTGCATCAATTATTTGATGAATTGAAAAATTGAAATGAACTAGATTCTTGTCATGGTTGAAAAGAAAATCACCGGGCCAGCCTCGTACTTCCCTTCAATTGAGAAGAAGTACGGTAAACCGATCTCACACTGGAAGTCGCTTCTCAAGAAGATGAAAGATGCCAAGCACTCCGAAATGGTGGCAATGCTAAAAAATGATCACGAAATGGGACACGGACACGCCAATGCAATTGTCGCTCATTTTCGTGCAGAGCAAGAGTCATAACACCCAGCTAGTGCAACCAGGGAGTAATGCACAGTCCAACAAGGAGCCCTTCAGGACCAAGTAAACGCGCGATGGTCTGACCCCACGGTTCCACGCGAGTGTCGTGAATGAGCACATGTCCCTGTGTGCGAAGTTCCGCAACAGCTGCCTCTACATCGGCCACTTCAAATTCAATAGTTGCTTGTGGAATGGGAATGTGTGCGGGCCATTCTGTGGTTCCAAAACACGACTGTGCGGCGTCGGCAAGCGGCCAAACAGCTAAATGTTTACTTCCCTCAAAGCCATCGACCGCCAGATAATCACCAGACACGGTTTTCAAAGGGAGCCCGAGCGTGTCGCGGTAAAAGGCAGCACCCTCAGATGGGATGGGAACAATTGGTGCGAAGCCAGCTACGAAGAGAATTTCCATGGTGTATTTCTAGCAGTGGCGGCGTACCTAAGATGCGTGTATGTCTACAGATACACCGAAACCAGATGCGCTTGCAGATTTTCTCATTGACGCTGCAGCGGGTGCCGGCGGAGATGCAGTTGCTCGTCGCGATGCGGTGAAGGCAGAAAATGTTGTTGCCGCAAAATATTGGGGTGGCATGCAATGGCGAATGGTGGTGACGTTCCTTTTCTTCAGTGTTATTTGGGGTGGAGTGATGTGGCTGGGCATTGCTGATGCGATTCCGCTGTGGGTAGGTCTCATTATCAACACCGTTATTGCTTCAACTTTTTATATGCCGATGCACGAAGCGACTCATAAAAATATTTGGGGAAAAGTTGCCAAGGGTCGACAAGTTGAAGAGCTAATAGGAAAACTGTGCTCTATCCCGCTCGGTATTTCATTTACCGCGCACCGTACTTCTCATATGCGCCATCATGCATTTACGAACGATGCTTCGCGTGACCCCGATCAATTCACCGATGGTCGCTTGCGAGATTTGCCATTGAAATGGCTATCGGCCGCTTATGTGTACACGTTCTTGCCGCTCATTGCATTTGTTCCAGTGACCAGAAAAATTCTTCACCCCGCTTTGAAGCGTTCGTTGGGTACAACAGGAAGTCGCAAAGACGGTTTAGTGCAAATGCGTTTTTGGGCACTCACGCATCTTGTGCTGCTTGTTGCTTTCCTCACTGGGTTCGGATTACCTGCACTGCTTTTGTGGTACATCCCCGCACGCCTTCAGGCATTTTGGTTGCTTTTGGTGTTTGCGTGGTACCCACATCACCCCGCAAAAGAAATGGGGCGATATGTCGATACCCGTGTGGCGGTATTCCCCGGCTCAACTTTTTTAATTCGCGGACACGACCACCACGCATTGCATCATCTATTTCCTCGCGTGCCGCATTACAAGTTGCCAAAACTCTGGAATGAAATGGCTAACGACTTAGTGCCAAGAGGCGTTCGATCTGAAGGCAGTGCTGTAGGGGCAACAGGGCCAGTTTCCTGGTAGAGCACTTGGCTAACTCTCGGCAATAAGTTTTCCATTTTCCATGGTGATAGTGCGGGTAACACGTACCGATTCCAAGAGCGAACGGTCGTGGGTCACGAGTAGGACAGTTCCGCCAAAAGTGTCGAGCGCTTGCTCAAGTTGCTCAATGGCGGGGAGGTCTAAGTGGTTGGTGGGTTCATCTAAAACGAGGCAATTGGCACCATTCGCCATCAGCAAAGCAAGAACTCCTCGTGTGCGTTCGCCAGGAGAGAGTGAAGCAGCAGTGCGGTTGACGTGTTCTGCAACAAGACCAAATTTTGCGAGCAAGGTGCGGGCATCGGGTACGAGGAGTCCGGTTGCCTCCATGAATACTTCGAGCAAAGTGTCGCTGGTGAGTTCGCCTTCAATATTGCGACCCGATAATTGAAAGCGCGCCTGTTCAAGTTCTCCCACAACAACGCCAGGTCCGAGCCACTGTTCACCACCAGTAAGAGTGCTGCGACCAAGGAGAGTGTTGATGAGAGTGCTCTTGCCGCTGCCGTTGTGGCCAACAATTGCAATGCGGTCACCAAAAGTAATTTGTAAGTTCACTGGTCCAAAGTGAAATGAGCCATGGTCAATTTCAGCGTTGGAGAGTCGTGCAACAACATCGCCACCACGCTCGCGTAGAGGAATGGTGAGTTGTAACTGCCACGCCTCTCGTGGTTTCTCTACAACGGCAAGGCGCTCTATTGCTTTATCGGTGCGAGCAGCCTTACCAGCAAGCTGTTCTGACGAATTCATTTTTAAGTTCTTACTTATCTTGTCGCCGTCGTTTGGTTTCTTTTTTGCCTTTGCAACACCTTGAGTTGCCCATTCACGTTCACGCTGCGAGCGACCAGCAAGGTTGGAGCGTTTTGTGTCGTATGTTTCAAAGTCTTCCCATGCTTGCTCTTTCGCAATGGCACGCTCAGAGAGAAATGTTTTCCAACCACCAGCAGTTGCTTTTGCTTGGTGTGTAAATTCATCAATTTCTAAAACGTGTGTAATGGTGTGTTCGAGAAATGTGCGATCGTGGCTGACGAGAACCACACCGCCAGGAATGCCCTTGACGAATTCTTCTAATCGCGCAAGTCCGTCGAGATCGAGGTCGTTGGTTGGTTCATCGAGAAGGTAAATATCGAATCGCGACAAAATAAGTGCAGCTAAACCAGCACGTGCGGCTTCGCCACCACTGAGTACCGTCATTTGTCGGTCGAGAAGCGCTTCGGGGAGTTCAAGGTCTGCCCATGTTTTGCCAATACGCGCATCGAGGTCGGCTCCACCAAGTGCAAGCCACGTGTCGAGCGCGGTGGAGTACGTGTCGTCTGCGCCATCAGTTCCTTCGGCAAGTGCCAAAGTTGCAGCATCAAGAGCGGAACTTGCTGCTGTTACTCCAGTGCGGCGTGCAAGGTATGCGCGCACATCTTCACCCACTTGACGGTCGGGCTCTTGTGAAAGGTAACCCACTGCTGATGAACTAGGAGTAACAACTACTTTTCCTGAGTCGGGAACAACAAGGCCCGCCAAGGTTTTCATTAATGTGCTTTTTCCCACACCGTTGGGGCCAACGATGCCCCAGCATTGGCCTGGGTCAACGGAAAAGCTCACTTTGTCGAGAAGCATTCGGGGTCCGAAGCTGACATTGAGCAATTCAGTGCGAAGAGAACTTGCCACGGAGCGACTCTACGCCAAAAGGGTAAGAGAGACGGAGTAATAGAGTGTTGCTATGACCAACATCGCAGAGCAAGTACTCGTAGTAACAGGTGGCACCAGCGGTATTGGCGAAGCATTTGCGCGAAGTTTTGGAGCCGAGGGCGCTTCGGTGGTTATTGCTGGCCGCAATGGTGAAAAAGCACAACGTATTGCAAGCGACATTGTGAAGGCAGGTGGCAAAGCAATTGGTGTGACGTGCGATGTCACTCAACAAAGTGAATGTAATGCTCTCATTGCAGCAACCTTGGCCGAATATGGTCGCCTTGATACCGTTTTTGCAAACCATGGTGCAGCCGGTGAAATTGGGCCGTTGGTGCGCTGGAGTGATGAAGATGTTCAGCAAACGGTCAATGTGAACTTGCTCGGTACGTTGTACTTAGCGCGTGCAGCTCATGCAGCTTTGAAAGATGGCGGTGGGCGTTTCATTGTTACTGGTTCTGCTGCTGGCCGTCAGAACATGTTGGGCAACGGAATGTACGGCATTTCTAAAGCAGCCGTTTCACACTTAGTGCGTCAGTTCGCTCTTGAGTGGCGCCGTTCAAACATCGCGGTCAATGAAATTCTTCCTGGCCCAGTGCGCACGCCAATGGCTGGATTCCCCACACTCGACGCAAACCCGTCATCGCAATTTCTTGACTACATCGAGAAAATGGGCGATTGGTTGAAAGACCCGAGCGATGTCGTGCCCATTGCGCGTTTCATTGCCACGATGCCAGTGAATGGCCCAACAGGACAGAGCTACAACTTGGGTGGACGCTTGGCGGGGAACTAGCCCGAAGTGAAATTAGAAAAATATGCACCAGCGCTTTTTGTGTTGTTGTGGAGCACGGGTTTCATTGTTGCGCGCTATGGAACGCACGATGCAGGCCCGTTTACGTTTTTAGCCATTCGCTTGTTGTTGGCAGCGGTCGCCTTGTGGGTTATTGCCGCTCTGACCAAAGCGCCAAAACTAGAGCGCATTCATATTGCCCCAACAGTTGTGGTGGGTGTTTGTATGCACGCGCTGTATTTAGGCGGAGTATTTTTTGCAGTGTCACAGGGCTTGCCCTCGGGGGTGAGCGCACTCATTGCGGGGTTGCATCCGGTGCTTACTTCTTTCGTGGGTAATTGGGTATTGAAAGAAAAGTTGAGGCCATTGCAGTGGTGCGGCATTGGTCTTGGGGTTGTTGGCGTTATTGCCGTGCTCATTGACCGGCGCAATGCGCACAGTTCAGGAATTACTGCGCTTGCCATTACGGCGATGATTATTTCAATTATTGGCATGGCTTCAGGAACGGTGATTCAGCGAGCAAAAGGTCGTGCGATGCCACTTTTACGAGGAACGTCCCTGCAATATGTTGTTGCTAGTGCGGTCATGTTTGTCTTAGCCATAACTAATGAGCATTGGCAGTTTCATTCCACGGCACGCGTGTGGTTCTCATTAGCGTGGGCAGTAATAGTGCTTTCTATTGCCGCTGTGCTCATCATGATGGTGCTGCTCAGCAAACATGCAGCCGCCCGTGTGAGTAGCTTGTTTTTTCTCACCCCAGCATTAAGCACCATAGAAGGCGCAGTTCTCTTCAGAGAACGCTTGGGTGTACTCGCAGTTCTTGGTTTGGCAGTCGCGCTATGTGGAGTGTGGCTAACGATGCGTACACCCGAAAGCGCTACACCTCTAGCGAAGTAAGGTCTGGCCCTAAAATAATCTCGCCAGAGAAGTGCTCTGCAGCGAGTGCGCGCCACTCTTCTTCAGAGCCAGGTTGCATTGTTGGCACGTAGTGGGTGAGCATCAGTTTCTTCACACCATTTCGCGCTGCTGTGTCGCCCGCTTGTTGCACAGTTGAGTGATAATCAAGAATGTCGGTGAAGCGTTCTTCAAGCGGCGGAACAAATGCGGCAAGCGTGCGAACAAGGTCGTCGCGCAAGACGGTTTGCACATACA
>CAMCZG010000063.1 GCA_945886445.1 Bifidobacterium breve | reverse complement strand
ACCCTCGCCCGGAATGTAAGCAGTAATTTCCACACCACTCGTGAGACGTACGCGAGCTACTTTGCGTAATGCCGAGTTTGGCTTTTTAGGTGTGGTAGTAAATACACGCGTACAAACACCACGACGCTGTGGAGACCCCTTCAATGCAGGGGTCTTCGTCTTTGTTGTTTTCACCGTGCGACCCTGGCGGATCAACTGCTGAATTGTGGGCACGCCTAAACCTCTTGTCTGTAGAAACTCTTCGCCGAACGGGGGAAACCCGCCTTTGGGACTCTGTGATGTTATGGGTGCTCTAGCACTGGCAACAACCCGCTGCCTGCGTTAGAGCACTCCAGAATGTGAACTTTTACTGTACTGAGTCAAAGACCCCTTGACTCAGCCGTTTTCTGCTTCTGGCACATAGGTGCCTTGAATACCAGCAAGGAAAGCTGCTGGGTCTTCTTCATCGCTGGAATAGAAGGCCATTGGTTCATAATCGGGGGCTTCGATACCGAAGTTGCGATAGATGTCCATACCCGTACCAGCAGGTATGAGCTTGCCAATGATGATGTTTTCCTTCAAACCAATGAGTTTGTCACCACGGCCGTCAATTGCTGCCTCGGTGAGAACGCGAGTGGTTTCCTGGAACGATGCTGCCGACAACCAAGATTCGGTTGCCAATGATGCCTTGGTGATACCCATCAATTCAGGGCGACCTTCTGCTGGGCGCTTTGACTCTTCCACCATGCGGCGGTTGGTGTCGCGAAATACCTTTGCGTCAAGGCGTGCTCCTGGCAAGAAGCCAGTGTCACCAGGCTCTTGTACACCAACACGACGTGTCATTTGGCGAACAATGAGTTCGATGTGCTTGTCGTGAATAGAAACACCTTGGTCGCGATACACCTTTTGCACTTCTTCTACTAAGTACACCTGTGTTTCACGGGTGCCCTTAATTTCCAAAAGTTCTTTCGGATCGAATGGACCGTCGGTGAGTGGTTCGCCGGCTTTCACATCGCTGCCATCTTTAATACCTGGCATGACGCGGCTACCGGTGGGCAAAAGCACCAAATGCTCTTCACCTTGATCGTCGATGACGTTGACAGGAATACCCTTGCCTTCGTCTTCGCCAATGCGCACAATTCCTGTGGCGCCGGCCAAGCGAGCAGAACCACGTGGTGTACGTGCTTCAAAGAGTTCAACAACGCGTGGCAAACCACCAGCAATGTCTTTTCCTGCAACACCACCAGTGTGGAACGTACGCATGGTGAGCTGTGTACCAGGCTCACCAATGGACTGAGCGGCAATAACGCCAACTGCTTCACCAAGTTCAATGGTTTTACCTGTTGCAAGTGAACGGCCGTAGCACAATGCGCACACGCCCATTTCCGCATCGCAAGTAAGTACTGAACGCACACGCAAGCGACCAATGGAATCGTCGTCGCGCAATTGCTCAACTTGGAAGTCGGTCAAGATGGTGTTCTTTGGAATCACCGTTCCGTCACTGAGCGGCACATCGTTTAATACCGCACGACCAAATAGTTTGGTATCGAGGTATGCACGCATGTTGGCGGTGTCTTTTTGAATGTTCTCTACCCACACGCCAAGTGTTGTACCGCAATCGATTTCACGAATGATGAGTTCTTGTGCAACGTCAACAAGACGACGTGTGAGGTAACCCGAGTCGGCAGTACGCAATGCGGTGTCGACGAGTCCTTTACGTGCGCCAGGCGTAGCAATGAAGTACTCAAGAGTTTCCAAACCTTCACGGAAGTTGCTCTTAATTGGACGAGGAATCATGTCACCACGAGGGTTAGCCACGAGACCGCGCATACCTGCAATTTGCTTCATCTGGGTCATGTTTCCGCGAGCACCTGAACCAACCATCATTTCAATGGGGTTAAAGCGTTGTGCTTTGAATTCTTTTTCCATTGCAATTTGCACTGCTGCAGTTGCATCGGTCCAAATACGCACTTCTTGCTGACGACGTTCGCCGTCGGTGATGATGCCGCGACGGAATTGGTTTTCCACCTTGTCGGCTTGCTTTTCGTGATCATCGAGAATGGCGCGCTTGTCTTTTGGAGTCTTCACGTCATCGATAGAGATGGTGAGACCAGACTGTGCGGCATAGCGATAGCACACGTTTTTAATTGCGTCGAGCGACTGTGAAATTGCTGACTTTGGATAGTGGTCAGAAAGGGTTTCAACGATGAGACCCATTTCTTTTTTCTTCAAAGTTGCTGAAATATGCCCAAAGCGTTCTGGGTAGTCGGCTGGCAAAGCTTCCTCGAACAACAAGCGACCAGGAGTGATGTCAATAGTGCGACGCTCTCCGGTTGACAAGGTTTCACGGAACCTAATTTTGGTATGCAACAACACTGACTTTTCATCGAGTGCGCGGAATACTTCCCAACGGTTCTGGAACGAACGTCCTTCGCCTGGCAAACCTTCAACGAGTTCGGTGAGGTAGAAACCACCGATGACCATGTCTTGCGAAGGTGCCACAATAGGGCGACCCGATGCTGGTGACAAAATATTGTTTGCCGACAACATGAGAACACGAGCTTCTGCTTGTGCTTCTGCAGACAATGGAAGGTGAACAGCCATCTGGTCGCCGTCGAAGTCGGCGTTGAATGCTGTGCACACAAGTGGGTGAATTTGAATTGCTTTACCTTCAACGAGTACCGGCTCGAAGGCCTGAATTCCTAAGCGGTGCAAGGTAGGAGCGCGGTTCAAGAGAACCGGGTGCTCTTTAATAACGTCTTCAAGAACGTCCCATACTTGTGGGCGACGACGCTCGACCATGCGCTTTGCCGACTTGATATTTTGTGCAAGCTCAAGGTCGACGAGGCGCTTCATGACGAATGGCTTGAAAAGTTCAAGTGCCATGAGTTTTGGCAGTCCGCACTGATGCAAACGCAAGGTTGGCCCTACCACGATGACGGAACGACCGGAATAGTCAACACGCTTACCCAGAAGGTTCTGACGGAAGCGTCCTTGCTTACCCTTCAACATGTCGGACAACGACTTGAGTGGACGGTTACCTGGACCGGTCACTGGGCGACCACGACGACCGTTGTCGAACAAAGCATCGACTGCTTCTTGCAACATACGCTTTTCGTTGTTCACGATAATTTCTGGTGCACCCAGATCGAGCAAACGGCGCAAGCGGTTGTTGCGGTTAATAACACGACGGTAAAGGTCGTTGAGGTCGGATGTCGCAAAGCGACCACCGTCGAGCTGCACCATTGGGCGCAGTTCTGGCGGAATGACGGGAACAACATCGAGAATCATTGCCTTCGGGCTGTTCAAACGACGGCCCTGTTCATCGCGCTGGTTGAACGAAGCAACGATCTTCAAACGCTTAATTGCCTTTTGGCGACGTTGTGCAGACAATGGCTTTTGGCCATCGGCTGCTTCAATTGCAGTGCGTAGTTTTTCTTCTTCTTTATCGAAATCGAGGCAGTCGATGAGTGCCTTGATGGCATCGGCACCGGTGCCACCTTCGAAGTACTCGGCATATGGGCCAAATGGATCGCGAAGGTTGCGCCACAACATTTCGTCTTCAATAATGAGACGTGGGTGCAAGCGCTTGAATTCATCCCAGGTGCGACGTGAAAGATCGAGGTCACCTTCAAAGCGATCGCGCATGCTCTGGATTTCTTTGTCAATAAGGCGTTGGCGAATTTTGATATCGCTCTCTTTAGTGCCTTCTTTTTCCAAAGTCTTGAGTTCTGCTTCAACATCTTTGAACTTGCGTGCAAGTGCAAGCTCCATGTCTTTCTTAATTGCATCTTGCTCGGCAAGGTATTCCTGCTCCAAGTTGGCAAGGTCGTTATGACGACGATCAACATCGACCTTGGTAACGAGGCTTGCAGCAAAATAAATAACTTTTTCTAGTTGCTTTGCCTTCAACTCTTCTTTGGCTTCAATTCCGCCAAGAAGATAGGCAAGCCAGCTACGTGTTCCGCGTAGATACCAAATGTGCACAACTGGTGCAGCAAGTTCAATATGGCCCATGCGTTCACGACGAACTTTTGAACGTGTTACTTCAACGCCACAACGCTCGCAGATAATTCCCTTGAAACGAACGCGCTTGTACTTACCGCAGTAGCACTCCCAGTCACGGGTTGGTCCAAAAATCTTTTCGCAAAAAAGACCATCCTTCTCAGGACGCAAGGTGCGGTAGTTGATGGTCTCGGGCTTTTTGACTTCGCCTTTTGACCAGAGACGAATTTGATCGGCTGTTGCAAGGCCAATTCGTAGTTGGTCGAACATATTCACGTCGAGCATGTCGGTTCCGTTTCCTTAAAGATCGTGGTAGTTGATGAGATAAAGGTCGTTTGTGTACAAGAAGTTTCTAGAAGGCGCGTTCGCGGCGGCGCTCACGGTCGTCGTCATCGGTGCCGCGTTCTGGGCGGCTGATGTCGATGCCAAGAGCTTCTGTTGCGCGGAAGATGTCGTCGTCCATGTTGCCCATTTCAATTTCGGCACCATCGGCTGCGAGAACTTCTACGTCGAGGCAGAGTGCTTGCATTTCCTTCATAAGAACTTTGAAGCTTTCAGGAATTCCGGGCTCAGGAATATTTTCGCCCTTCACAATTGCTTCATAGACCTTCACACGTCCGAGAACGTCGTCTGACTTAATGGTGAGCAGTTCTTGCAAGCAATACGCCGCACCGTAGGCCTCGAGAGCCCACACTTCCATTTCGCCAAATCGCTGACCACCGAATTGTGCTTTACCACCAAGTGGCTGCTGGGTGATCATGGAGTATGGACCAGTTGAACGAGCGTGAATCTTGTCGTCAACAAGGTGAGAGAGTTTCAAGATGTACATGTACCCAACAGTGATGGGGTTGTCGTACAGCTCTCCTGTTCGTCCGTTACGCAAAGGGGTCTTACCAGTCTTTTGAATGAGACGTTGACCGTCGACACCATCGGGCGTGATATTTTCCAAGATTGTTTGGATTGTCGGATGTGAGTTATGTATGTCTTCCTCATCCCAATGCGCACCATCGAAAACTGGTGTTGCAATAAACGTTGCAGGAGGAGTTGTTGGACGCGTTTTCTTTTCCGTTCCACGGATTGGAGTACCAATGGTGCTGCCTGAGTTGGTTTTTGGATCGGTCCAACCCCAACGTGCGCAGTAACCAAGGTGAGCCTCAAGAACCTGGCCGACGTTCATACGTGATGGAACACCCAGTGGGTTCAAGATGATGTCGACAGGAGTTCCGTCGTCCATGTATGGCATGTCTTCAATAGGAAGAATCTTCGAGATAACACCTTTGTTGCCGTGGCGTCCTGCAAGTTTGTCACCCACGCTGATTTTGCGCTTCTGTGCAACATAAACACGAACGAGTTGGTTGACACCTGGTGGTAGTTCATCGCCGTTCTCGCGAGAGAACACTTTGACGTCGATGATTTTTCCGCTTTCGCCGTGAGGCACCTTCAAGCTGGTGTCACGTACTTCGCGAGCCTTTTCACCAAAGATGGCACGGAGCAAACGCTCTTCAGGGGTAAGTTCTGTTTCACCCTTAGGGGTTACTTTGCCCACCAACACATCGCCAGGGCCAACTTCAGCACCAACACGAATAATGCCGCGATCGTCGAGGTCGCGAAGAATGTCGTCGGACAAGTTTGGAATGTCACGGCTGATTTCTTCTGCACCCAACTTGGTATCGCGCGCATCAACTTCATGCTCGTGAATGTGGATGGAAGTAAGCACATCGTCTTTTACTAAGCGCTCAGACAAGATGATTGCGTCTTCGAAGTTGTAACCCTCCCACGGCATCAGAGCCACGAGGAGGTTTTTGCCGAGAGCGAGTTCACCAAGGTCGGTGCTTGGACCATCGACCATGAGGTCGCCCTTGTTGACTTTTTGTCCTTCACGTACACGAACTACTTGGTTGATGCATGTGTCTTGGTTGGAGCGACGGAACTTAGCGAGGTTGTACCGCTTCTTGCCGAGTGTGACGTACTGAACAGTGATGCCGCGACCAGAAACTTCTGTAACGGTTCCATCGTCGAGTGCCAACAAAAGATCGGCACCGTCACGACCTGCACGCAATTCCATTCCGGTTCCTACGTACGGTGCTTCTGCACGAATAAGTGGAACTGCTTGACGCTGCATGTTGGCACCCATGAGTGCGCGGTTTGCGTCGTCGTGTTCAAGGAACGGAATAAGCGCAGTTGCAACCGAAACAATTTGCTTCGGTGAAACGTCCATGTAGTCAACTTCTGTTCCTGGCACAAGCGCAATGTCGGTTGTAGCACCGAAGAACGACTCGGCTTCCAACATTTTGCGCAAGTCTTCAAGGCTGGCTGTTTGTGGAGAACGACGCACCAACACGCGCTCGGCCTTAAATGTTCCGTCGGTATTCAACGGAGTGTTTGCCTGGGCAAGGGTGTAGTTCTCTTCTTCGTCGGCTGCCATGTAGACGATTTGGTCGGTAACGACACCGTTGACAACTTTGCGATATGGGCTCTCGATGAAACCAAATTCATTCACACGAGCAAATGTGCTGAGTGCACCAATAAGGCCAATGTTTGGACCTTCTGGTGTTTCGATTGGGCACATGCGTCCGTAGTGAGAGAAGTGGACGTCTCGCACTTCAAAGCCGGCGCGCTCGCGGCTGAGACCACCGGGTCCGAGCGCTGACAAACGACGACGGTGAGTAAGACCCGACAATGGGTTTACTTGGTCCATGAACTGCGACAACTGAGAAGTTCCGAAGAACTCTTTGATGGAAGCAACAACCGGGCGAATGTTGATGAGTGTTTGTGGTGTGATTGCTTCGACATCTTGTGTTGTCATGCGCTCACGAACAACGCGCTCCATACGTGACAAACCAATACGTACTTGGTTCTGAATGAGTTCACCCACAGAACGAATACGACGGTTGGCAAAGTGGTCTTGGTCGTCGAGGCGATAACCAGGCTCTTGCTTCACGAGGTGCAACATGTACGAGATGGTGGCAAGTACTTCGCACTTAGCAAGCACTGGCTGATCTACTGCAGGTAAATCGAGTTGATCGGCGGTGAGGCCGAAGTTCTTTTGCAAGCTTGCAAGTTCTCCACCAAGTTTGCGGTTGAGCTTGTAACGGCCAACACGGCTGAGGTCGTAGCGACGGTTTTCGAAGAATGCATTTTCGAAATACGCACGTGCACTTTCCAAGGTTGGCGGTTCACCCGGGCGGGCTCGCTTGTAAATTTCTACAAGTGCTTCATCGCGGGTAGGAGCAATGTTGCGCTCTTTTTCCCACTGACCTTCGAGGAAATCGAAGTGTGCAACAAAACGGTCGAGGAAGCCTGGTGCGCCTTCTTCGTCGTAACCAAGTGCACGCAAGATGGTGAAAACACCAAGGCGACGCTTACGGGCAACACGTGTGCCTGCGGTAACGTCTTTTCCTGGCTTTTGTTCAACGTCGAACTCGAGCCACTCACCGCGGTACGGGTGAATGGTGCCCTTGACCAATTGATGCTTCGACAAGTTACGCAAACGGAAACGCTCACCTGGCTCAAAAATAACGCCAGGAGAACGCACGAGCTGCGATACAACTACGCGCTCGGTGCCGTTGATAATGAATGTTCCTTTTTCCGTCATCTTCGGGAAGTCACCCATGAAAACAACTTGCTCTTTAATTTCTCCGGTGTAACCGTTTAAGAAACGAGCACGAACAAAGATGCTTGATGCATAAGACATGTCGCGTTCGCGGCACTCTTCCATTGTGAACTTTGGTGGTGGGCAAAGGTCTTCATCGGTGGGGTCAAACTCAAGTTCGAGTTGAAGATTTCCACTGAAGTCTTTGATTGGTGAAATGTCGGCAAATGCTTCTGCAAGACCTTGACGAACAAACCATTCAAAACTTTCGCGTTGGACAGCAATGAGATCGGGAATCTCTAAGGCTTCGCCAAGATTCGCAAATGAATACCGATCGCGGGACAACGAATGAGAGGCCACTATTTACTCCTGTTTGCAAGCGGTAGGGGATGAAATGTGCTCTGCGACAACATGAAAAACGATGACAAACAAAAGCACACGGCAACACAACAGGCTACCGCCACCCCACCCAAATGAACACGGGAGCGCAAAAAATAGGGCTTATCTTTGGCAGAACCTCCGCGGAAGCTCCAGATTGCCCGTCTCGCAGGCAAGATAAGCCTGTTTTCGCTCCGAGTCAAGCATTTCCGACCAAATCAGGCCAGAAAAAGCAAATACCCCGGGCTCTCGCCCGAGGTACTGCCACTCCGCCCGGCGAAATGCCAGGAATATCTGATTTTTGGTCTTATTTAACTTCGACGCCTGCGCCAGCTTCTTCAAGCTTGGCTTTTGCCTTAGCGGCATCTTCTTTGCTGACCTTCTCGAGAACAGCCTTTGGAGCACTGTCAACGAGGTCTTTTGCTTCCTTCAAGCCCAAGCTGGTGAGCTCGCGCACGGCCTTAATGACCTGAATCTTCTGAGCTCCACCATCTTTCAAGATGACGTCGAACTCGTCTTGCTCTTCTTCTGCAGCAGCTCCGCCGCCACCGGCGACTGCAGCAACTGCAACGGCTGCTGGAGCAGCTGCGGTGACGCCAAAGCGCTCTTCGAATGCATCGAGGAGTTCTTTGAGTTCAATAACGGTGAGGGCTGAAATGCCGTCGAGGATGTCTTCTTTATTAAGAGCCATGTTGCTCTATCTCCTTGTGTAGATCTCCCGCGGGAGAAAACTGAATTTTTTGGTTAAAAATGAATGAAAATGAATGAATTAAGCAGCTTTTTGGTCGACGAGCGCCTTCAAGCCGTATGCCATATTGCGAGGCAGTGCCTGCAAGAGACCTGCGGTCTTGACGAGCGGAGCCTGCAGGGCACCAGCGAACTGGGCCAGCAATACTTCGCGCGGTGGCAGATCTGCCAAAACGTCGAGATCTTTTTTCGACAATATGGAAGTTCCCACCACACCGCCTTTGACGATGAGGAGTGGGTTGGCCTTGGCCTGTTCACGAAGTGCTTTTGCTGCAGCTGCAGCATCGCCTTTCACAAACACAATGGCCGATGGGCCCACCAACATTGATTCGAGGCCTTCGTAGCCTGCTTCACGAGCGGCAAAACGAGCCAATGTGTTTTTGTACACCTTGTACTCGGCACCGGACTTTCGCAGTTCACGACGTAGTTGAGCAAGTGCAGCCACGGTCATTCCTCGGTACTCGGTCACGATGGCTGCATCGGATGCTGCCAACTTTTCCCGAACTTCGGACACCACGGCTGCCTTTTCGGAACGGATGCTTGTAGAAGTCATTTTCACCTCCTTATTTTTCTCTCGGACACGACTCGGCTTGCGCTCTATCGTGTGTGTGGTCGCACGGCGCCCGCAATTGCGAACGCCCTTTGAACACACCACGAGATCGCGAGATCTGTGGTTCTGTGTCCGAAAGTTGTTCGCCTCTTCTGGCAGAGCCCAATTGCTGCTCTCTTAATTGTGCTTGCGCACAAGCCAGATGTCTTTGGCGAGTAACCGAACGGTTATGTAGATGTGTGACGCTATCGGCAAATGCCGAATTACAAACTTTTTATACTTCGGGCTTTATACGGTTGGTATCGATCTTCACGCCGGGGCCCATGGTGCTGGCAATGACAATTTTGCGCAAATACTTGCCTTTTGATGCAGCTGGCTTCGCGCGCTGGATTTCATCGAGAACGGCAAGAAGGTTGTTGGCTAGATCGGTGGTGGAGAAACTTGCCTTACCAATGGGAACGTGCACATTGCCGTAACGGTCGGTGCGATATTCCACCTTGCCGCCTTTGAATTCACTCACTGCGCGGCCCACATCTTGTGTCACTGTGCCCGTTTTGGGGTTTGGCATGAGACCACGTGGCCCAAGCACACGACCCAAGCGACCAACGAGTGGCATCATGTCGGGAGTAGCAATGGCCAAGTCGAAGTCCATGTTGCCTTTTTCAATTTCAGCAGCAAGTTCATCGGCGCCAACAAGATCGGCACCTGCATCGCGGGCAGCTTGAGCGGCATCACCAGATGCAAAAACAGCAATACGTATTGTCTTGCCTGTACCCGAAGGCAACGCAACGGTGCCGCGAATCATTTGTTCTGCTTTACGCGGGTCAACACCCAAACGCACGGCAACTTCAACGCTCTCGTCGAATTTTGCCTTTGCAGATTTCTTCACGATCTCTGCAGCCTCTAATGGGCTGAACAGTTCTTCGCGATCGTACGCAGCAATTGCGGCCTTGTACTTTTTTCCTAAGCTTCCTTTAACTGGCATAAAGCCTCCCTCATATGTTGGGTTGCCAAGCGAGGTTGTCTTGGTCGAACCGGTGTGAATGTATTACTTAAACGATTTTCAAACCCATTGAACGCGCGGTACCACGAACCTGCATTTTTGCAGCTTCAAGGTCGTACGCATTGAGGTCTGGCATTTTGATTTTAGCGACTTCTTCAATGTCTGTTTCTGTCACCGTTCCTGCAACTGCTTTACCAGGAGTTGACGAGGCCTTTTCAATACCAGCTTTTTGACGCAACAACACTGGTGTTGGTGGTGTCTTCAAAACGAAGGTGAATGAACGATCTTCAAAGATGCTGATCTCAACAGGAATAATGGTTCCTGCTTGAGCTTCGGTGGCAGCGTTGTACTGCTTCACGAAGTCCATGATGGCGATGCCGTGGGGTCCGAGTGCGGTACCCACTGGTGGCGCAGGTGTTGCTTTTCCTGCGGGGATCTGAATCTTTACGATTGCTGCAAGTTTCTTTTTTGCCATGACTATGTTTCCTTATTGGCCTTTTACTGTGAGTTCCGCTATTTAGAGTTTCGCTACTTGACTGAAATCCATCTCGACGATGGTTTCGCGGCCAAAGATATTGACGAGAACTTTCAACTTCATATGATCGACATTGATGTCGTCGATGACGCCAGTGAAGTCGGCAAATGGGCCTTCCTTCACACGTACGCTCTCGCCAACTTCGTGTTCGAGTTTTGGTGACTTGCGCTTTGGCGCAGCCTTGCCGTCTCCCTTTGCCGAGAGGAAGGTTTCCACTTCACGTCGCGACAATGGTGTTGGCTTTTGACCTTTGTGGCTTTGCCCAACGAACCCCGTGATTCCAGGAGTGTTGCGAATGCAGAACCATGATTCGTCGTCCATTTCGCAACGCACCAACAAATAGCCGGGGAAAACTTTGCGCTGAACAATTTGCTTTTGACCTTTTTTGAATTCCACCGCATCTTCCATAGGAATGACAACTTCATAAATGCGGTGTTCCATTTGCATCGATAAAATGCGTGACTTCAAGTTGAGTTCAACTTTTTTCTCATAACCAGACTGTGAGTGAACGACGTACCACTGCCCTGGTTTAGAAAAAATAGATTCCACTTCAGCTTCAACAACTTCAGCATCGTTGTTGGTTTCGCCTGTAGTGAGGTCGAATGATGCGTCGACAACTTCTGTTGCTACTGCATCGTCAATGACGTCGCCTTCAGACGACTTGCCCATATTGAGAAGAAAATTATCGCTCATGAAATTCCTACTAGTCCTTGTAAAGCCAGCTGGAGAAGAAACCGAATAATGCATCGAGTCCGCCAACGATGGATGTGAATATCACTACGGTGATGAGCACAACAATGGAGTACTTGCGCACTTCAGGCCAAGTAGGCCATGCAACCTTGCGCATCTCTTCACGTACTTCACGTAAATAGGTGATGGGGCTGGTGCGCTCTTTGTTGACATTTTTGCTTGGACCCGTACGAGCAGCACGAACCGGGACACCCTGTTCATTCAGGGCGCCCTGGCGCTTCATTGCGCGCTTTTGTTCTCGGTTGAGGTCTTGAGTCGACATTTGTTTTTTGTTCTGTCTTTTCGTTATTGATTCAATTGGTCTTTTGCAGGGCAGGAGGGATTTGAACCCCCGACCATCGGTTTTGGAGACCGGCGCTCTACCAGCTGAGCTACTGCCCTAATGAAGGGGTCAGGCTATCAGTGGCCTAACGAGTCTCCTTATGGTTGGTATGACGACGATCGCGGGCGCAGTATTTCTTCATTTCTAGGCGCTCACGGTCGTTTACCTTGGACTTCATGGTGATGTAGTTACGCTCTTTGCACTCTGTGCACTCGAGGGTAATTTTCACCCGCTTCTCGCTCTTTGCCATAACTGGCCCCTTACTTTGAGATTTTCTTTGTTAATTCAATACGGACTGTGGATTACTTCAGGATCTTTGTGACTCGACCAGCACCAACAGTACGGCCACCCTCACGAATAGCGAAACGCAAACCCTCATCCATAGCAATGGGCTTACCCAACTCCACCGTCATATTCACATTGTCACCAGGCATCACCATTTCAGTACCAG